>DJUJ01000108.1:19947-23078 GCA_002438345.1 Paenibacillus sp. UBA6285
GGAAAATAATCGCATGGTGGGCAATGATTAGGTTACAGCCGAGACTAATCGCCTCTTCTACTACTTCATCATTAACATCCAGTGCAACCAATACATTGGTTATTTCTTTCTGCAGCGTACCTAGTTGCAGTCCGATTTTGTCCCAATCTTCGGCTAAATGCTTCGGAGCCAGTTGCTCCATATATTGAATTACTGTTTGTCCTTTGGCAAACATTCTAGCACCTCCGTAATCTCCTTGATCTGATCTCGAATTAATTTCCGTTTATTCTCCGCAGATTCAAGTTCTGAACGTGACAACGATCTCAGAATGCCTTCCAATTTCTGAATCTCTCCCTGCCACTTGGCAAAAAACACATCATTCGGCGCTTGGAGCAGATAAGGTCCCATCTGGAGCAAAGTATCCTGACCACGAATCATAGCGGAATCCCCTAACGTTACCTCTCGATATACATTCGCATTCGTAATTCCAGCATTTGCATCCTCTGGTACAGCTGTCAATACTTCATACAGCTTGCCGTCTTCTTCAAGAATACTTTCAGCTACAAGAACCCAGTCATTATTTAGTAGCCAGCGGCGCAAAATATCCTCGCCCACATTCGGCTGAAGTACCAGTGTTGTAACATCCTTTAGCTTCCCTTGACTCTGACCACGGTCTAAAATCGAGGCAATTAAAGCCCCTCCCATGCCNNGCGATCGTGATACAATTAACTTCACCAGGTTCCAGTACCTCAAGGCCATCCCCTCGACGTACCGAGATCACCTTCCCTAGTCCAGCCTCTGCAACGCCTTTACAAGCAGCATCAAAAGGACCCGGGTTTACCTCACCTGCTACTGCAAATACAGCCTTACCGCTTTCTACAGCAGCCACAGGAAGCAGCGCATGATCAGAGCCGATGTCTGCCAACCTGCTTCCTTGCGGAATTTGCTTCAGCAATTGCTGAAGGCGATCTGATAATTTCACATTGTTCATGTTGCCACCCACGTTATCCATTTTTTTCGAAACAAGAACAGCAGGGCCAAGCCTACCGCAATTTTTAAAATTAGCATAAACGAAATCCACTGTGGATAATCCTGTCTCAATAAAAGAGCATCGAGCTCTGGCATAATCCATAGAGATACTCCTACTGCCAAAAAAACACTAGCAACGCCTTTAACTTTGTGATGTAAAAGCCAGCTTAACCACACCATCATTACACAGAGTGGAAGCCATAAGAGCTCAAGCTCTAGAATCGAAGCCTCAGGGCGCCTTCCACCGAAGAACCCCGCATATAGTAATGCCCAAAAGGCATATCCGCAGTACTGCAACAAGCCGATCCGGAGTACAAATCCCAGAAAGCACCATAACAAGCCGCAGGCTCCAATCAGAATCGGTCTCCAGAGCTGAGGATCAAGATCATGCAAAGCAATCATCCATAGTCCGAAACCAAGCGTTAAGACACTGCCCAGCCCCGCTAGGATAAGATTAATAACATGATTTCGGTCCCTGTAAACCGTTGAGTATCCATAACAGACAATTAATACGGATAGTGCTGTTGCAAGTTGCAAAGGCCAGGGAAAAACGCTAAAATAAAGACTAATCAAGAAAATCAAGGAAATAATTCCAAAACCAAACAGCCAAATTTTGATGTTTCCCTGCTGTAGATTCTTCAGCGAAATTGGATTGTTATCCTTGTCCGCAGCTTCATCATCATACAGGTTGGTTAAGAAATCGCAATACTGCTCTGGCAGCAATCTGTTATTTCTCCAATACTGAATCTCTTTTATAATAATTTCGCGTTTTTCCAAATTCACTGGCTCATCCTTCTTTCCAGATACACAAGGTCAGCACTTTTATGGTCGTAAATTCAAATAAAAGAACCTCCTGCTACTGAGCAGCAGAAGGTCCAGTTCATGAAATACTATTCAAGGAAATCCTTAAGCCGTTTGCTGCGGCTAGGGTGACGAAGCTTACGTAACGCTTTAGCTTCAATCTGGCGAATCCGTTCACGGGTAACACCGAACACTTTGCCGACTTCTTCAAGCGTTCTCGTCCGGCCATCATCTAGGCCAAAACGCAGACGAAGTACATTCTCTTCACGCTCCGTGAGCGTGTCAAGTACATCCTCCAGCTGTTCCTTCAGCAGTTCATAAGCCGCTGCATCCGCAGGAGCTAATGCTTCCTGATCCTCAATGAAATCTCCCAGATGAGAATCATCTTCTTCACCGATCGGTGTTTCGAGTGATACTGGCTCTTGGGCAATCTTCATGATTTCTCTAACTTTCTCAACCGTCAGCTCCATCTCAGCTGCAATTTCCTCTGGCGAAGGTTCACGTCCCAGTTCTTGCAGCAATTGCCGAGAGACACGAATCAGCTTGTTGATCGTCTCAACCATGTGTACAGGAATACGAATCGTACGTGCCTGATCCGCAATCGCGCGGGTAATGGCCTGACGAATCCACCAAGTTGCATACGTACTAAATTTGAACCCTTTATTATGGTCAAATTTCTCTACCGCTTTGATCAGACCCATATTACCTTCCTGAATCAGATCTAGGAACAGCATGCCGCGTCCGACATAACGTTTAGCAATACTTACTACGAGACGCAAGTTTGCTTCTGCGAGACGACGTTTTGCTTCCTCATCACCATTCTTAATCCGCATAGCAAGCTCTACTTCATCGTCAGCCGACAACAGCGGAACGCGTCCAATTTCTTTCAGATACATACGGACAGGGTCATTAATCTTAATCCCTGGTGGCAGTGACAAATCATCATCAAAGCTGAACTCATCGCCCTCTTTGTCCTCATTGTCCTCATTTGGCCGGAGGCTGTTAACCTCCTCATCGTTCTCGTTTACAACTTCAATTCCCAAATCACTGAGTTGTTCATAGAACTCCTCCATTTGCTCGGGGTCTTGATCAAACGGCGATAATTTCTCCATAATATCTTTGTATAGCAATGATGATCTTTTCTTGCCTTGCTCAATAAGCTGATCCTTAACCTGATCCAAAGTAAATTCTGCTTCCAATTCAGTATGCTGATCGTTCGCCATAATTCGACTCCCTCCTCCCTAGGTACATCCTGTCAACATTTCATTGTCTCTCTAGGGCTATAATCTCACTTGCTATTTGTGCCGCACGCAAAAAGTCAC
>DJUJ01000108.1:23090-30539 GCA_002438345.1 Paenibacillus sp. UBA6285
CCAGTCTGGAGGTGTATCCATCATGGAAATTGATGTTGCAGTTTTCTCCAGACGATCATCCTGAAGCGATGATAGAAACCGACTAATGCCGGGTGGTTTGCCTTGCGCGTAATAGGCATATAGATAAGCGGCAATTGCCGCATGATCATCGATGTTGAACTCTTCTCCGAGGCGTTCGCCCACATACGTGGCGGCTTCCGGGTCCTGAATCATAAAGGACAGTAGACGCCGTTCCGCAACATGATAAGCGGGCAGCAAAGTTGGTGTCTGCACTTGCCCTTTTTTATGCCTACCATTATTCCACCTTTTGTCGTTATTATCCCCTTCAGGGATGTTTTTTTGCATCGATGCCCTAAGTAAATTACAATCCTGCTTCAAACTATCATATGAAAGTTCCAGCTCAGAAGCGATTTCCCTTAGGTAAACCTCTCTCTCGGTTGAGGAATGCAGCGAAGCAATGACCTCCAAAGCTTCTTTGACGTAGGCAATTTTGCCATCTTCCTCTAGGAGTATATGGTTTTTTTTCAGATATATAAGCTTAAATTTTATGGAAGAAACAGCAGAATCAATAACCTGATCCTTAAACCTTTCTCCACCATGCTTGGAGATGAATTCATCCGGGTCCAGTCCGCTTGGCAGTAAGGCGATCTTTACACGCAGACCGCTGCCTTCAAGCATTGGAATGGCCTTCATGGCCGCTGCTTGTCCCGCCCGATCACCATCATAAGACAGTACAATCTCATCAGACAGACTCTTCATTAGTGCCACATGACTTTCAGTCAAAGATGTTCCCATCGTCGCTACACCGTTATGCACACCCGCTTCCCAAGCCGAAATGACATCTCCGTATCCTTCAAAGAGGACGATTTGCCGCGTTTTGCGGATGGATGCTTTGGACTGGTGCAAGTTGTACAAAATCCGGCTTTTGTTAAACAATCTACTCTCCGGAGAATTTAAATACTTGGGTTGACCTTCTCCAAGAATTCTTCCAGCAAAAGCAATCACCTTGCCGGTGCGGTTCGCAATCGGAAAAATAATCCGACCACGGAAACGATCGACATACCCTTTGCCCTCACCTCGGGCAGACAGGAGTCCGCCTTTCTCCATTTCAGCAAGATCAAAATTCCGCTTCTCCAAAAACTGTAGCAAAGTATCCCAGCGGTCCGGAGCGTATCCGATCTGAAACTGGTCAATCATTTTATCACTGAAGTTCCGGCCTCTTAAATAATCCATTGCGGCTTTACCGTGTTCCGTATTCTTCAGCAAGTAATGATAAAACTTTGCCGACCATTCATAAGCTTGAATCAACCGGTCGCGTTCCGGATCTGGAGGAGACATCAAGCCTCCCTTACCTTCAGGAACGGGAATATCACTTTCTTCAGCCATTATTTTGACGGCTTCGGGGAAGGTTAATCCTTCGATTTCCATCCTAAATTTGATGGCATTTCCACCCATGCCGCAGCCAAAGCAATGAAATACTCCCCGGTCGGGGGTAACTGTAAAGGAAGGGGTTTTCTCCGAATGGAACGGGCAGAGGCCCCATAAATATTTCCCCTGCTTGGACAAATGGACAACCTTACCGACTGTATCGACAATATCATGACGTGCAAGCACGCTTTCGATAACCTCTTCCGGAATATTCCCGTGTCCGCTAGCCACTTCAACCACCTTCAATTCTTAACAAATAAATATAATTCGCTATTGCTCCACATTCTCCTGCAAAAGTATTAAAAGTTTTGTCATTTTATGTTGAAAATATATTTTTTCTTCTGCCGTTATAGGTTTTGGACCCTTAGAGTAGTGTCCCCGTCTTCGCTCCACGGCCCTGGCATGCCTACCCTCCAACATAAAATCCATCTTGGAATCGACATATTCCTGGCCACGAAAAGAAAGCACACTGCAACGTTTGCCAAGCGCAAGTGCTGCGAGACCATAGTCCCCAGTCAATACCACATCTCCTGCAGAAATATGATTGGCAATATATAGATCGGCACTCTGGTCTCCTCGGTCCACTTGCACAACCGTTACACCCTCTTCAGCTTTCAGTGCATGGTCATAAGAAGATACCATCAGTACCGGCACACCAAAGGCGCGACCTACCTCGGCAATCTCTTTTTTGACCGGACAAGCATCCCCATCCACGACTATAGTTCTAGACTGGGACTTCTTCTCCATGATCATCACCAATTTCCCGTGTAATATATATACGCCCTCACCGCAAGAAATCCTTCTTTCTATGCATAAATACGGAACGGATGTCAAATGACGCATTGGCACCGTTCCGTATATTTATACCCCAAACCAACATTCTATACCATAAGACACAAACTTTTCTTATAGATGTTGTTCAAAAAGCTGTCCTTTGATCACGAAGTCTACTCCCAGATGCGATATCGACGTCGAATCTTGAATTCAGCCGGGAACTCCGGTGCTCATCAATTTACCAGACGAGCTTACCAAAATCAGCAAACGCCTTAGAATCGGCATCAATACCAGCAAGCAGAGCTAAACGGTTAGCGCGTACCTGCTCATCTTCTGCCATAACCATAACGGAATCGAAAAATGCTGTAACAACATCTTTTAGACCCGAGAGAATACGGAGTGCTTCTTCGGCATAATTCGCCGACATCGCTTCAAGATACGGTGTGTGTAACTCCTGCCATGTATTGTACAGCTGCAGCTCAGCATCTTCTTTAAGTAAAGAAGGATCAATCACTTCGCTAGTTGCTTTAGCTGCCAGATTACTGACACGAGTGAGTGAATCTACGGTAATTTTGAAGTCTGCTTGGTCTAAGACAGCACCCATAAGAGCACGACTTCTGCCCACAACATCTACCACGTTGTCAAAGCCAGCTGCTGTAACAGCGTCCACAACATCATAGCGTACATTGTCGGATAAAAGACGTTTTACACGCAGACCGAAGAACTCGTACAGGTTTATACGTAGTTCATCGTCAGAATGTTTCGAATTCCCTGAATTTTTATGAATTTCAATCGCTGCTTCAAAAATTTCGCGCAGCGTAATCGGCAATTTATGCTCAAGCACGATCTGAACAATCCCTGCAGCCTGGCGACGCAGTGCATAAGGATCCTGAGAACCTGTTGGGATAATACCGATGGAGAAGCAACCCACAATCGTATCGATCTTATCCGCAATGCTGACAACCGAACCGGCATCCGTTGAAGGTACTGCATCTCCCGCGAACCGCGGCTGATAATGCTCGAAGATTGCTTTTGCCACAGTTTCAGGCTCTCCTGCTTTGCGTGCATAATCTTCGCCCATGGTGCCTTGAAGTTCTGGGAATTCATAAACCATTTGAGTCACAAGGTCGAATTTGCAAATATCAGCAGTCCGACTTACTTCAGAGAGAGTTGTATCAGACAATCCCAACTTTACAGCAAGACGATCGGAGATTTGGCGAATACGGCGCACTTTGTCTCCAACACTGCCAAGCTCTTCATGGTAGACGATATTTTCTAGTTTGGCTAACGCATCGTCAATCTTCAACTTTTGATCTTCTTGATAGAAGAATTTGGCATCTGATAGACGAGCACGGAGTACCTTCTCATTTCCCTTAGCAATAACATCCAAAGATACTGCATTCCCGTTACGCACGGTTACGAAGAAGGGCAGAAGTTTGCCGGCTGCATCAAAAACTGGGAAATAACGCTGATGCTCACGCATTGAAGTAATCAAAACATCCTGCGGAATGTTCAAGAACGATGGGTCGAAGGTTCCAAAAAGCACCGTTGGTGTTTCAACGAGGAACAATACTTCCTCCAAAAGATCCTCTTTGATCGCAATCGTCCAATTTTTCTCTTCAGCCAATTGGTTGATTTGATTCAGGATCAGTTCTTCCCGTTCTTTTACATCTACAAGTACATGTTGCGCACGCAAGCTCTCCACATATTGTGCAGGCTCCGAAATTACAGTCTCTGTACCGAGGAAACGATGTCCACGGCTCACATTCCCAGCTTTTACATCCGTAATTTCCAAATCAATAATATCTTTGCCAAAAAGAGCAACTAACCAACGGATCGGACGAACGAATTTAAATTCGTAAGCTCCCCAGCGCATGTTCTTCGGGAAAGTCATAGCATTTACAATCCCCAGAAGTCCTTCTGAAAGCAAAGAAGCGGTCTCTACACCAGCACTATTTCTAGTGGCATAAATATACTCTACTCCAGCTAATTCTTTGAACGTAAATTGCTCCGGAGATACGCCCTGACTACGGGCAAATCCTAAAGCAGCTTTGCTCCAGTCACCGTTTGCATCCAGTGCAATTTTGCGTGATGGGCCCTTGACCTCTTCGCTAATATCCTCTTGCTTCTCAGCTGCGTCTTTAACGAACACAGTCAGACGACGTGGCGTGGCATATGCGGTAACTCCAGCATGAGCAATACGCGCAGATTCCAACCATTTGGATGTTTTATCCTGCAACTGCTCCATCGCAGCACGGATAAAACGTGCAGGTATTTCCTCCAGACCGATCTCAAACAATATATCTTTAGACACGGTCAGCACCTTCTTTCTTCAGCAGCGGGAAGCCGAGCTTCTCGCGTTCCTCAAGATATGTTGCCGCTACGGAGCGGGCAAGATTACGCACTCGGGTAATAAATCCAGTCCGTTCAGTAACACTGATTGCTCCACGTGCATCCAGTAGATTAAAACTATGTGAGCATTTCAACACGTAATCATAAGCTGGGAACACAAGGTGTTTCTCCATCGCTCTACGCGCTTCTTCTTCATACATATTAAACAGTGAAAATAGCATTTTTACATCAGATACTTCAAAGGTGTAAGTAGAATGCTCAAACTCTGGTTGATGAAAAACGTCACCATAAGTCATGCCGCTAACCCATTCGAGATCGAATACATTCTCTTTATCTTGAATGTAGGATGCTAGGCGTTCCATTCCGTAAGTAATCTCTACGGCAACCGGATTGGCCTCAATACCACCTACCTGTTGGAAGTACGTAAACTGAGTGATTTCCATACCATCCAGCCATACTTCCCATCCTAGACCTGCACAGCCTAGCGAAGGGTTCTCCCAGTTATCCTCGACAAAACGGATATCATGTAAGAGCGGATCAATGCCGAGTGCTTTCAAACTATCTAGATAGATCTCCTGAATATTATCAGGTGATGGTTTGATAATCACTTGAAATTGATGATGCTGATACAGACGGTTCGGGTTCTCTCCATAACGTCCATCGGATGGGCGACGTGAAGGCTCAACGTACGCAACTCTCCATGGTTCAGGACCTAGTGAGCGTAAAAAAGTCATAGGGTTCATCGTGCCGGCGCCTTTTTCAGTGTCATAAGGCTGTACGATAATACAGTTCTGTTCAGCCCAGAACTGCTGCAGCGTCAAAATCATCTGCTGAAAGTTCATAATACCGTCTCCTTCGCTTTACAAGTTTTTTTAAAATATAATAAAGTATAAGTTTCACACAATACTTTATTTCTTATATTTCTCGCTTAAACGCTTACCGTCCTTATAAGGACGTCGAAGGCGTTTATGCTTGCCTCATCTTGCTTAAAACTTCCTACCATGGAGGCGGCACTTTTAGTTCCTGACAGCAACAAAAAACCCCCGCCCCCATGCCTGATTAACAGACATAGGGACGAGAGCTTAACTTATTCTCCCGCGGTTCCACCCTACTTGATTCCATTCCTTGAAATAGCTAATATCGTTGCCAATGACAAGAACGAAATCCACTTTCATTCGCCATATCCGTACTCCCGGGTGCCATGTTCATGAACGTTGTCCCGCCAGGCTCTCACTACCCCCAGCTCGCTGAATCGCGACAATATAGCTCACTAATTTCCCGATCAATGCACGCTCTCCCGAATTGGAGCAAAACGGCGATCATATACAATACAATAATTAAACTGTTCCTATAGTAACGGAAAAATCAGATTTCGTCAAATCTTGTACTTGTCGAGCTGATCTAAGAAATTCTGTGATTTCAGCTTTAATCCAAGCTGCACATCCATAAAAGCTCGCATAATTTTTTTAAGCTCATCTCGGCTACTTTCCTTGACATCTACATTCCCTAATCTAGTTAGATCAAGTCTGGCGAATAAGCGTAGCAGCTTCAAGGCACGAGCAGAGACTTCCATAGCTGGAGGATCATTATGTTTACAGCTGCGACACAGGGCCCCACCAAGACGTGGGCTTATCAGCAGTTGTTCATCAGGCTTCTAGGCTCCACATATAACACAGTTGTCGAACTCTGGGCCATAACCGGCGGCTTGCAAAATCTTCATTTCAAAAACATTTATGATAACTCCAGGTTCCTTATCTTCTTCAAGTGCGTTCAGGCAGGCCGTAAGCTGGCGAAACCAGAAGCTCCCCGTTTCCTCATCATGCAGGACTTTATCAAGCAGTTCACAAGCGTAAGACGCATAAGCAGCTTTGATCAAATCCTCACGCAGAGGGTGGTGAGACTTCGTAATTTCGCCGGAATTCAGCGTCCCAAGACCTCCGTTATTTCTAAAAAAAACAAATTCCCCGACGGTGAACAACTGGATCAGGGCAGCATGGCGGCTTTTGACCTTCTTAGCGCCTCGCACCAGAACTCCTACTTTCCCGGCGTTCTCGGTGCAAAGCGTAATGATTGCATTCCCCTCGCCGTAGTCCATGCTGCGGATGACGATCCCTTCCACCCTGTGTAGCATGCCTCTTCCCCCAACCATTCGGCAAGCAACCAGTCCTTATTTCGCTTCTTCATCACAGACCTTCTCTTCCTCCACTAGCTGTAATCCACTGTCTTCAAGTGGATGGCCAGCTTCCTTGTATAGCAGGTAAGCATCGACGTCTCCTGTCACTGCAAAATACTTCCACGAAAAGTTTCGCATTCGTATTCATCCTTTCTTGGGAAAGACGATGTCTCTTCAAGAATTAGGATGTGCGATGGGCCAGGTTCTATCCTTGCAATTCCTGCCAAACGAGGAATGAGGGATACAGATCTTAAAGGTCTTTATGGAAGCCCAAATCCCGCAGAACGCGGTCCTGATTACGCCAGTCTTTTTTCACTTTTACCCATAGCTCTAGAAAAATCTTCGAACCCAAAAGGTTCTCAATGTCTGTCCGAGCCCGTCTGCCAACCTCTTTCAGCAGCGCACCTTGTTTGCCGATGATTATTCCCTTCTGAGAATCACGTTCAACAAAAATAACGGCAGACACATGCACCACTCCATTTGGCTCAACCCTCATATCTTCGATAGCCACGGCAATGGAATGCGGCACTTCTTCGCGCGTCAAATGCAGAATCTTCTCACGGATTAGTTCTGCGCACACAAATTGCTCTGGGTGATCCGTAATTTGATCTTCTGGGTAGTATTGTGGACCTTCCGGCAAGTACTTGGCGACTTGCTCTAATAACGTGTTAACATTGCTACCCATCTTAGCAGAAATCGGAATGATTTCAGCAAAATTATGC
>DJUJ01000137.1:0-1521 GCA_002438345.1 Paenibacillus sp. UBA6285
TCCGCAGGACTTTATCATGCCATTGCCCCATATGAGTTTGGTACTTGGGGAGAAGAATGTAGCTTTTTTGAAGAGAAGATTTGAAGCGCTGTCAAAGAATCCTTTGTTTCAAGGGATGGAATTTTCCGATGACTCTAGAAAACTAATGGAATGGATACCGCTTATTATACAAAATCGTCCATCGAATGAACCTATAGCAGCAACAAAAATCGACACCGGCACAGATGTTAACTTTGGTGCTTTAACGCGCATATTATTTGACCACTTAAAGAGTAAAAATGTAGATCTTCATTATAAACATAGTGTGGATGGAATCAAACGTACGAGCAATGGGTCGTGGGACTTGAAAGTGAAAAACGACAGCGGTACCATTGAAAGCCATACTGCAAAATTTGTCTTTGTCGGTGGCGGGGGAGGAAGCCTGCATTTGCTGCAAAAGTCCGGTATTCCTGAAGGAAAACATATTGGAGGATTCCCGGTAAGCGGAGTATTTATGGTGTGTAATAATCCAGACGTTATTGCGCAGCATCATGCAAAAGTATACGGTAAAGCTAAGGTCGGAGCGCCTCCTATGTCTGTTCCGCATCTTGACACCAGATTTATTGACAACAAAAAATCGTTGCTATTTGGACCGTTTGCTGGCTTCTCGCCAAAATTTTTAAAAACCGGCTCAATGTTTGATTTGATAACTTCCGTAAAACCGGATAATCTCCTAACGATGTTGTCGGCAGGTGCAAAAAACATGTCTTTGACAAAATACCTGATCGAGCAAGTGTTGCTGTCGAAAGAAAAGCGCATGGAGGAATTACGAGAGTTTATCCCGAATGCCAAAATCGAGGATTGGGATCTAGTCGTAGCAGGCCAACGCGTGCAGGTTATCAAAGATACAGAAGATGGGAAAGGTATCCTTCAATTTGGTACAGAGGTAATTAGCGCCGCAGATGGTTCGATTGCAGCATTACTAGGTGCTTCTCCAGGAGCTTCTACGGCTGTTCACGTGATGCTTGAAGTACTTAACAAATGTTTCCCTCAACATATAAAAGAGTGGGAACCGAAGATTAAAGAAATGATCCCTTCTTATGGCTTGTCACTATTAGAGAATCCAGAGCTTCTGCATGAAGTTCATACTTTAACGGCATCTACATTGGGTCTAGGTGGAAAAGAGCGAGTGCATAGTTAAGCAACGATCAATAACTCGAAGGCATGACGATTGACGGGGATTNNGAGAAAAAGGGGGGATATACATGAGACGAGGAATCACTTTTAAGATTCCTAATGAACATGGGAAAATACTTGGAGATCTATTAAAGCCATTTAATACAGAGACATTCCATTGGTATATAGGTGGTGAGGAGTCTTATTTTATTCAAAACGATACGTTAGGTGAGGCTCTGTTTCACAAAGAAATCTATGGAATGGACGGCAGAGTTTTGAAGGAGCTTTTAGAGAGTTACGAATACTATATTATCTTTGCGAACTTTAAGGCTTTTCCAAAAGAGAAGGATGTAAGAGATGTTCAGT
>DJUJ01000137.1:1597-5138 GCA_002438345.1 Paenibacillus sp. UBA6285
TTTATGGTAAAGACCAGGTGAAGCTTGAAGCGCTGTACCATAACGCAATTCGAAATGGATATGTAGATGTTCAATACATTACTAACGAAAATGACTTCAGAACAAGATTATCTGTATCGTAGAAGGAACCGTAAGGCTGATTTGACGAACAAATCATTCGTTTGTTACAATGTCCCCATTAATTAGGAAAAGGATGAGGACGATTTCGTCGTTTGAAACGGTTTAAGAATGTCGCTACTGTATCAAGCTTCTAAGGATAAATGATTCAAATTACTTAGAAGCGAGGGGAAAAGATTGAAACAACAGTTGTTTAACCACTGGTCTGAAATTAAGTATTTAAAGGATATAGTCACCAACCCAATGATTGAGGTAGGGGAGTACTCTTACTACTCGGGTTATTACGATAATCATGATTTTGAAGATGGTTGCGTCAGATATCTCTGGGGGGACGAAACGTCCAGAAAGTTATTTAACCCGATCGAAGATTATGGTTGGCATTTAGATAAATTGATTATAGGAAATTATGTTTGCATTGCAAGTGGTGTGATTATTCTGATGGGTGGAAATCACAATCATCATCCTGAATGGATTACCGTGTATCCTTTTGTAGACCAGATTGAAACCTCTTACGAACCCAAAGGGGATACGAAAATAGAAAGTGATGTCTGGATTGGGATGAATGCAATGATTATGCCCGGTGTGAAAATAGGTGAAGGAGCTATTATTGCGGCAGGATCGGTTGTTGTAAAAGACGTTCCACCATATACAATAGTAGGCGGCAACCCTGCTAAAGAGATCAGAAAACGATTTACAGATCAAGAAATCGAAAAGTTAAAGGAAATGCGTTGGTTCGATTGGAAACGTGAGAAAATCGAACAAGCCACGGCCATCTTTTCAAGTTCATCTATTGATCAGTTATATGATTTCTATCAAAGGGAAATAAAATCATAACACAATCACAACAGGCTGCCGGTATGATTCGGCAGCCTGTTTTTCAATTAGATTAGGTAGTTTAACAATAATTATTCTTTACCAGATTAATCCTAATTAGTATGATAAAATGAATGGGCTCATCTAATCACTTGGGAGGAAAGTGTGCTAGATATATGAAATATATTGAATTTGGTCTTGGCAATACATGGTTTATTAGAACTGAAACGGAGTTAGAGGATGGAACTGAATTTGAAGAAAAAGGAATTGTGAAACCGGTAAGGTTCCGTTCGCTATATGTCAGGATTTGGATTGGCAAAACCGTAGTTATCATAGACTTAAAGGAAGGTTTTAAAAAAATAAGAACAGTTATAACGCGTTTAAGATTATTTTTGGTATAACAAGTCTCTAGAATGGAGGAGCAAGATGCCCCCTTTTTTAATACACAAATATAGTCCGCTAAGAGATAAGGCGCAAATTGAACGATTGTTACTTCACAATAATGATCTATTGAAGATTTTTTGTCAGGATGAAGAGACCAACAAAGATAATATTTTGGTTGCCCTCATTAAGGATACACTCTTAGGCTTTCTTTCATTTAATGGGTTCGGAAGAAAACCACAAGCGACCCTATTTGTTAGTAATGAGTATGACATAATGGATGTAGGATCGAAGTTAATAGAAGAATATGAAAAAGTACTTATACATAATGAATTAGTAGAGCATACAGTATTCAATGTTCTTTCTAGCGATGTTGAATTAATCACCGTCTTGGAAAGAAATAATTATCGCGTATACTTTACCTCATATATCATGGAACGAATGGGCGACCCTTTTCCTTCAGAGAATATCCTGGTAAGAAATTATGAGGAGAATGATTACTTTGAATGGGACAGAGTTTGCGAATTAGCATTTTATCATATGCGTCAGCGTATAGGCATGTATCCTTCGTTTTTTTATACACCTGTGGAATGGGAACGGGAACAGTTTACGAAAAATAAAGATAATATGTTTGTAATGACAGTTGATGGCACTATAGTAGCTATAGGAAAAATAGCAGGAAATAAAATAAGTATTGTTGCTATTTCGATAGAACATCAATCACGAGGTTATGGTAGAGCTTTTGTTAAATATCTTGTTAATGAGATTATTCGCAAGGGCGAGGATAAGGTTACCCTTGAAGTAGTCAAAGGCAATTTTGCAAAATCGTTATATGAAAGTCTTGGATTTAAAGAGACAGAAATGTACCATAACTATATCAAGTATTTTAGACCAGACACTAGACTTAGTGCCCCGCCCGAGAATTATTAATAGGTTCAAATATATAACGACAAGATGGAGGAATATATGGATAAGGTATTATATAAAATAGCCAATTCGATAAGCAGTGAGGTAAAAAGAGTCACCGTTGGGATATCGGGTCATGGTGCATCTGGAAAGACAACGTTTGCCCATAATCTCTTAAAGCTACTGGAACATGAGGGTGTAAATTATATGAATACTGACCCCTATATTATCGGTTCTCATCTTAGAAAGTACACTGTAATCGACTATGAATATAACAATGAACATCATCATAATAAAATGACAGCTTGTCACCCTGCTGCTCATAATATATCCGCTTTAGAAAGAGACATTCGAATGATGCGAGATGGTTTAGATTTTTATACAATAGACACGAATTATTTAAAGAGTACTATGATAGCTTCACAAAACAGAGTGAATATTGTAGAAGGCATGAGCGTTGCTTTTGCAGACCCGAACTTGTTTGATCTGAAAGTGTACTTATATACGGATGGAGACACTGAATTGATGAGGAGGAGTCTACGTGATGTCTCTGAAAGAGGAACAGATATTAATGATTTAAGAAAATCTCATGAAGAACGTAGAATTCAGTATGATTTGTTTATGCATCCTTTCCATCGAAACTTTGATATCGTTTTACAAAATTCCAATGAAGGTTATATTCTTATGAATTCAGGAGGGAATTATGAATCTAGCTAATAAAGTAACTATCGCCAGAATATTATTAATCCCCATCTTCATTCTACTTTTTTCAATATATCCTGATTGGCCAGAGGGAATTTATTATGCTGCCATTGTTTTCTTACTCGCATCAGCCACTGACAAACTAGATGGGTATATTGCTAGGAAGTATAACCAGGTTACAAACCTTGGGAAGTTACTTGATCCATTGGCGGATAAGTTACTCATATCTGCTGCATTGATCCTACTGGTAAGTCAGCAGATGTTATACGCATGGGTTGCTTTAGTTATCGTAGCAAGGGAAGTTATAATTACAGGAATTAGGCTTGTCGCTGTTTCTCGGAAAATAGTGTTACAAGCTGATCGATACGGCAAAATTAAAATGGTATCTCAAGTGGTTGCGATTACAGTTGTTATGTTAGACAATCATCCATTCGCCTTTATTACGAATATTCCTATTGATCAAATTTTAATCTATTTTGCATTAATCATAACTGTCTATTCTGGCTTTAACTACATAAAAAACAACTATCGATCTTTAAAAATAGAGAGCTGAGAGAAGAATAATTTAAGAAACAAGGGCTAAACAAAAAGGCTGCTGACTAATCGAGGCCACTGAAAAAGT
>DJUJ01000241.1:0-10745 GCA_002438345.1 Paenibacillus sp. UBA6285
CGAAATACTTTTGCAGCAGGAAAAAAATAGCGAGTGGCATCAGCATGGAGATAAATGCAGCCGAGGTAAGCAAATGCCAGTCGTTGCCGCGTGAGCCCACTAGGTCGGCGATCTTCATCGACATGACCTGCACGGATGGCTGATTGCCGATAAAAATCAGCGAGACTAAGTAGTCATTCCACACCCATAAAAATTGAAAGATTCCGATAGAAGCCAGTGCAGGCACAGATAACGGCAGAATCAACTTACTAAAGATCGTGAAGTGGCTGGCCCCATCCATAAAGGCAGATTCGAACAAATCCTTAGGTAGCTGACTGATAAAGTTATACATGAAGTACGTAACTAGAGGTAACCCAAAAGCCGTATGCGCCAGCCAAATGCCCAAATAGCTTCCGTTCAGTCCAAGAGCTGTATAATCTTTAAGCACTGGAATAAGTGCTACCTGTATTGGAATAACGAGCATAGCGATAATGATGACAAAAAGGATTTTGCGCCCAGGAAAACGCAGCCAAGCAAAGGCATATGCGGCAAAAGATGCGATCAACACCGGAATAACCGTAGCAGGAACAGCAATCGTTAGCGTATTCCAGAAGGCCTGCGACAATCCGGAACCCTTTTGCACCGTTTCACTGCCATCGGCTTGCTTGAGTTTATATTCCTTACCTGAGAGCACATTATTATAGTTATCCAGCGTAAGATCCGGTGTCATCTTCCAGCCTTGTTCCTGTTGATTTATGGTGCGTGCTCTACGATTCTCCCACATGAGTCGGCTGCCATCAGCCTTCACTCCAGCCTTCAACTGATCATCTGTGTAGGCTGTGCCGTTCACCTCGATCGGCTCCCGGAGGTCCACATCTTTGGATAGCTGAATCGTCTCTCCAGCCTTCCACTCCTGATGAGGAAATGCTTTCCACCATCCAGTCTNNAGAGTCGGAAGCAACCAAATGAAACAAATCACGCCCAGCACAATATTAACAATCGTCTTACCGCCTTTTCTCTTCTTTTTGCCGGCCATTAGAATCCCCCCTGCTTGCGGAACTGACGTAGATTAATTATGATCACAGGCAACACTGCGATCAGAAGAACAATAGCCAGCGTGGAGCAATAACCGAAATTGCGGTACATAAAGAATTGCCGATAGAACTGCGTCGCTACTACTTCTGTATCGTATTGACCCCCCGTCATCACCATGACGACGTCAAATATTTTCAACGTAAAGACGATAATGGTCGTTGTCACCGTCAGAATGGTTGCTGAAATGTACGGGATCATGATTCCAAAGAAAATCTTCACCTCATTTGCACCATCTACCCGCGCAGCTTCCAGAATGTCATCAGGAACTCCCTTAATGGCTGCCGAGAATATCACCATCGCAAATCCGGTCTGCATCCAAATCAGAATGATGATGAGGAAAAAGTTGTTCCAAGGCTGAAGCATACTCGTCCATGCCTGTGGTTCTCCCCCGAAATAAGTAACGATTGCGTTCAAAAGTCCGTNNTCCAAATAACACCTGCGGCTACAAAAGAAATAGCCATCGGCATAAAGATGATCGATTTGGCTAGCTTCTCATAGCTGCTTCGATCGGCAAGAATCGCAATTAAGAGTCCAAAGGCTACACACGCTAAAGTGCCTACGAATACCCATAGTAGATTGTTTCGAAGCGCCGTCGCCATCAGATGATCGCTAAAGATCGCCGCATAGTTGCTGAGGCCCACAAATTTCTCTGAAGAAGCATTGAAAAAACTTAAATACAGGGTCCGCAGCGCAGGCAGCACCAGTAGCCAACCCAATATAATCACTGCCGGACCAATAAAAATATAGGGCAACACCTTTCGGCGTACATAATCAGGATATTGCTCAACTGCCCAGGTAAGTGTGTAATAGATCAGATAAACACCCAGAACCCCCCATAGGACAGCCAGAACTGCCGTTAGTAGCGGGTTTAACGTCGAATCCCGAAAAAACAAAAAGATTGAGCCATTAACAACAACATTGGCTATTAATACTACAAGAGACAGCAATACCGCCCTAAGACTGACTGTTTGTTTGGCTTGTGATTGTGGCTTCATTTGTGGCTGTAGTTGTGATTGTCCACCCATACTAGCTCCAGCTCCTCCTATACTCGTGCTTTGGAAAATAAAAAGAGGGGCAGAGAACCCTCAAATCTCGCTGCCCCTCTTTTAACTGTGTGCTTTCAATATTAGGTTAGTTGTTCCAACCAGACTGAATTTGCTCCAAAGCCTGATCCAGTGTCGCTGTACCACTCACGTAGTCAGTCATGCCTTTCCAGAAGGTACCTGCGCCCACTTTGCCCGGCATCAAGTCTGAACCATCAAAGCGGAGTGTGGAAGCATCTTGAACCAATTTCGCCATCCGGCGGTCGGATTCAGAGGTATACCAGTCAAGGGAAGCATCGTTCATTGGAGCAATTACGCCGCCAGACTGTACCCAACTCTTAATGGATTCTCCTGTAGTGAAGAATTCCATAACTGCACGAACTTCAGGACGATCATTGAACATAGCATAGATATCGCCAGCAACTAGCACTGGTTTACCATATTGAGGATCAATAGGCGGCAAGTAGAACCAATCATAATCTACATCAACCTTTGCAGTTTCAGGGAAGAAGCTTGTAATAAAGTTGCCGAGCATATTAAACCATGCTTTAGGAGGATTATTGAACATTGGTGCTGGGGCATCGCCGAACGATGTCGTCACGATGGATTTAGCACCACCGTAGACATAATCCTTGTTTAGCCAAATTTTAGACATGGTTTCAACTGCATTCTTCACTTCTGGAGAGGTAAATGGCAGCTCACCTTTTACCCATTTATCGTAGTTCTCAGGTGTAGTCGTGCGCAGCATTATATTTTCTACCCAGTCTGTTGCCGGCCAGCCTGTTGCAGCACCGCTCTCAATGCCAATGGCCCAGGCAGGATCGCCGTCTTTAGCAATTTGCTCCGTAAGAGCCATTAACTCATCCCAAGTTTCAGGAACCTTGTAGCCTGCTTCTTCAAATTGCTTCTTTGGATACCATACCAAGCTCTTTACATTACTACGGTTCCAGATTCCAGCCATAATCTTACCGTCTTTTCCGTCCATATTAGACATATCAAGCCAGCTCTTATTGTAATTAGCCGTCAATTTATCTTGATCGAGTACGCTGGTCAAATCGATAACTTTGCCAGTCTTAGCAATCGAAGCTAGCAGACCCGGCTGCGGGAAGTCAGCGATATCCGGAGCATTTCCACCGTCTACTCGAATGTTTATCGTAGCTTCGAACTCCTTAGAGCCCTCGTATTGAATATCGATTCCTGTCTTCTCTTCAAATTCTTTGATACTGTTCTCAAATTTCACTTGGTCAGCATCTACGAAGGGGCCGAACATCGTTACTTTAGTTCCTTTGTAGTCGCCTTTCATTGCTAGTTCTAGCGGAGATCCCGAAGGCTCGGTGCTAGGAGCAGTTGTTGCTTTCTCGGTGTTATCCGCTGTTGGGCTGGCAGTTGCCGCAGGTGGATCTGTAGGCGCTGCATTATTATTACCCCCGCCGCATGCGCTCAGCATCATAGTGAAGGATAAACACAGTACTAAAGCCAAAGACTTTTTACGTCCTGAGGTTTTCTTCATCTTTTGTACATCCCCTTTAATGGTTTTAGAGATTGCTTCTGACTCAATCATCCGGTACCCTGACATGTATAAGCAGCTTGTAGCAGATCACCTCCTTGCAAAGCTTTTCAGAATATAAGGAACTATGCTAAAAACAAACTGAATCACAACTCCCGTATTATAATAGCGCTTACATTTTTATAGTATCACATAAAGTAAGCGTTCCCAATCCATATTTGAAATTTTTTGGTAAAAATTATTTTTATTATCCAAGCAGATATTCAAATGTTGATTAAGACGAGTGAGAAATTCTGAAAAGCTTTTCAGAAGGTGGCACAAAAGTGAACTACCCTTATTTCTCCCTTGTAGATTCCCGCACAATCAGCTTATGCTCCATCTTCTCATTCAATACCTGCACTTCTCCTGTTGTAAGTAATTCATGCAGCTTCTCGGCTGCACGATACCCTAACTCGTAAATCGGCTGTGCAATCGTAGTCAGCTTCGGGATGAACATACTCGACATCCTTAGATTATCAAACCCAATCACAGATACCTGACCCGGAACAAGAATATTACGATCCTTCAGATAAGAAATCGTCCCCATCGCGAATTCATCGGCAACACAGAAGACGGCAGTCAGATCGGGGTAATCGGTAAATAGTTCATGCGCAGCTTGATAGGCATNNGACTAGCATATTTGCTCTTTACAATATTCCGCTCTAGCCCCGACTCTGTTAGTGCTCTTACAAACCCCTCATAACGAGGTGGGCCTGATACGGAATTATCATGGTTAAAACCGATCATACCAATGTCTTTATGACCTAAGTCAATTAGAAACTTTACCGCTTCGTAAGCAGCCGCTTCATCATCCACCTCCACATTTGGAATGTCGAACTCATCAGAATGCGAGGATACTAGCACAAATGGAATTCTACAACCGACCAATTTGTCATGATATTCAGGGTAAAGGACATCACTGGCGAATACGATTCCGTCCACCTGTTTCTCATGGAAGTTATCAATATAGGACAAGAGTCGTTCTTTATCGCGGTCCGTATTGCAGATCATAAGACTGTACCCAAGCTTGATGCATGCATCCTGCATTCCCCGAATAACACCTGCGAAATACAGGTTCTCAATATCCGGAATAAGCAGGCCCAGTGTAAAGGACTTCTTGTAAATCAGACCACGTGCAAATGCATTAGGTTGATACCGCAATCGTTCTACAGCCTCCATCACTCGATTCCGTTTGCTCTCCACTACCGAATTTGGTGCATTCATAACACGTGATACCGTGCTGATCGACACCTCGGCCATTCTGGCAACATCTCTTATGGTTGGCTTCATAATGATAACTTCCTTTTTTAAGTAACTTTTCGATGTGATTATAGCAAGCCCGATTGGAAATAACAACAGAATTTTTAAAGCGCTTACATTATTTTTTGAAAATCATCTTGTTCTCCTCTTTCTTCACCCTGAGGACAGACGACTTACTTAAAGTGTGTATATGGTTTTATTTCATGGTATACTAGCCGAGTAGCGTTATTCATAGCTGCAAATACTGCTCTACGATAATAGAGCATTTAATATAGGAGGGATAACATTGAAACAACCTCGTGACGTTCGATTCTCCGTACTGGACTTAGCTTCTATTGTGGAAGGGGGTACAGCGGCAGACTCTTTTCATAACTCTTTAGATTTAGCCCGCCATGCTGAAACGTGGGGCTATCATCGATATTGGTTCGCTGAACATCATAATATGATCGGTGTTGCCAGCTCTGCTACCTCACTCCTTATCGGACATATTGCTGGTGGCACGCAAAGCATACGTGTTGGTTCTGGTGGCATTATGCTATCCAACCACGCACCACTTGTTATTGCTGAACAGTTCGGGACACTCGAATCCCTATATCCGGGACGGATTGATCTTGGACTGGGCAGAGCTCCCGGATCTGATCAACCAGCTTCCCGTGCCCTGCGTCGTGGTCTCGGAAGCGATGGCAGTGAATTCCCTGAGCAGCTAAGTGAACTCAGAGCTTACTTCGACCCTGCGGGAGCAGGATCGCGCCCGGCCGGAGTGCGCGCGGTTCCCGGAGAAGGCTTGAATATTCCCATTTGGCTACTAGGCTCCAGCGGCTTTAGTGCCGAGCTGGCAGCCAAGCTAGGTTTGCCTTTTGCCTTTGCCAGCCATTTCGCACCAGAGTATTTACTTCAGGCTCTGCACATCTATCATAGCAATTTCCGTCCATCAGCAGCATTAGATAAGCCTTATGTTATGATCGGACTTGGGGTTACAGCAGCTGATACCGTAGATGAGGCAAGAAGACTAGCTACCTCGCAGCAGCAACAGTTCCTCAACATCATCCGCGGGCGTACAGGCAAGCTACAGCCACCCGTTGAAAGTATGGATGGGCTATGGACGATGCAAGAAAAAGCAATCATGCTCGATAAGCAGCGCTATTCTTTCTCTGGCGATAAGGCAGCAATTAAAGAACGTCTTCAAGAAATCCTGGAAGAGACCCAAGCGGATGAACTGATTATCTCCGCAGGGACTTATGATCATGATGCTCGTCTTCGTTCATATGAAATTGTAGCCGAGGCCATGAAGGAAATGTAAGATTGTAATCTTAACTAAGGCAAGACGATATCTGATTCAGGGAATGATCCCGTTTTCAGATATGCGTTTTGCCTTTTTTGTTTCGTTTTTAAAATCGTTCTTAATAAAACACTTCAAAATTATGATAAACAATAAAAATAAAGAGATATAGAGAGAAATCAAGCGATAAATAGGTCATTCAGTTATTATTTAGCCGAATATGATCCAATTAGTTGCAATACATCATTTTTCTTTGGATATTATTTTGATTATACTTTATATATTCGCTATAACGAACGAATTGTACTTTATTTATGCCCTCTCCTATCGTTCTTACAGAGATTCCGGCATGCATTAGGAGAAGTGGTACCTTGCGAAACTACTTATTTCGACAATGTAAGATGGAATAATCGATTTAAACGGAGGATTTTGCCGGAAGCCCGCAGATCTTGTTCGCCAACAGCTAAAATGGGCTCAGGAGAAAGGAGCGAGGAAAGTGAAGAAGAAATATCGCTCGGCCTTTATAGCTACTTATGCTCTGATTATTCTGGCAGGAGTAATATGGCACGCTGGCGGGGTAAGCGCTCAGGATACCATTAAACTTACTGTGAATTCTCATAGCACGAGCACAGCCACCATGAACAATATGAAGCCTGGTGACGAAATGAGCTCAGAGTACACGATTATTAACGATGGTGATGAGGGCTTTGATTATTTCGTAGACTTCAAATTCATCTCTGGGGACGTAGAATTGTACAACATTCTCCAAATGACACTCGAAAAAGAGGGAGTAATCATCTATTCGGGAGTGATGAGTGAGGCTGCTGGTAGAGTCACCATCGGTTCACTCGCCGGAGGTGAGCAAAGTGCAATCCAAATGGATGTAACTTTCCCATGGGAAGCCGGTAACGAATATCAGGGGAAGGCCACGACCGTAGCTTTTGAATTCTCCGCTTCTGGAGAACCAGGTCCTTCCGCTGAACCTAGTCCTACGCCGACGCCGACAGCTACACCGGCGCCTACAAGTTCACCAACACCTACAGATTCACCTACGACAACAACTACACCGGCACCTACAAGTTCACCAACACCTACAGATTCACCTACGGCTGTCGTAACACCAGGTCAATCGGTGCCACCAGCACCAACACCAACACCATCGCCTACAGCTTTAGCTTCACCGCCTGCAGTAGATGAGATTAGCGTCACCGAAGCGCCAATCCCATTGGGCGGAAGCGATAATGAGCCTACAGCATCACCAGGTGCTGGCAGCCAAACTATCAGTGCAACGCCTCAGCCAAGCGATGAAGTATCCTTGCCTGATGACGAGCTACCTTTAGGAGCGCCTGATGCAGGTGACAAGCTTCCAAATACCGCTGAGCCTTGGTATAACATGATTCTCGCCAGCTTAGCCATCGCTGTAGTCAGTGTGATCATCATGCGTAGATTGAAATCGAAAAAATAACAACATTTAGTACCATAAGTCTGGAGGAGAGAGTATGAAGAAGCGTAATGGTGTCTTACTAGCCGTGAAGCTAATCTTCATACTCTCTTTAGTTGTGCTGATTTACTCCGTCATTCAAGTCGTCAAAGCACCGATTGAGGCCAAGCAGGCCCTAAATGATTGGGAAAAAAAGAGGGAGGAAGCCATCGCCCGTCCCCTTCCAAACGAAGAAACTCCTCTTCCTAAGGGAATGGTCAGTTCCCCAAAAGAACAACTTACTTCTCCTCCATCCTATACAGAGGGTGAGGTGATCGGGGAGATCCGCTTCCCTACCTTAAATAAAAAGGTAGCTATTCTGGAAGGCACTGAAAACCCCGAGTTAAAAAAAGGGGCCGGACACTATATAGGTAGCGCAGCGATCGGTGCCGTCGGCAATAGTGTGCTTGCTGGACACCGCGATACCGTGTTCCGCAATCTAGGAGAACTTGTCGCAGGAGATCTTATTGAGCTAGAAAGCACTGATGGTACATTCACATATGAAGTGACCGGCAGCACGATTGTAGATGGGAATGAGCGCGGCGCTATAAAACCAAGGGATAAGGCCATTCTTACCTTGATTACCTGTTATCCTTTTTCATACGTTGGCTCAGCACCGGACCGATATTTACTCTCAGCGAAGTTAGTTAAGCAAGAGTCATTGCCTCGTTAAAGCTAATCCTAACTCTCAATCTTCTTCCTCAGGGATGAGACCGGATATGGAAAGTGATACTATATAGATACAATAGTAAAGAGGAGATGACCCACAATGAAAAAAGAGGTTATAGAACGGTTTATTTCATATGCTCAAATGGATACCCAATCCAACGAGGATAATGAGACTTGTCCATCCACTCCAGGGCAGATGGTTCTGGCCCATAAGCTGGTCGAAGAACTCAAGGAAATCGGCATGGATGAAGTTCAGGTGGACGAGTATGGTTATGTCATGGCCACTCTCCCAGCGAATACTGAGAAAGATGTTCCGACTATTGGTTTTTTGGCACATCTGGATACGGCGACTGATTTCACAGGTACGAATGTAAAGCCGCAGATTGTGGATAACTACGATGGCAAAGATATCATTTTGAACAAAGAGTTGAATGTTGTATTATCCACAGCGAGCTTTCCGGAGCTTCCGGAATATAAAGGCCATACATTAATTACAACCGATGGCACCACCCTGCTTGGAGCAGACAATAAAGCCGGTATTGCCGAGATTATGACAGCCATGAATTATCTCCTTCAGCATCCTGAAATCAAGCATGGCAAGATTAGAGTCGCCTTCACACCGGATGAAGAAATCGGCCGCGGTCCTCATAAATTTGACGTAACTGCTTTTAATGCTTCCTATGCTTACACTGTGGACGGAGGCCCTCTCGGTGAACTAGAATATGAAAGTTTCAATGCCGCATCTGCCAAAATCTCAGTCTACGGCGTTAATGTTCACCCTGGTACCGCCAAGGGAAAAATGATTCATTCCGCAAAAATCGCCATGGCACTACACCTTAGACTCCCTTCTGAGGAAGCTCCAGAATTCACAGACGGTTATGAAGGCTTTTACCACCTTAGCTCTATAGAAGGCACACCGGAATTCAGCAAGCTCCAATATATCATCCGTGACTTCGACCGCGAGAAATTTGAGGCACGTAAAGCCTATCTTTCTGCCATCGTAGATGAATTCAAGAGCATCCATGGTGAAGAGAACATCGTACTTGAAATGAAAGACCAATATTACAACATGCGCGAAAAAATCGAGCCCGTGCGTCATATCGTCGATATTGCCCATGAGGCGATGGAGAACCTTAACATTACACCGATCATCCGCCCGATTCGCGGAGGAACAGACGGTTCGCAGCTTTCCTATATGGGCATGCCGACGCCTAATATTTTCACTGGTGGCGAAAATTTTCATGGAAAATTCGAATACGCCTCTGCAGACAACATGGTAAAATCTGTGAACGTCATCGTGGAGATCGCTAAACTGTTCGAAGAGAAAGCCTAAATCGTTATCTATATTACTCCATAGTTTACACAACAAAATCCCTGTAGAAGTCTATCCAGACCTCTCAGGGATTTTTTTATGTTCAAATACCTGATATATTTCTGTAAAAATACTGCATTTCCATGAAAGCTGTGCTAACATTACAGTTTGTTTATGGAATAACAGGAAATTAATCATTACGTAAGAAGGTGTACAATGAAGCAAAATAATCACCAGGAGTTCAATCTGGTAAAATTGACTTGGCCGATATTCCTGGAACTGTTCCTATTCATGCTCATGGGTAGTGTGGATACTTTTATGATTAGCTCCGTGTCGGACGATGCTGTATCGGGTGTCGGTGCAGCGAATCAGATCATTGCTATAGCAATTCTAGTCCTCAGTGTAATTGGTAACGGCGCGGCTATCGTGGTCTCCCAATACCTCGGTTCCAAAAAACCTCTGGAAGCCGCTCAAGTGACCGGCAATGCTATTACCCTAAACCTGATAGTAGGCATTATCCTAAGTGCGTTTTTGCTGATATTCGGCGGGACCCTACTGACTGCCCTGAATGTAAAAGGAGATCTTCTCGTTTATGCCAAATCCTATATGCATATTGTCGGGGGCGGTATTTTTCTTCAAGCATTAATCAATGCTCTGGCGACCACTATCCGTACGCACGGCTTCACCAAACAGACGATGGTCGTATCCTTGCTCATGAACATCATTCACGTGGTGGGTAACTACCTGCTCATCTATGGTCATTTTGGACTTCCAGCGTTAGGTGTGGAAGGTGCAGCTATCTCGACGGTAATCAGTCGTTTTATCTGCCTTATTATTTTCTTCTTGCTGCTCTACAGAGTGATGGAGGTACGGGTGAAGTTAACCTATTACATTCATCTTTCCAAAAAATATGTGCTGCAAATTCTCAAAATCGGCATCCCGTCCGCTTTTGAATCGATTATCTATCAATCCTGTCAGCTTGTATTCACACTGTATATCACCTATTTGGGCGCTGAAGCTATGGCTACTCGCCAATACGCACTCAACATTTCCAATTATATTTATTTATTCAGTGTAGCTGT
>DJUJ01000241.1:10754-18107 GCA_002438345.1 Paenibacillus sp. UBA6285
ATCTGGTGGGAGCTAGACGCCCTGATGAGGCCTATAAACGTGTATTCTCTAGTGTGAAGTGGGCGTTGCTGGTTACAGTAATAATAGATGCTCTGGTGATTTTCTTCCGGGTGCCATTATTTGGCCTCTTCACAGACAATGAGAACATCATTCTGATGGGGGCTCAGGTTATTCTGCTTAGTTTCTTCCTGGAAACCGGACGCACAACCAATTTGGTCATTATTAACTCACTACGCGCCTCGGGCGATGCGAAGTTCCCTGTATATATGGGACTGATCTCCATGGTCTGCATGAGCTTACCCCTTGGCTATTTCCTAGTGTTCCAACTTCATCTAGGGTTAGCCGGTGTGTGGATTGCCACTGCGGCCGATGAGTGGGTAAGAGCTGTCATTATGTATTTCCGCTGGAAGAGTCGAGCTTGGGAGAAGCACGGACTTATTCAGTACGATAATGTAGAACATAGAACACCTTCCACTACCCCTGCAGCTGTAAATTAACGTATATACTTAGGTGGTTCTTTAAGGTCATACTAGATCTTACGGGGGCACCTTTTTTTATTGCATCATGATTACATAAAATTTGAGAATGGATGAAGCATTCTACGTTACAATAGATAGAACCTTATCAAGCATAAACGCCTTCGGNNTACTTTCTTATATTTTAATTAATCTATAGGGGAGAACCTCATGCCGGAAGAAACCGGAATCCACGAGTTATTGACGCTCAAGACAATTGCGGAGACCTTAAACAGTTCCAATGAGCTCAAACCGATGCTCGATACAGTTATGGGCAAGTTGTTAGATCTAACCGGAAATACGGCAGGCTGGATCTTCCTGAGTGAAGAGAATATGGAGTATGAATGCGCCGCAGATCGAGGTTTGCCCCCAGCGCTGCAACGGGACAATAAGCAGCCGATGCAGTGCGGAAGCTGTTGGTGCTTAGACCGCCTATGGGACGGACGGCTAGATCATGCCGTCAACATTCTAAACTGCAAGCGGCTGAGTAATGCCAGGCAGTATAACTGGGGCGATACTTTAGGGATCACCCACCACGCCACCATCCCGCTGCATTCAGGTGATCGCTACTTGGGGCTTATGAATGTAGCTGCACCAGGTAAAGCACATTACGCTGACAGTGAGCTAGCTTTACTTCAATCCGTGACCTTGCAAATCGGCAGTGCCATTGAACGAATGCAGTTATACAGTACCGAGCAGCGCCGTGCAAATCTGTACGCCAAATTAGGTGAATTCAGCGCTGCTTTAAATCTAACGGCTAGCGAATGCCTCTCCCCGAGCATTCTGGTTGAGAATACCACCGCCCTGATTAGCCAACATTTCGATTGGCCCTTTGCAGCGATTATTGGGCAGCGTGAGGGGAAATTCGAAGTGCATGCCGCTTCTTATGCAGCTAATTTAATGCATGAAATAGCTCCTTTTGAGCTCTCGAGTTCATTTAAGAATCGTCTAAGGGATATCGCCAAAGGACACCGCTTCGCAACATTAACCCTTGACGAAGAACAGGAAATTACGAACTCTTGCTGTTCTGAACAGCCTGACGCAGAGCGAGTTGTAATGCTTGCCGTTCCCTTTCGGCAGATTACTGCACAGGGTTCAGCAATTCTACTCATCACCTCGCCTAAAGCACTCGCCTCCGCAACCGCGGATGGAGAAGTACTCGAAGCAATCGCCGAGCATATTTCAGCTACACTGGAAAGTGTACAGCTCGGAGAGAAGCGCCGCGAAATCGCGCGCCTTGACGAGCGNNAAATCGCCTGGCCCGCGACCTGCACGACTCAGTGAACCAGATCCTGTTCTCCCTATCGATGACGGCTAAAGGTGTGGAAAGCATGCTGAAGCAAGAGCACGCCTCCCATCCGGCTGCTGAGGCCGTCCGTGATATTCAAGAGCTCTCTCAATCTGCGCTCAAAGAAATGCGCGCTTTAATCATGCAGCTTCGTCCAGCAGGACTGGAAGCCGGGTTATTGACCGCGCTACAGGCTCATGGTCAGCAACTAGGGCTGCTGATACAGACTCAACGCAGCGGCGTTCTCGAACTTCCTCGCAATGTGGAAGAAGGGCTTCTGCGCATTGGTCAAGAAGCGCTCAATAATGTACGCAAGCACTCCGGAGCTTCTAAAGCTGAAGTATCTCTGCATTTGAACGCTACCGAGGTGATATTGAGCATTTCCGATCAGGGCAAGGGCGGTGCCAAACGGCGCTGTAACACTGACACCAATGAATCTCTCGGCCTGCATATTATGAAAGAAAGAGCCGAGGCGCTCTCTGGCCGTATTCATATTCACAGCGAGGAGCATCAAGGCACAACGGTTGAGGTAACCATACCTCTGCCCCTCCAATCCACATGAAGTCGGGTGATCACAAATGACAATAGGTTTATTACTGGTCGACGACCATGCAATGGTTCGTCGAGGGCTACAAGTGTTTCTCTCGACACAACCGGATATTAAGGTTATCGGAGAAGCGTCGAACGGCCGCGAGGCACTAGAGAGAACGGCCGAGCTCCAGCCGGATATCATATTAATGGATTTGCATATGCCCGTTATGGACGGCATCGAGACAGCCAAACAGCTGCGGATCTCCCATCCACAGGTCAAAATCATTGTGTTGACCTCCTTTTCAGATCAGGACCATGTACTTCCTGCTATCCGCGTAGGGATCAGAGGGTATTTGCTAAAAGACATAGAACCAGAAGCGCTGGTAGTAGCCATCCGCAAAGTACACAGTGGTCTAGTGGAGCTGCATTCTGAGGCTGCCAGTCAACTGATGAGCCTCATGGCTACATCCACATTAGAACAGATAGATGTCAATACTTCGAATCTGGACGACCCAAGTGCAACACCAGCTGCAATCACCAGATCAGAGCTTCTTACTCCACGCGAGCAGGAGGTATTAGACCTAATTGCGCTGGGTATGAGCAACAAAGAGATTGCCAGTAAGCTGGTTATCACCGAGAAGACCGTTAAGACACATGTCAGCCATGTACTAGGAAAGCTGAACTTATCCGATCGGACTCAAGCTGCCATTTTTGCATTAAAAGGCGGCTACAACTAGTAGAGCCACAGCTCATCTACATCTTTAGTCTTAGACGTTCAGCACAATGGCTGAGCGTCTTTGCTATGCATGTTCATTCCATGTGCTGATGTCAACAAATGTCGATTCAGCTATCATTGGTGTATAGCAATCGACCTTATAGGAGTGGATACAGATGAAAGTCATGATCCTGACAGGCAGCAATCGAAAAGAAGCGACCAGCACGAAGCTGGCAGAGCATGCCGCACATTTCATTAATCAGCAAGGAGAAAAGGTCACCCTGTTCGATCTCTATAAACGCCCACTCCCTTTTTATTCACCAGATGAGTCTTACGCGGAGCATGAGCATTTAAGTGCACTCCACCAAGAGATGTTAACTGCGAACGCAATCATCCTGATTACCCCGGAATACCACGGTTCCATGAGCGGCGTTATGAAAAATGCTCTGGACCATCTAGGCCAGACGCATTTCAACGGCAAAGTGGCATTGTCTGCTTGTTCTGCAGGCGGAGCTGTAGGTGTAAGCTCATTGCTTCAATTGCAGGCGGTTGTACGCAACCTACATGGGATTAATACACCAGATTGGATCTCCATCGGAGGGATGCAGCGTAAGCGGTTCGAGGTTGGATACGACGGGTATGAGGGTGGACAAGAGATTGAAGATCGTATTCGTCTAGTCCTGGAATCTTTCCTAAATTTAGCTCGCAAAATCAACAGCCCGGTGGGTGCCGCCCTATGATCAAGGGACTGTTCGAGACCCATCTGAACGTAACCAACCTTGAACGGTCTGCTCATTTCTATGAACACGTTCTGGAACTCCCCCTAGCCCACTCGGAGAATACTGAAGGCCGTAAGCGGCGATTTTACTGGATTGGAGAAGAACATAATCAAGCCATGTTGGGCATTTGGGAGAAGGCGCCATCCGAGGTCGTGCGTCAACACTTTGCTTTTCAAGTAACACTTGAGGATTTGAAGCAGTCAGTATCCTATCTGAAGGCCAAGGGGATTGAAACTTCCAACTTCCTCGATGATGATAAGGGGCAGTTGTATGTATTTGGCTGGATGCCAGCCGTATCCGTATATTTCAGTGATCCAGATGGTCATTCATTGGAGTTCCTGGCCGTGCTACTCGATGAACCTAGACCCGAGCTCGGAGTGGTACCCTGGAAAGAATGGGAACTGATGCACGGAAGAACCTGGTAGTTATAAATAAGATTCAGGCTAATCCTGTAAGAGGAGACGAGAATATGATAAAAGGACTATATGAAGCACATTTACCAGTGAGCAATCTTGAGGTATCCATCGAATTTTATGAGAAATTAGGATTAAGAATGGCTTGGCGGGATGAGGAAACTGTATTCTTCTGGATCGAGGTAGGTCGGAGCTGGATCGGTCTTTGGGAAGGTAAGGAAGTAGAAACTCCATACCACCCATCATTGCGACATCTTGCATTCCGCGTAACGTATGAAGATTTGAAGCAGTCGCTGCAATGGCTGCAATCCATTGGGGTGGAGGCTGTTCCGTTCCGCAATCGAACTTCTATCGAGCCTTTTATCCGCGCATATCAAGGGAATGCTTCTGTATACTTCAACGATCCTGACGGCAACAGCTTAGAATTCATGTGCCACGTAGAAGTTCCTGAACATTTGAAGCATATCTCAGAGAATATCACCTTAACAGAGTGGGAGAAATTACTACACCTCAAGTAAAATACTAAAACAAAAAAACAGCTGCCCAGAATCAAGGGTCCAGCTGTTTGAGTATGTTAGCTGCTTCTATTTAACCATTTCAAGAATGGTCTTAGTAAGGGCTCTTATTTAATTGAAGTGCCCTTCTTCATAGCCTTCATGTCTGAATTCGTGTTCACAAGCATTGGCAGTATCTTCATACTTTTAGTCATGGGAGAGTTACATTGCCAGCAGGTAGGTACATATTGAAACGCAAAATTATCGCGCATCCAACCGGTGCAATCTTCCTTGGTACAGGACCAAATGGCTGTGTCTTCTTGTGGAAGATCCTCCAGTGCTTTTTTACGAAAATACATAAGTACCCCTCCTTGGATCGAATCGAGACGATTTCGCCACCCTATTAGGGGCAGAATCATAAGATGAAAAATAAAAAAGCTGCCCTCAACTTGTGTTAAGGGCAGCCTAATTTTCGAATTACAGTTTTACAACGTTTTCGGCTTGTGGTCCACGAGCGCCTTGAGTTACGTTGAACTCAACGCGTTGGCCTTCGTCCAAAGATTTAAATCCGTCGCCAGTGATTGCGGAGAAGTGTACGAATACGTCGCTTCCACCTTCAACCTCGATAAAACCAAATCCTTTGTCTGCGTTAAACCATTTCACTGTACCTGTTTGCATAATATTACCTCCAATATTTTATTTAACACATGTCCTTTTATTCCTACGTAGTGTACGAACAAATAAAAATTCACACATTGGAAAAGGACTCATACGCACAAATGATAACCTTTTACAATATGTGAATTAAGGGTTAAATTTATGATTAATTTCATTGTACCACACTAAATTAATGAATGCAATGACAATGCCTATTTATTTTTCATTCCGGCTCTATGCCCTCTTGAACAAAAGGCTTTTGAGCCGGAAATAATGCAAGGTTAATCGATGTATCCTGCCAACCCTTTATCCATTAAGTAATCCATCTCCGCATCAAGAATCATCTCAACTGTGATTTCGTCCAGCTTCACATCGCGCTGCGCAACTACATAGTCAACCAGATCATCATTGTCGATGTCTACCTCGCCTTTGGCATTGGCCTTAGCCTTATTGATAAAGGTCTGTTCATGCTTCAACACTAATCGGATTACTTTAGGGTCCACTTTAGTTTTGGCAGATAGTACCGTTAATAACTCCTGCTCATTTACTTTGTCACTCATTTTCAAATTCATCTCCCTACAATTAATACACGATCATTTTAGCATATTTCGCGCTTTAACGCGTCATCACACGAAGTATACTGCGCTTTTTTAACATTTCCCTTATCACTATAGTTTCAAAAACGCATCACTTCAAGTAAGTTATTTAATAAAAACAGTTGTGAGGAACATTGACTTGTGCCAAAATATAAAAAAAGTGTTGGACCAAATTGAATACTAGAAAAGGCGGTTGAATTCATGAGCTCAGTATCTACCCAGCAATTAGACACAAACAGCAACAAGGCACATCGTTATATCGAAGACGTATACGCACAGGTTGTTGCACGCAATCCTTTTGAGCCCGAATTCCATCAGGCTGTAAAGGAAATCCTCGAATCTTTGCTTCCGATCCTAGCTGCTGAACCTAAGTATCAGGAAAATGCCATTCTGGAAAGATTGGTCGAACCAGAACGTTTAATTATGTTCCGTGTACCTTGGACTGACGACAAAGGCAAGGTCAGAGTGAACCGTATCAATCGTGTGCAGTTCAGTAGTGCAATCGGACCTTACAAAGGCGGACTTCGTTTTCACCCATCCGTTAATGCTAGTATCATCAAATTCCTCGGCTTCGAACAAATTTTCAAGAACGCTCTTACCGGCCAACACATCGGCGGAGGTAAAGGCGGATCCGACTTTGATCCCAAAGGAAAATCCGAAGGCGAGATTATGCGGTTTGCTCAAAGTTTCATGACTGAATTGCAAAATTATATTGGTCCAGACCAAGACGTACCTGCCGGAGATATCGGCGTAGGCGCTCGTGAGATTGGCTACATGTATGGACAATACAAGCGGATCCGCGGAGGATATCCGGCTGGCGTATTGACCGGTAAAGGCATTATTTACGGCGGAAGTCAGGCTCGCACAGAAGCAACTGGTTACGGAACGGTGTATTTCGTAAACGAGATGCTGAAAGCAAAAGGCCTTTCCTTTGAAGGAAGTCGTGTTGTTGTTTCCGGTTCCGGTAATGTAGCCATCTATGCAATCGAAAAAGCTGTACAGNNCCCGCTGGATATATCTATGACGAAAACGGCATTAACCTCGAAACTGTCCGCCGCCTGAAAGAAGTCGAAAGAAAACGGATTAGTGAATATGTGAATGAACACCCTAACGCTGTGTATACCGAAGATTCCACGCAAATTTGGACTATTCCTTGTGATATCGCCCTTCCGAGTGCTACTCAGAATGAGATTGATGAAGCCATGGCATTGAAACTGATTGAGAATGGTGTTAAAGCAGTAGGCGAAGGTGCCAACATGCCATCCACCCTTGAAGCTATTCAGCAGTTCCAACAAGCTGGCGTGCTATTCGCACCTGCCAAAGCTGCTAATGCTGGCGGCGTAGCTGTATCTGCTCTTGAAATGG
>DJUJ01000055.1 GCA_002438345.1 Paenibacillus sp. UBA6285
AAAACAATCTGAACGTAAAAAATGTTATCGAGATAGAATTATATAACGATTTGTTTGATACTGAATCCTACGGTTGTCAAATCCAAATGCGGATCGGAAATGATGAGATGGATTAAAGTGGAGCAAACAACCCGCCTGTTGGAGACAACGATCTGGTTTTCCTTGCCTATAGTAGTGCTTTTGCAGGAATCATTCCGTTCTTCGTTGAATATATCCCGGTAACCGTATTGCGTATTCAAGATACGTAACCACAGGAGGAGAACAACATTGAAATCGACTACCGTTCAAAGCCTAACGGAAACGTTTAAGCTGGAAGTGCTTGCAGGTGCTAGCTGTATGGATCGTGAAATCACTCGTTCAAAGACGCATAGACCTGGCCTGGAGTTCGTTGGTTACTTTGATTTTTTTCCAATGAAACGGGTACAAGTGTTAGGTTGCAAAGAAATCAATTATCTGTTGAAGCTAAGCGTTGAGCAACGCAAGTTACATATTGGTAATATCGTCAAATATCATCCACCATGCTTTATTGTGACGACAGGTCAGCAGGAGATTCCTTATTTAACGCTATTCTGCGAGCAAGAAGGTATACCGCTGCTTCGGACGGAGGAGACGACGACAGAGTTCATCGCAAAGATTGACACCTATCTGGTGAAGGCGCTGGCGCCAGAACTTTCAATTCATGGGGTATGTGTAAACGTGTCCGGTATAGGTGTCCTACTCAGGGGCAAGTCAGGGATTGGAAAAAGCGAGACCGCGCACACGCTCATTAGAAGGGGGCATCGCTTTGTGGCGGATGATATCGTGGTGCTTAAGAAGCTGGGACCGGCGACGCTTCTCGGCACACATAACGAGACGACCCGCGAGTTCCTAGCGCTGCGCAGTATCGGTCTGATCAATGTCGTACGCCAGTACGGGCGTAGAGCTTTTCAGGAAGAGACGCGAATCGTACTCGATATCGAGTTGTCTCCATGGCGAGAGAATTCCTTGAACAATGAGCTTGAACTCGAACCTAAGTTCACGGAATATCTCGGCGTCAAAATTCCGCATATTGAAATCCAGCTTCAGCCCGGCCGCGACGTAGCCGGCCTGATCGAAGCAGCCGCTAACAACTGGTATCTGAAGCAGCTTGGCTATAGCGCCGTTGAAGAGTTCATGCAGAGGATCGAAAACGGACAGTGAAGGGTGTTCATAAATTTCTGTATACGCAAACAGACCGCAGATCAATCCTGCGGTCTGTTAAGCCTGTGTATACTGAAGAAGTTTAATAAAAACAGTGTGCAGGAGATAGTGCCTGTCTTACGAGAGCTGCATATTCCGCAAATTCATTCGCAGCGCAAAGGGGAATTGTCTTTTGACTAGCACCTAAGCAGGACATGCGTTATTGGCTGGGCATAGTCCATAAATGGTATAATTTCTAATAGGTATTTAGAGTGATCGTTACTAGGAGGAATAAATGATGAGTGATGAGCTTTTAGCACAACTGGATACGTGGCATGAAGAGGACGAATTTCAAGAAATCGTGGATGCAATAATGGAAATTCCTGAAGAGGAAAGAGATTACGTACTAACTAGTCATCTGGGTAGAGCGCTTAATAATCTCGGGCAATATGAAGAGGGACTAGAGCAGTTCTTGACCATTGCAGAAGAGGGTGAGGAGGATCCGCTCTGGCATTACCGCATTGGGGTTTCTTATTACTATCTGAAGCAATATGAGGAAGCCTTAAAAGCATTTACGGCCGCAGATCAATTGGAACCCGATGATGAGGATACCTTGGAGTTTCTGGGATGGATCCGGCGTAAATTGGCCAAAAGAACTGCAAAGAAGCCTATGAACAAGCCTGTAAAGAAACCAGTAATGGCGTTCGACTTCTCAAACTTTTGGGATGACAGCGAGTATGCGTTAGAAGAATATGTTTCCGACCCGCCTACGGATGAAATGGTAGCTNNGAAGAGCTGGTCTTTAAGCTGCCTGCTTTCTATGTGGATATGATGAGGTTACATAATGGGGGAATCCCAATTAACAATCGGTACCCCAATTCGGAAACAGGAGAGTCTATTACGATTTCAGGTATCCTGGGCATTGGGCGAGAAAAGAATAAATCGCTATGTGGAGCCTCAGGCAGTCGCTTTATGATTGAAAATGGAGGTTATCCTGAAGTTGGTGTAGTGATTTGTGATTGTCCTTCTGAGAATGAAGTAATCATGCTGGATTACCGCGAGTTTGGAAATGATGGCGAACCCGAGGTTATTCATGTAGATCGAGATAACAAATACAAGATCACACGCTTGGCTGACAACTTTGAGACCTTTATCCGCGGACTCACGAATTAGTAAATCTACGTTAGCAAGCAACTTGTTCCAAAACAAAGAGGACTGTCCCAAGATGCCATTTCATGGCTTATGGGATAGTCCCTTTTTTATTTTCCGAATGAGGTTCGCTTATACTGTCCCAATCACTTATCCCAGTTAAACACCTTGGATTGAAGCACATCCAGCGCTCGGTTGATTTCTTCTAATTCTTCTTCGGAAGCATCTTTAATCCGGCTCAGAAACCGTTCACCGATCCGTTCAAAAGCCCCGTTCATCATCGCTTGTCCAGCGTCAGATAACCGAATCATCTGCTTACGCCGATCCTCTGCGACATCAAATTTTTCACAAAGATTCTTTTCTGTTAATTTCTTGAGCTCACGGCTCGTGTTTGGCATAGAGATATTCTTGCAATCGCTAATTTGACTGAGAGTAACGGGCTGGCTAACCGCAATATACTCCAGAATACTATATTGAACAGGCGTGATATCGTCCGGTTTAATATCTTTGGTTAAGTCATATGTTACTTCATGGACTGCCGTCGTAAAGGTCACAATTTTTTGGAAAAACGCTTCTTTGTCCATAAGGATCACCTCATATTAAACCATAGCAAACTAATTATCATAATACAATTATCATTTGACAACTAAATAAGGGGTGTGATACCATTTAGTTATCAAATGATAATTAAAGAGGTGGGGCAATGAACGTCTTAGTCATCTATACACATCCGAATCATCAAAGTCTAAGTTATGCATTTTTCAACAAAGTCATTCAAGGAAGTAGTGACAATAATCAGATCTCGAAGATTGAGGTGCTTGATCTATACGAAGAGCAATTTGATCCGGTGCTGGTCTTTAATGAAAATAAACGTAGAAGAGATATGCATATCGATCCCAAGCTAGAGAAGTATCGTAAGCAGATTCGTCAAGCCGACAAGATTGTGTTTGTGTATCCGATCTGGTGGGGACGACCTCCGGCTATGCTACTCGGTTATATCGACCAGATGTTTGCTTCAAATTTTGCGTATAGAGAAAAGGGTGGACTTATGCCCGAAGGGTTGCTGAAAGGGAAATCGGTGGTCTGTGTTTCCAGTATGAAGGGTCCGACGCTCTATCCCTTATATTGGTTGAATAATGCCCACAAAGTGCTCATGAGAAAAGCGTTGTTTCAGTATTGCGGAATCAAGAAAGTGAAGTTCTTTGAGTTTGGGAATATGGAGAGTCCGAAAGGAAAGCACGAGAAGAAGTTAAATCAGGTGTATCAATATTTCAAAGCGGTGGCTAATTAATACGTCAAAGATAACTGCTCGATGATTATTCTGGTTCATTATAAAGATATAGAACATAATCCTGCAGCACTGAGGTATGGCCCATCTGTCGCAGCATTGTCCCGATATTACCACGGTGATAGCTGCCATGATTTGCAATGTAAAAATTAAACCCGGAAATGGATGTCTCAGCCTCAAAATACCCGTGGGCTCCTGCACCCCTAGCATGTACAACACGTTCTGGAATACGTTCTTGATCAAAGTGTGATATCTTCTCGATAAAGTGGTAGTTTTCGAGCGTCGATGGCCCACGATTTCCTACAGTTCGTATATTTTGATTATCTGTAATCGGATGACCCTGTCGATCCGTTAAAATCATATCTTTTTGTTCCTTATTCATGTGGCCAAAATCCACCTCTCTTCAGATATGAATAGTATTTTCTACCATAATTCTGAAGAGTATGCGAAATCCTACTCACAAGTGATGTTATGAAAGTTACTTTTTTATTGGCATTTGAAATAATGACTGTTATATTTGAAAATACTATGTGTTATTAGCTTAGCAACTTGGTATCGACAGAATGGAGAGGCGGAATTACATGCAACAATTTTTAGATAATATGATTAGCGTAACAAATGACTTTCTGTGGTCGAAAATACTGGTGATCCTTCTTATTGTTTGTGGACTTTATTTCACCATAAGATCGAAATTTGTACAGTTTGGTATGTTCAAAGAAATGTTTAGGGTCCTCAAAGGGTCCAATGAAAGGTCAAAAGATAGTATTTCATCGTTCCAGGCCTTCTGTATCAGTATGGCAGCGAGGGTAGGGACAGGTAATATAACGGGGATCGCAATTGCTATTGCAATAGGTGGACCAGGGGCTATCTTCTGGATGTGGGTGATTGCCATTATTGGATCAGCATCCGGATTTATTGAAAGTACTTTGGCACAGGTATATAAAGTGAAGGATAAGACCGGATTTCGCGGTGGTCCTGCCTATTATATGGAGCAAGGCCTGAACAAGCGCTGGATGGGATCGATATTTGCGGTTCTGATCACATTATCCTTCGGTCTTGTATTTAACGCGGTCCAATCGAATACGGTGACAGTGGCCTTTGAAAATTCTTTTGGCACTAATCGAGCTGTTCTTGGGCTTATAATCGCTGCTGCCTTTGCGGTGGTTATCTTCGGCGGTGTTAAGCGTATCGCTAGAATGTCTGAATATATTGTAGTGGTAATGGCAGGAATCTATATTGGGGCTGCTCTTATTATCATGCTAATTAATATTACGGAACTTCCGGAAATTCTGGCGCTCATTGTGAAAAGTGCCTTCGGATTTGAACAGGTCGCAGGTGGATCTTTTGGTGCAGTGATTCTACAGGGTGTGAAACGAGGTTTGTTCTCAAACGAAGCGGGTATGGGTAGCGCGCCTAATGCTGCGGCAACGGCAACCACAAGTCATCCGGTGAAGCAGGGGCTAATGCAAGCCCTTGGGGTACTTACTGATACATTACTTATTTGTTCGAGTACGGCGTTTATTATCTTGCTGTCCGATGCGTATAAGCAGCCGGGACTAGACGGAATTAAGCTGACACAAGCTGCATTAAGCGAGCATATTGGTTCATGGGCATCCGGATCATTGGCGATTATGATTTTATTGTTTGCCTTCAGCACGTTAATCGGAAATTATTACTATGGCGAAACCAATATAGAATTCTTGAACTCTAACAAAAAAGTATTATTATTCTACAGATACAGTGTCTTGGCGATGATTATTTTTGGCTCTGTAGCAAAGGTTCAGTTGGTATGGGATTTGGCTGACTTATTTATGGGTCTCATGGTTATCGTAAATTTGATTGCCATCCTTCTATTATCCAAAGTAGCCTTTGCTGCCTTGAAGGATTATAAGCGGCAGAAACGTGAAGGGAAAGATCCTGTCTTTTATAAAGATAGCATTGAGGGTCTGGAGCAAGTGGAATGTTGGGATAATTCTTCAGATATAAAAAGATAAAAATTGTATTTCAAGGGCTCAGGAAACTGAGCCTTTTTTGCTGTTGTAAAGGGCGCTCTATTAGAAAAACGAGCCCTTAGAGTCGCTTCTAAGACTCGTTTTGCATAGGGTTTAACCTGCAGCCCAAACATCTAATTCAATTTTTAATTCAGGTAAACCTAATCCTTTAACATAAGCAATGGTCATTGAAGGAGGTGTCATCCCGAATACTTCATTCCAAATTTCATAGAAATGATCCCAATCGATTTCTTCCGTGGCCCAAATGTTGATTTTGATTACATTATCAGGAGTTAGCTTTTGAGAAGAAAGGACTTCAACTATATTACTCATCGTATTTGTTACCTGCTGATTAAAATCTGTAGAGATATGATTGTTTTGATCGATTCCAATTTGGCCAGAAAATACATACATTTCAGCATTTCTACTTATTTTTGTTACATGACTATAGTTACCAACGGGTTTCGCAATATTTTCTGGATTATATCTTGTAATCACATTATTGTTTAAGTTCATTTTTTGTAAAGTCTCCTTTAAATAGAAGATACATAACGATATCTAGGTTATATATCTCCGCTGTTTTTTTAGTTTCTCTTAATTTTTGACAGACCTGTCCTATCAATAATTAATTCCAGAAAAAAACAGCAGTAGAATACCCAATACCAAAAGACAAATATTTTAGCGATCTCTTTTTCATCGGGTATTCCTCCTTCATATTTAAAGTAAGATAACTTCATCAGAATGATATCATTAATCCAAGTGAGACGGCAACTAACGGATCTCTTTTTGCTGTGTTAATGAAAATATTGATGTATTTTTTGAAATAAAGTAAAAAACACTTACATCATTCGGTTTTATATTGTTACAATAACAAACAGACCGGTTGGTATGTTAGGAGGAATACGTAATTGTGGATACGAAATCGCTAATGATTGATAAGGCAACAGTCCTTTTTCAACAAAAAGGTTATAAGAGTGTAGGCATTAGTGAAATTTTAAAAGCTTGTGATGTTACAAAAGGAGCGCTCTATCATCATTTTCCAAATGGAAAAGAAGAACTATTAATTGCGTGTTTAAAGGGCCTAAATGAAGCAATAACAATAGATATGGAGGACATTTTCAAAAGGCATTCTTCTACGCAAGAGGCCACGCAATTCATGCTTAATAAGTTAATTCACAACTTAGAAACCGAGGGCAAGCTTACAGGGTATACATTTAGCAGTATTGTCAGTGAAATGGCTACGGTCAGTGAACCTGTCCGCCAAGCATGTAACTCACTTTATGAGAACATTCAGACTATTTACTACACGAAGCTTGTAACTGAAGGCTTCTCGAATGAAGTAGCTTCTGATATTGCTTTATTGATGACAACCTCGATTGAGGGTGCGATCATGCTGTGTCAAACACAACAATCTACAGCACCTCTAAAGACTATCTCCAAACTATTACCGACAATATTGAAAGGATGAACATCATGAATCAAGAAGTAAGATTACCGAGAAACGGCAAAGAGGGTGCATTATACGGCGCAATCATCTGTACATTGACCGTGCTGTTTATGACGTCATTAAATATTATTTTAGCGGTCGGGGAATTCAATCAAGAGGTTGCCCTAGCGATTCTTAAGACGCTACCGATCATTTGGGTGATTGTTATGATTATCGAACCTGTTGTTATTGGCCGTATCGCAGAAAAGCTGGTAGCTAAATTTACACAACCCACCGATAGCTTTAATGCCCAAATTCTATTTCGCATCCTTTTCACCGTATTAGGAATGTCATTTGTGATGACGTTTATTGGAGACATTATCGGAAACGGATTGAGTTCTGAAACGTTCAATCACTTTTTAGCGAATTGGCCAAGAAATTTCCTAATTGTACTGATCGCTGAAAGTATAGTGATCCAGCCTTTTGCACGATTTGTGATGGTAAAGATACATGCTTCTCAGGATAAAAAGAAGTCCAGCGCCGCTGGTATAACTGTACATGGATTATCGGAACAAAACTCGTAACATAAATATGCTCTCAGGCGAAGCGATTCGTTTGAGAGCTTTTCTATTACCGTATATAATGATATCTTGGTTGAATAATTGAAACCCTCCTATATAACAAAGAAAGCTTAACAATGAAAGGTAATATCGAACATGATGATTTATAGTCGTCTTGCCATAATGATGCCCCCATTTCCCTAGCTAGGCTCATATTCTTGTTGTTCTAGGATATAAGCTTGTAGGAGGGCGAATTTAATATGAAAAAATACGCAGCACCATCTTTACTACTAATGATTGTTCTTGTGGCTTTTCCACAAATTAGTGAGACGAGCTACACTCCATCGTTACCGGATATTGCTGTTGCACTTGGGGTCTCCAATAGTTCTGTACAATTAACATTAAGTATATATTTTATCGGATTTGCTTTAGGTGTTTTCTGTTGGGGTTGGCTCTCTGATTTCATCGGACGGAGACCTGCCATGCTGGGTGGCCTCATTGTATATGGTATTGGAAGCTTGATGTGTTTTTACTCGGAATCTATTAATCTACTGTTAGTCAGCCGTTTCATTCAAGCGTTTGGAGCAGCGACAGGCTCAATTATTACCCAAACTATTCTTCGGGAGAGTGTCTCCGGGAATAAACGACATGCCATGTTTGCCCAGATCTCGGCGGTGATTGCTTTTACTCCAGCAGTAGGGCCACTTATTGGCGGATTCGTGGATCAAGCTTTTGGCTTTCGAGCGGTTTTCTTTATACTAGTAATGATAAGTGTGTTGTTATTTATGTATGCTTTTTGGAAGTTGCCAGAAACGACAGATGTTTCCGCGAGAAAAAAGGTAGCAATTCTACCTATATTTAAAAGAATGCTCGCGTTGCCACGTGTACTGGTGTTTGGATTACTAATCGGGGGCATCAATGGAGTTTTATTTAGCTACTATGCTGAAGCACCCTTTATATTCATTGAACACTTTAACATTTCGCCGGGAGTTTATGGTTTCTTAGGCATTATTGTAGCCCTGGCATCGATTATGGGAGCGATGATCTCCAAAAGATTATTAACTGTCTATGCTCCGGAAAAAATAATTCACATCGGCTGTCTAGTGATGACCAGCGGAGCTTTGCTATTAACAATCGCAGGCAGCCTTGCCTCGTTGCCGGATATGATAGTGATGGTAAGCATTCTAATAACCCTTTTTGTCATGTTAATGGGGGCCGGTATTGCCTTACCTAATTGTCTAAGTCTTGCGCTTGTCAATTTCCAGGATGTTGTGGGAACAGCAGGTGCGATCTTCAGCTTGGGGTATTATTTGCTGGTTAGCTTGGCGACGTGGGGAATGAGCGCTCTGCATAATGGTTCATTACTGACAATGCCCATCTATTTCTTAGGGATCAGCGGCGGAATGTGGTTATTAAGTAAAAAGTTTATTGTAGCGGAATAGAATTTTTATAAGTTATTTGCAAAAAGAAGATATGGAACGGGGCATCCATAGATTAGATTAATGGCAGTCTGGAACTATTTGAGATCCGGACTGCTTTTATTTGTTAGTCCACTTCCGGCACAATGACTTGGATATGACGAGGGAGAACACTTAGCGTAATCGGTAAAATCGGACCTTCTTCACCATCCACATTGGTTCTTACGGCTTCTGGAGAGCTTACACTTACATTTTGGGCCGTGAAATAGACAACGTCTTTATGATCCTTAAGGTTGCCAAGTAGTAAAGATATACTGGCTGTAATGGTATTGAGTATACTGAGGTCTTGAATAAAAAAACAATGAAGCAGACCATCGTCAACCGCAGCATCAGGTATCAGATTCTCGAATCCGCCAACGGAGTTGGTTAATACGGCGAGGAAGAGTGGGGATTCGCCTTGCCATGTCTTCTCGTCATAATGAATGACAAGAGGGTGGGGGGAAGTGCTTGTAAGTTGTTTTAGGCCTTCTTTCAGATATGCCAATGAGCCGAGCTTGGTTTTCTCTTCGGTTGATACGGAGGATAATGATCCGGCGATTGAACCTACAGCAACAACGTTACCGAATAAGCGGTCATTCAAGCAACCAATATCTACTGTCTTTACGTTAGAGGAAGCAAGGGTTTGAATGGCTATTTGGGGATTCAGCGGGATCTGTAACGCGCGGGCAAAATAATTAACAGT
>DJUJ01000048.1:0-18523 GCA_002438345.1 Paenibacillus sp. UBA6285
CCACGGGAAATATACTAAGCAGAAATACATAGCTGAACCCACTTTGCCGCACCCATGTCATACTTTTGGCTACCTTTGGTCGTTCTGCCCATTTTCGTAGATAACGATGTGAGGCTACTTTTTGAATAATCAAAAATGTTGTCACACAGCCCGCAACCAAACCGATCCAAGAATACAAAAAACCTAACCATAAACCATATACAGCCCCGTTTAATCCTACGATCGCAATAGTTGGTAGTGGTGGTATAAATGATTTCATAAACGTTAACGCAATGCCCGGAAAGGGCCCAAACGAACGATATTGTTCAAGTAGATGCCGCAGATTATCCTCTGTCAGCCAAGACATAATATCAAGAAAGTACATAACCAGCTGATCTCCTCATCCGATTGGAATTCTTAACACTTGGTCTCAATTATACACGAAGTTGCGATCATTCCTACAGCTCTTCCAATATAAAGAAAGCAAGCTAGAACTACATGAATGACACTGGTCAAACCCTCAGTCTTCCGCCACACTGAAACGCACCGGCTATGATTGGATGTTAGGGATCACAACCATAGAGCTCGCCATGTCTACGAAAGCTGTGGCTTTACACTGGAAGGCACTCTACGTGATTGCATAAAAGTAGGGGAGCGCTTTGAATCTCTGCATATCATGTCCTTATTGAGGCATGAATATATGGAGGGCGAGCAGCAGCTGTAATTCAGATACACCGATAATTCAAATTAGGATTAAAAAATAATTACATATAGGGAAATTATCCCTATAGTTCTGTCGTTCGAGTGATAAAAACCGCAATATAGGGAATTTCTCCCAATAATTGAGCGGATTTGGTCAACATCGGCGATATCTCGGTGATTTATAGGGTAGTTTTCCCTATAATGTCTATTCCGAGGCCGTAAGCGGCTAATTATACGGAGATTTTCCCTATAATCACCCTCACTCCGCGCAATTACGAATAAATCACCTTTATCATTTTCACAGCACCATCATATACACTGCGAATCCTTTTCACTGTGCCCTCTTCTCACAATGCATCCATCTCATTCCACGATGAAAAGCCGAGCATCAAGCCCCCGATCCAGAAGCTTACTACTCAGCTTTCAATACCCTCACCTTAAACCTCTCCACTGTAACAACTGGCCTGCTCACCTGCCGCCATCACCAAGCACCTTATCGTTTAACTCAGAGACCATAAGGTGGAAGCTGTAATCAATCACCGCTTTGTCCTGCGACTTATGATGCCATGTATCTACAGCCTGCTGCGGTAACGATAATTCCATTTTTTAATAATCTTCTTCATCCTTACACCACCTCCGCTTCCGAATAGGAGCCGTTCAAACTACTGATCACCTTCTGACGCTCATTCCAGGTCAGAGGGGCTGCCCCAGTGTCCACTGGAACCATATCGATCGCGCCGTCTGCTGGACAGACAATAGAACAAAGATTACAGCCTACACAATCTTCCTCGCGGACCTGTAGAATAGCTTTCCCATCTGCATTAGTTAACATATCAATACATTGATGTGAAGCATCTTCACAAGCAATATGGCATTTATTACAGTTGATACAGTTCTCCTCATTAATGCGGGCAACGACCTTATAGATAAGATCCAGATCACCCCAGTTGGAGTATCTAGATACCGATTTTCCGATTAGCTCTGTTACGGAAGCCAACCCTTTGTCATCTAAATAGTTATTCAGCCCATCGATCATTTCCTCCACAATCCGGAAGCCATGATGCATAACCGCTGTACATACCTGAATACCCGTAGCACCCATTAGCATGAACTCAACAACATTTTCCAGCTACTACAATGTTCCCACCTGTTGGTGCTATGAAATCGGCCATTAGTCTCAAAAGCGTTGTTTTGCCACATCCGGAAGGTCCGAGTAGTGAGACGAACTCCCCCTTTGCAATATCAAGACTCACCTGATGCAGCGCAAGCAATTCCGCAGCTTCTGTCTGATAGCGCATTTCAACATTTTCCAGCTGAATCTCAGGAATATTTGTCGCGAGTAATTTTTATATATTTGTAGATATGTGGTAATATTTATCCATATCTTTCCTTAGTAGGAGACAATAGACCCATGGGATCTGTAATTTCGAATTATATTGTTATTGTGGCTATATCAGGTGTCCTGAGCGTCTTACTAGCCCTTTTCGCCTATTATAAAAAAACGGATTTTTTAGGAATCAGAGCCTTTGTTATAAGCTTTGCACTTCCGCGATTTATACCTTCGGCTTCGCACTAGAACTGTCGGGAAAAACACTGGAGGAAATGAGCTTTTGGATTAAGGTAGAGTATCTGGGAATGCCCTTTATTGCGCCGGCAAGCCTAATGATGGTGATACATTTCGTAGGGCTGGAGAGTCTAATTAAAAAAGGCATGCGAACAGCGCTATACATGATACCGTTCATTACAACACTGATAGTATGGACCAATGATTATCACCACCTCTTCTATAAATCCATTTATTTGCGGGGTAATACCCCCTCCCCACTCGTTGATGTAGTGATGGGACCTTGGTATATCGTTCACGGCAGCTTTACCTTCGGCTGTCTGCTGGCAGCCATCTGCCTCATGTTGTGGCAATGGAACCAGATGAAACGGGTATACCGCAGACAAATCGTTACGATTCTAATTGGACTAAGCCTTCCAACGTTAGGCTCTTTTTTATATTTGATGGGCCTGACTCCCTACGGTATGGATCCCGTTCCGATCATCATGAGTATCACTTCCACCCTATATATCTGGGCCATCCTTTCGAGAGGCATGTTAACAGCTGCGCCTATCGCTCGTGAGAATTTGTTCGAAAGCATGCGAGACGGGGTGCTTGTCACCGATCGCTCGGATATGCTAGTCGATTACAATCGCTCAGCCGCGGATATGATAGAAGGGCTTAACTCCTCGTCGATTGGCAAACCGCTAGCGCAACTGTTTCTTAATGCAGGCAAAGATGCCTTGTCCTATGTTATGGATGCACAGCCGCTACTGCGCGAAGAAAGGGAAGTTGCTTGGAACAAAGGAGACGAGATTTGTTACTATCAAATTCGATCCTCTCCGGTACAGAAACAAGGGGGACACTTAGCAGGGCAGATGATCATGCTGATTGACGTGACTGAACGAATACTACTTCAAGACAAGCTACGTCAATTGGCTACGATGGACAGCCTGACGGGGATTTATAACCGTACATATTTTTTGGAGTTGAGTAGAGCGCTTCTTTCTCAAGCCGCGAGCAATCGGAGTTCATTATCGATTATTTTGCTGGATGTGGACTTCTTCAAGAACATTAATGATCGATCGATACGGACATCAATATGGAGATCAAGCCCTTCAGCACATTGTCGAGGTATGTAACAGACATATGCGGGAGGGCGACATATGCGGCCGTTATGGTGGTGAGGAATTTGTGATCTGTCTGCCGGGTACATCCCTGAAGCAAGCCGCACGGCTCTGCGATACCATCCGCGCGGATATTGAACAGAGTACATTGTATACCATCATCGGGCCTATTAACGTGACTGCCAGCTTCGGTGTCGTAGAAACCCTAAGCGCCCGGAAGCTACACTAGAAGAGCTGCTGTCAGAAGCCGACCATGCCCTGTATAGTGCCAAACGAAACGGACGTAACGCCGTCCATCTCTCCCAGAGATCGAACATTTCCCTTTTTTCACCCGNNCGTGTAATGGTATCCCTATCCCCTGTTAGAGCTTTCAACAGACGGCCTTATTTTCATTGTAGGTTTTTAAGTTTAATAAGAGTTATCTGAAGAGTGGTATCAGTATATAGATTAAAATTCGCTTTATGGGATATGGAGGCAAATGAAATGAAGAGGAACCATACAATGATGCAGTTTTTCGAATGGCATGTTGCTGCGGACGGAAAACACTGGGATCGCTTAAGAGAAACGGCACCCGCGCTAAAAGCCGTAGGCATTGATTCTATTTGGGTACCTCCTGTGACAAAGGCCGTCTCCGCCGAGGATACGGGTTATGGCGTGTATGATCTGTACGATCTGGGCGAATATGATCAAAAAGGTACGGTACGTACCAAGTACGGCAACAAACAAGCGCTCATCAACGCGATTTCGGAATGTCAAAAGAATGGCATCGCCGTTTACGTTGATTTGGTCATGAATCATAAGGCAGGCGCAGATGAAAAAGAAGTAATTCAGGTCATTGAGGTCGACCGCAATGATCGGATGAAAGAAATCTCGAAGCCTTTCGAGATCGAGGGCTGGACTAAATTCACCTTCCCCGGCCGCGGCGATGAGCATTCCTCTTTTAAATGGAATCACAATCATTTTAACGGCACCGATTATGATGCTAAAGTGGGTCGAACAGGGGTATTCCGCATAGTAGGAGAGAATAAGTCTTGGAATCAGAATGTTGACGATGAGTTCGGGAACTACGATTATCTAATGTTCGCTAATATTGATTACAGTCATCCAGACGTCAAAAAAGAGATGAGCCAGTGGGGAAAATGGCTGATTGACACTCTAGACTGCAGCGGCTTTCGCCTAGATGCCATCAAGCATATCAACCATGAGTTTATTAAAGAATTCGCGGTAGAGATGTTTAATAAATGTGAAAAAGATTTCTATATCGTCGGGGAATTTTGGAATTCGGATTTGGAGTCCTGCCGGCAATTTCTGAACACCGTCGATTATCAGATCGACCTCTTCGATGTATCCCTTCACTACAAGCTTCATTCGGCTTCCTTGGGGGGTAGAAACTTTGATCTGACCAAAATTCTAGACGACACTCTTGTACAGACTCATCCCACCAATGCCGTAACTTTCGTGGACAATCATGATTCTCAGCCTCACGAAGCCCTGGAATCGTGGGTAGATGATTGGTTTAAGCAAAGTGCTTATACGCTTATCCTGCTGCGACGTGATGGATACCCTGTTGTCTTTTATGGCGATTATTATGGAATTGAGGGACCTACACCCATGGCAGGGAAAAAAGCAGCGATTGATCCACTGTTATACACCCGCTATCATAAGGCTTATGGTGAACAGAAGGATTATTTCGATCATCCCAACACGATTGGCTGGACACGACTCGGCGTGAAAGACATCGAACGCTCCGGCTGCGCGGTTGTGATTAGTAACGGTGAGAATGGCCAGAAAAGAATGTTCGTAGGGGAACAACGCGCCGGTGAAGCATGGGTAGATTTCACCCATAATCACAAGGCGACTATAACGATTGAGAAAGACGGCTGGGCGACCTTCCCGGTCAAGGGCGGTAGCGTTTCTGTCTGGGCCCTACCTGATGTAGAAGTCGAGGAAAAATAAGGGTTCGCATTACCTCTATAAAAAAAGGGTGTCCAGAGCCATTTCGACTTGGACACCTTCTTTAGTTGTTCCGATGCATACAGAGACTACACACTCGTCCCTTCTATTCCTCTGCCTTTGGATGGCGGGATACCAACCTCACTAGATCGAACGTCAAGATCGGCAATGTCAGGGAAGCCGGATAAGCTAAGTAACGCGGTTCCCACTCTGGGCTGAACTTTTCTTTATATCGGCGCAGTCCGGAGAAACCGTACCAATGACCCCCTCTTTTAAATACGAGATGAGCCAGCTTCTCCTCCTTCAGAGCCCCGGCATTCTGACCCACACTGGACAGCGGGGCATTACCAAGATTAAATCGGTGATAGCCTTTGGATTTCGCCCACTCCAGCAGACGAACAAATAAATAATCCATTGTCCCATTCGGTACGTCTTTCCGATGGCGCATCAAATCAATGGATAAGGTCACGCCCTGATCATACCCGTGTGCAATAGAAGCAAATGCCAGTATCGTCCCTTTGGCGTTCCGTAGCAGCGCGATCGGAGCCAGTTGCAGATAAGCCCCGTTAAACCAGCCCAGCGAATACCCTTTTTCGGTGCGCCCATTCAACCATTCATCCGAAACGGATCGCAGCTCTCGCAGTAAGTCATCAGAATGCGGCGCTTCTACAATTTCGAAAGCATATCCTTCCCGTTCAAAACGGTTACATACACTTCGCAGATCACTGTTCTTTTTGCCACTGAGTGTAAAAGTATCGAGTGTTACCAATGCCTCTTCACCCAGCTTGAAAAAGTGGTATCCCTGCTCATGATAGATCGATAAGAAATCAGGTGTCGCCTGATAAAAAACGACAACCAGCCCGTACTTATCTGCAGCTTGTCTAAATTCACTAATAGCCTCGTTGATGAGACTTCTCTCTCCTAATGGATCACCAAGGACTACGAGTTTGTCCCTAACTCTGGCGAAAGCAAGCAACACCTTGCCGTCTTGAGCCCAGAAGAAGCTCTTATCACCCAAAAACAGCATGTGAGTTAAGGGATTACCTTGAACTCCGTCTAGAAAACGTTCCAGCCTTGCCATATCAAAGGTTCCGAATAGCTCCTCCGACTTACGGTAGGGTCTGAGGGTTATCAGCAAAGTAAGAAGGATCCAGGAAAAAGCCAGCCCCCCCACGGCCGTAAACGCGACATGACCATGCCGCTGCAGCCATTCTGGATGCACACCGGGTGGCAGATGCTTCAGGAAGCCACGATGTACATGGCTGCCCAATAGATAGTAGCTAAGGGCAATTACTGAAGTAAGGGCAAACCACCAAATCGTACTCTGTCTGCTGACTGGCGCACTGATTCGATAGAACCGAGATCTGGATATCCAAAGAATAAGTGCTACGAAGAGCAGGAACAGCGCCTCTTCATAATCAAAGCCTTTAGCCACTGCAAATACGGATCCGGTAAATAAAAGAATACTGGTCCAAATGTANNAATGTAATGCCCCGCGACAACAAAATGAGCATAAAACCAATAAGTACAGATAAATGATGTGAAAGCTGCATCATCGAGAATGATAATATTTCCTCTGTAATCTTCAGCCTGTACAACAACCCAGGTGTTGCTGTTGATAGCAAGAGAATAAGTCCGCTAGCTAATACCAACTTGCCCAGAGCCCACACACCAAGATCGCTCAGAAAGGTATACTGACCCGGCCAACCCCAAATCTTCTGCCATATATTAAGAGAGGGTTCGAACCCTGGATCTGAACGATCTTGGCCCTTTTTTCCCTGCAGACCAAATTCCAGTGCAGCCAGCACCAATCCGATCAACCACGGAATGAGATAATAAAACAATCTAAAAACGACAAGCACTGCCATGGCCTGATCACTTTTGAATCCAAGTTGCGTAAGTCCAAGCAATGCGATAAGGTCAAAAGCCCCTATACCACCAGGCGCCATACTCAAGATGCCCGCGATAGCAGCAATCGTAAATATGCCGAATATGACTGGAAAATGAACCTCGTGCAAGAGGTGGCTACTGATTGTCCAAAACGTTACGCCAGCAAAACTCCATTCCAGAAATGAAGCGCCCACAGAGGCAACTACTGTAAGCCATGGTGTTCTGCCTTTTCCCCGATTAATCCATTTCGCATAAAGCGCCGAGCGCTGTACAAACACAAAAAACGGTAAATAAAGCGCCATACCCCATACCGCAAATACTAACCAATGATGCTCATCCAGCAATGCTGTTGCCGGAAGTAAACCAAAGATATTCGCCCATGAAAGTAGAGATAACCCAGTAATCATGAGAGGCGAAAGAAATACGATTGCCGGAGTTAGGACGGAAGTTGGCACTCCGCTTTTTTTATACATCAACGTCCTTAAACCTACTCCAGCCAGACCTGCAAAACCAATTAAATTATTAAACGTATTAGCAATCCAGGCATAACGGAAGGTGTTCCACAGCCCTACTTTTAAACGAAAATGTGCCCGAATCAAATAATCGTAAGTACTCATTACAGCTACTGCGAGAAGTGCAAATCCGATCATTTGCAAAACAGCGGACGTAGGTACTCTCCTTAACTCACGCATAATAAGTCCTAAATGAACCTGCTTCAGCTCATGCTGCCCTTCCCAATACACCAGCGCTATGATAGCCACTGGAAAAAGAGCTCTCACCGCCCGTATCCGATAAATGGATAAGAACAGCCTTACAATTTTGAATCTTTCTAATGTCTGTTGTTTTGAATGCATGAGGCCACCTGCCTTTACCGCCGACACACGTTGTGCTAGACAATTTTTACAACCATTCCATTATAACTATTATTGGAATAAAAAACCCGTGATAATCAACACCTATTACATTAGACTGCCAGCACAGCCCTAATCCCTGCAACAGTTAAAGATTGTTAATGGAATTCAATGTAGCTAAAGAACATTGAAACTGTAGTTTACACATAAAATTGCACATCAAAAAGGACATCCCTCACGGCAAAGGATGTCCTCTCTGTTATGTAGCACGGGTCTAACCATCTTTTATACTCGAATATCAAATCTACCTTTGCTATCCGTCGTTGCGGTAGCTATCTCTTGCGGACTTGCTGCAGCAAGCGCATTGTTCGCAGGTTGGCAGGTGCCTCAATCATATCCAGTTCAGCTCCCAGCTTCGCTTTTTGCTTCTCGAGCGCACTCGTATCTGTAGTGCTTGATGTCAAAGCAGTATACGATGTGGAACCCTGAGACTGCCGATATACTCATGATCACCCCTCCCTTCCTTACCTCCAATATAATCCTTTTGCAGGTAAGGAACGTTAAGGCCCGCTGAAAGTTTGCTNNTTGCTAGCTTACAACGAGAGACTGCTAGAACTAGTTTTTCCTCGCCTAACAAGCAGCAGATAAGACAGAATCGAGAGAATTCCCGTACATGCCATCACAATTGCCATCGGAAGTGCTGATTCTACTCCCCCAAGACCTACAAGTGGCGCTACACAGCTACCTAGCAACAGGGGTAATAACCCAATTAACGCCGAGGCACTGCCTGCAGTTTCACCTTGATCTTGCATCGCAAGTGAGAAGCTGGTCGCTCCGACAATCCCCACACTGGAAACAACAGCGAATAGGCATATCAGAATAGGGATTAGTCCTCCCCCTATTAGAATTGTCNNACTGCAAAAATATTTTGCAATACAAAAGAAGAGCCGGAGATATAAGCGAACATAGATGCCGTAACAAAACCTTGAGACAAGGCATAACCCATAAACTTACGGTTGCCAAGCAATACCCTGAAGGTAAGCAGCGTACCCTTGATCCCACTCTTAGAGCGCCGCTCCTTCGGCAGTGTCTCCGGCAATCGCAATAAAATGGTTAGGCAAAAAATAATTCCGGCAGCAAATAATACGAGGAATATCCCCTGCCATGTGGTCACTCTTAGCAGTTGACCCCCAATAACCGGAGCTAATATCGGTCCGAGACCATTAACAATCATCAATAAAGAGAAGAACTTCGTGAGTTCAGAGCCACTGTATAAATCACGAACAGCCGCTCTAGAGACAACGACACCCACTGAACCAGCAAGCCCCTGAATAAACCTCAAAGCAACCAGCAGCCCTATCGAAGGACTAAAGGCACATAGCAATGAGGAAACAGCATAGATTAACATGCCTATAAGCAGCGGAAGGCGGCGGCCATATACATCACTCAATGGTCCAGCTACCAGCTGACCTGAAGCTAGTCCCAGCAAAAAGAAGGTCAGACTAAGCTGCACTAAAGCAGCCGTCGTACCGAAGTCTGCGACAAGTGTGGGCAGCGCCGGCAAATACATATCAATCGACAATGGGCCGATGGTTGTAATAGAGCCAAGAATCACAGCGAGCTGTAACCTCTGCTTCCGTGAGGGTCCATCTGCGGCAAGCTTATTACCATTTTGAATTCCTATCATGATCCTTACGTCAACCTTTCTAAAGCAACCCGTGGGCCTTTTTTTGTATTCTTCATACTAACGTAAAGGAACTCCATTGATCAATCCTTTTATGAAGGGCTACAGGGGTCCTGTATAACAAAAATAACCGCCATTCGGCGGTTATTCTGATTGTTTTATGCATTTGTGGATGTGCTGCGCATTTGCAACCAATCTCTAGCGGCTTCAGCCTCAGCAACACTCAGGCGATGACCTTGTTTGCCCCAGTGTGTTGTAACCTCTGCGCCTGCCTTCTGCAAAATATTCTCCAAATCTTCAGTCTCCGAAGAAGCGATGAGTTGATCATTTGTGCCAGCTCCAATGAAGATAGATACTCCTTCCAGCGAAGGAAGCGTAATATTCCGGAGCGGTACCATCGGGTGCAGTAGAATTGCGGTGCGGAAAACATCCTTATAATGGAACAGCAGGCTACCCGCAATATTCGCACCGTTAGAGTAACCCACGGCAACCAGATTGTCTGGATCAAATCCGTACTGTACAGCGGCGTCATCCAAAAACTGCTTGATTTCATGAGTGCGGAAGATTAGATCCGCTTCATCGAAAACCCCTTCAGCCAGCCGACGGAAGAAGCGAGGCATGCCATTCTCCAGTACGTTGCCCCGGACACCTAGCACCGATGAATCAGGAGATAACAACCCGGCAAGCGGCAGCAAGTCCTGCTCATTGCCTCCAGTACCGTGAAATAATACAAGCGTGGGTTTCGTTACATCTTTACCTTTATGGAATACATGAATCATCCCTGCTTCACCTCAATTTCTCTTATTTGAAAAGGACTTAAATTTTCTTCGATGGCCGCACGATAAGGTTCATACCAAGATGGCAACATCAGCTTCTCACCCAGCGCATCCACCGCTTCATCACGAGCAAAGCCCGGAGGGTCCGTAGCAATCTCAAAGAGGATTCCACCTCTTTCACGGAAATAAATCGCATTAAAGTATTGGCGGTCCTGAACTGGTGTCGGATGATGCCCATGACTTTGTACATGACGCCCCCATTCCAGCTGCTCAGCGTCATCTTGTGCACGCCAAGCGATATGGTGAACGGTGCCTGTGCCTCCTGCTCCTTGCGGAACCGGCGTTGTCTTCAGATCAATAATATTACCCAAATCGCCAGTAGTTCTATAACGACTATATCCGTCTCCATCAGCGATATGCTCCATTCCCATCGTATGGACAAGCGTTTCTGCAGTTTGCGATGGATTGCTGCTGTAGAGTACAGCGCCGCCGAACCCTTTGATGGCATGCTCAGTAGGAACCCCACCGAAAGACCACTTACTAAGCAGCCCTTCCTCACGTTCCACAAGTTCAATCCGCAAACCATCATAATCTGCAAAGGATAAATATGTTTCCGAGATTCTATTTTTCAGGGTAAACGAAATTTGATAAGCGGCAAGACGCTGTTCCCAGAATTTCAGAGAGCCAACCGGTACTGCGTAAGTCGTTACGCCAACCTGCCCACTTCCTATTCTTCCTTTACGCCCCGTAGATGAAGGAAAAAATGTAATAATGGTTCCCGGAGCACCTTCTTCATTCCCAAAATATAAATGATAAACTTCCGGAGCGTCAAAATTAATCGTCTTCTTCACAAGCCGTAGTCCTAAAATACCGGCGTAAAAGTCAACATTGCGCTGAGCATCTCCAACAAAAGCGGTAATATGATGGATTCCTGCAGTTTGAAGTGTCATAATTATAAACCCCCTTCTTAGTTAAAAATCAATGCATCCAGAGAAATCGAACCTGGCCCAATAAGCGCCACGCCTAACGCAACCACCAGTACCGTTAGTGGAAACTCAATACCGTTTGAAGTGGACCAAAAGCCATTCGGAGCATGAACCTTAATGATAGCCCCCAGCATAGTGGCCACAATCAACACCGCTGCAACAGGAGTCAGAAGGCCTGCCGCGAACATGAATCCGCCTACCAGCTCCATCAGTCCCGCCAATACCGCCATAGTAACCCCCGGTTTAATGCCGATGGACTCCATCCAGCCGCCTGTACCCTTTGGGCCGTAACCACCAAACCATCCAAATAGCTTTTGTGCACCATGTCCTATAAACGCAATCCCGATCACTAATCTCATCAATAATATTCCTACACTTATCATTGTTAACACGCTCCAATTTTCTTTGATTTAATTATCTTAACGTTAAGATATATGATAAAATTTTTTGTCTTCTGTCGGCAAGAAGCAGCGAACTGCTTCCGACCTTATAGAAGCACCCTTCATGCCGATGTTCCAGCGCTCCTATACACCTTTGCCTAGCTTTTTTAATAATTCGATAGTCTGGCCCTTCTCTTCCTTATCCAGTCCTCGCATCAAATCATGAATCGAAGCTACATGACGTGGGAAAATCTTATCGAACAGTTCACGCCCTGCATCCGTAATCTCCGCATAGGTGACGCGTCTGTCTTCGTTACACGGCACACGTTTCAGCAGGCCTTTCTTCTCCAGCTTGTCGATATTATAGGTAATGCTTCCACTCGTAACGAGAATCTTCTCCCCGATCTGTTGCAGTGGAATACGGGTCCGGTGATACAGCACCTCGAGTACCATGAACTCAGCGGATGCCAGCCCATAACTCTTCATATCCTTCACAGCTTGATCCATCAAGCTTCTGTAAGCCTTGGATAATACAACAAATAACTTTAAAGAAGACGCCTGATCCATCTCCGTAGTGTCCTCTGTATTACGCACGTTCTCTTCGGTACTACTCATCATTTCCACCTCCACTTTGACAGTCTAGTTGTTCAATTTAACGTAAATGTCTTTACATTAAATATCTTTAAGTTAAGATAACTATACGTCTTCACACTAACTTTGTCAACCTCACTGCTCAAAAAAGTTAACATAAGGCGCTTAACGATCTGTTAATGTTCTTTCTACGACTTTTTATGAGAGTGATGAAAATCACTCTAAGTTTGACCTGACCCTTAAAACGGCGTATTCTTGTCTTTACGAATGACTATTTAGTAAGCGATTTCACATCCCTTAAAGGAGGCAACCTGATGGTGGAGGAACAAGCTGGAGCGCGGCGCGTGCTGATCGTAACAGCAGTAGCCGCAGAGCGGGATGCGGTCCTGCGCGGCCTGCAAGGCAGCGACAGGTTCCATGTGATTGCTGCCGGCGCAGGTACGGCAGCAGCGGCGGCGGGAACCGCCGCTGCACTCGCAGCCGGGTCTTACGGCTGCGTAATTAGCGCCGGGATCGGCGGCGGGTTCCCGGGGGTGGCACCTTTAGGCTCGCTGGTCGTTGCCAGCGAGATGATTGCCGCCGACCTCGGGGCCGAGACGCCGGAGGGCTTCCGCAGCGCTGCCGAGCTCGGCTTCGGCAGCGTGTCCGTGCCGGCTGACCACGGCACGGTACAGGCGGTTTCGGCCGCGCTGGCAGCGGCCGGACTGACCGTAAGCACGGGGACCGTGCTTACGGTCTCGACGGCGACCGGCACCGCGGAGACGGCCGCCGCCCTGATCGCGCGGCATCCCCATGCCGTCGCGGAGGCGATGGAAGGCCACGGAGTTGCCGTGGCCGCTGAGGCGCTGGGGCTCCCGGTACTGGAGCTCCGCGCCATTTCGAACCCGGTCGGTCCCCGCGACCGGGCCGCTTGGAAGATCGGTGATGCAATGGAAGCATTAACGGCGGCAGCCGCTATACTACTGGAGGTGCTGTAATGACAACTGAGCTTAATATTGCTTTTTCCCCTTGCCCTAACGATACCTTTGTATTCCATGCCTGGGCACACGGGCTTGTCCCGAATGCACCCAAGCTTAATGTAACCTATGCCGACATTGATATTACCAACACACTTGCTGCTAACGGAGAAGGACCTGAAGTCCTCAAAATCTCCTATGCCGCTCTACCTTGGGTACTTGAGCGGTACAAACTACTGCCATGTGGCGGTGCACTCGGTCGTGGCTGCGGCCCGCTGCTTCTTACGGCAAGTGGACCGACTGCGATCAAACGTCCCGAAAAACTAGCCGGACGCCGGATCGCAGTGCCTAGCGAACGTTCTACAGCTTATTTACTCTTCAGATTATGGGCAGCACAGCATGTAACTGGAGGCATTGGCGAAATCGTCGTCATGCCTTTCGATGAGATCATGCCTGCCGTACGCGATGGACATATCGACGCCGGGCTGGTGATTCACGAAGCCCGCTTTACTTACGCGTCTTATGGTCTTAATATGCTGACTGACCTTGGCAACTGGTGGGAGAGCGATACCGGACTGCCGATTCCACTCGGCGCGATCATTGCTCGCCGCGATCTGGATGCCGATGCTATCACTGGTTGGATTCGCAGCTCTCTTCAATATGCGTGGGATCATCCTACCGATTCTAGAGACTATGTGCTTAGTCACGCTCAAGAGCTGGCTCCAGAAGTGGCTAAATCTCACATTGATCTCTATGTGAACGACTTCTCGATGAATCTAGGCGATGACGGCTACGCCGCAATCTCCGCCTTACTAAATCGTGCTGCAGCAGAAGGACTTGTACCTGCCATCGACCCCGCATTACTTCGGTAGCATTTACTAGGCATTCTTAGTGCACTTTAAAACTAGACATAACCTTAAATCCCCGGTTACACCCATAAGGTGTCCTCCGGGGATTTTGTTTATTCTAAGTAGCAGTCCTTGCGATTGCCTGCGAGCCATTATTTGGCATAGCGAAACGATGGCTATACAATAGACCTATAAATAGGTTCTATGAAGGAGGATCACATGATACCTGAAAACAATAGCAAACAAAACATCGATCGATTTCTCGGCTTTCAAGAGGACTATGACCGCTACCGTCCCGCAGCTCCTGCCATGATCATCAAGCTGCTAACCGATTACTTGGGCACCACACCTTCACTCGTCGCAGATATAGGCTGCGGTACGGGTTTGTCTACTTTTCTGTGGAAAGATGTCGCCGACAACGTTATCGGCATTGAACCGAATCCAGATATGCTGGGAAAAGCAATCGATAAATTAAGCCGAATAAAAGATCCGCAATCTATCACTTTTGTACAAGGCTTTTCTAACCAGCTTCCACTTGCAGCAGACAGCGTAGACATTGTGACCTGCTCTCAGTCATTCCACTGGATGGATCCTGAAAGTACACTTCGAGAAGTCTCTCGGGTCTTACGAACAGGTGGCGTCTTCGCTGCCTACGATTGCGACTGGCCTCTCCCCCTTCAACAGAAGGTAGAAGAACGTTACAACCAACTGATCACCAAATCAGAGGAACTGCTCGCCTCGCTCTTACCTGATGCTGAGAGAGCACATAAATGGGACAAAGAAGGGCATTTGTCACGGATTCAGGCTAGTGGAGCGTTCTCTTTTGCTAAAGAGATCGTATTTCATAATCTCGAGGCCTGCGATGCTCGGCGCTATGTAGGACTTGCTCTAAGCCAAGGCGGAGTACGAACCGTGCTGAAGCAGGACGCTACCTTGCTCAATCAGGACATTGCAGATTTCAGTGCCGCCGTTGAAGACCATTTTCAAGGACGCACTTTAGAGGTTCTGATCAGCTACCGAATGAGAATAGGCATCAAATAATCTCCGCCCTTAGGCGCAAAGAACGCCCCGATTTCCTTTATAGGGGAAAGTCGGAGCGTTTTCTTATTTTTATTTAATTTCTCCCATAAATGCTCTTAGGTTCTCAACGATTTCCTTGGACCTTGAATGATGTAAATAATGTCCGCCCTCGAATGTCATCACTTTTCCATGCACAGAGTCTTTGACTTGCTCTTCATGCAGAGGGATCCAATCTTTCACACCTTCATTATTCGCTTGTATAAAGAATATTAGGGGAAGATTCTTGTCGAATTTTAATCCTCTGGCTGCGACAAAGTTAGGATATATATGTTCCATTTCATTTAAGGTAGTGGAATTATTCATATTTTTGAGCGATATCAATTTCATTTGTTTCTTGGTTTCATCATCAAATGGCAGTCCATCATAAGGGTCACCACTTAATTGCAATCCCAATCTAATGATACCTGAATCTTTGAGCAGCTTTAATTTTTTTATTGGGAATTTAACATCCATACCGCCTTGCTCCGGACNNCACTCACTTCGTTTGGATATTTCTTCGCATATTCCAATCCGTAAATACCTGCAATCGAGTGACCCATTAGAATGTATTGGTCAATGTTAAGATTCTTTACTGCTTCATGAACTTCACTTACGATATTCTCTGTGGTTCGTTCTTTTTTAGTTTCATCGCTGAGTCCATACCCAAACGGTTCAACCGCCACTACTTTGTAGAATGGTGATAACTCATCAATTAGCGGCTTGAAATCAAGTGCTGGCGCACCTGTTCCAAAGCCCGGTAAGAGCACGATCGTCTCTTCCCCTGTTCCTTGAATCAACACATTCATATTTTTTCCGTCTACAGGGACTAGTTGACCATAATGATGTATTTTTCCCTGATCGGATTTGCTGCTGATCACATTAACTGTATAAACAATGGCTAGAAAAAGTACGATCGCAATAACGATTGCTCCAAAGNNGAATTACCTCTATTTGTGTCACCCTCATCTTCTCCTGTCCTAATCTGTTTATTAAGCCACCTTATCGTTTGCGCTAATGAGATATTAACCAAAGAAGATGTACTCCTGATGACGACAATATGAACGGAATATGAACAGGTAAAAAAACTCCGGCATCACATGCATGGAGGCTTGCATGTGACGCCGGAGCATGAAGAATAGCACTTGAAATCTAATTACGCTGTCGGCGTTGTGATAGGTAAGGTAACGATAACAGTCGTTCCGCTTCCAGGTTCGCTTTCCACCCGAATGTCACCTTGATGAAGCGAGACGATCTGTTTGACGATTGCCAGTCCCATACCGCTACCGCCATACTTCCGACTATGGGAACGATCGGCCTTAAAGAATCGTTCGAATATACGCTCTTGGTCCTCGGGAGAAATGCCAATGCCAGTGTCGGATACTCGAACGGTCACGTTGTTCAACTCTTGTTTGATGCTGACGTTAATCACACTGTTATCCTTGGAGAACTTGATACTGTTTCCAAGGAGATTCGTCCACACCTGACTTAACAGGTCATGGTCAGCCCATACAATTACCGGCTTCAAATCAAGCTCAAAACTGATGTTGCGTGCCGACCATTGTGGCTGTATCGCCACGATTACTCGTCTGATCTGTTCAGCAAGACTGAACGTAGTAAGCCGCAGTTGTTGGGATTGCGATTCAAGCAGGCTCAGCTTTAACAGACTATCACTCATCTTGGACATCCGCTCCGCTTCAGCAATAATAATGTCGAGATAACGATTCCGTTCATCCTCTGTGAGGGCTACTTTCTTAAGCGCAATAGCATAACCAGATATGGAGGTGAGTGGAGACTGAACCTCATGCGAGACATTCGTCACAAACTCCCTGCGCATTTGCTCAAGCTGCTGCAGATCATGCATCATTTCTTCAAAGCTGTTAGCCAAAGTACCTAGCTCACCCGTCTGCTTAATATTCAGTTCGACGTTGAAATCCCCAGTTGCTATTCGCCTAGTTGCCTTTGTCAGCCTTTTGATCGGTCTCACTAGGAACATGGAAGCAACCAGAATCAACACGCTTCCCGTTATTAACGAATACGCCAAAAAATTAAATAGCAGATTCCTCGTAGAAGACATAGTAGGAGGTTCAAGCGGCTCCACAAACATCGCCTTCATTCCCATTTCGGTTTTCAAAGGCAGCCCTAAGAGGTTGGAAGAAACCATATTCGGTTTAACTTGAACAGCTTCCCCATCCAATACTTTATTTAGTAGCTCCCTAGTCACGGTAGCAGGGCTCTCTCCATTAAGTACCCCGTAAGACTGGAATTGGCCATTCTCATCGTAAATTCGAATATGATAGGAATCAAGCTGCTTCATTCCACTTACAAGAGCATCTGCTTCACGTAACGGTAAGATTTCGTATATCCGGGCGATATCCTGGCCAAAGCGAAGTAAGGGAATTCGCAGGTTTTCGTTTAATTTATCTTGAAATACCCAAGTTGTCACAAATAAAGCAATCAATGTGCCTCCGATCACGGAGACTAGAAAGGTCAGGACAACACGTGTATATAAGGATTTGATCATTCGTACACCTCAAGCCGATAGCCAAGCCCCCGCACCGTCTCGATTCGAAAATCAGGTGTAGTTGCAAACCGTTCGCGTAGCCGTTTAATATGTACGTCTATCGTTCGATCATCTCCAGTGTAATCAATCCCCCAAATCTGATCGATTAACTGCTCGCGCGTATAGACTTGTCCGGGTGTTCCAGCGAGCTTATACAGCAATTCGAACTCCTTGAGTGGCAACGTGAGCGACTCTGTCCCTCTCATCACCTTATAGGTCTGCCGATCAAGGATGACGTTGCCGAACTGGATCGTCTGCGTGGAGCCAATCTTGTATCGCTTCAGTAATGATCTAACACGAACCGTCAACTCCAGTGGATCGAATGGCTTCGTCAAATAATCGTCTGTCCCCAGTTCGAATCCCTTCACCTTCTCCCATGTTTCACCTCTCGCAGTTAGCATAAGTAAGGGAAGATCAGGATTGGCTCTTCGGAGCTCCTTGCATAACGTCCAACCATCCATTATCGGCATCATAATATCTAGTACAACAAGATCAACATGCTTTGAGGCATAAACGGCTAGCGCTTCCTTGCCGTCCGCAGCTTCGACTGTGTCGAATCCGTCGTTACGCAGAAATAAACAGACGAGTTCGCGAATGTTCGCGTCGTCATCAGCAACCAGTATAGTAGGCATTCGTTC
>DJUJ01000048.1:18559-24189 GCA_002438345.1 Paenibacillus sp. UBA6285
ACTTTCTTATATTTCAAAAAAGAGCGTCTAACACGGTAATCCGCATGTAGACGCTCTTGGAGTCGTTTGACTTTACCTCCAAACGACTTACTTCTTATTCATCTTAAACTTCAGGAAAAGCTCATTGTAATGAGCAAGCATCCGTTTCCCAAGGTTATCGTACACCTCAAGCCGATCGGTAATCTCAGCAGGCGGGTAGAACCGGGTATCCTCGGAAGTTTCCTTTGGAAGCAGCTCCAGCGCAGGAATGTTAGGCGTGGAATAACCTACATATTCTGCATTCTTTGCTGCTACATCTGGGCGAAGCATGAAGTTAATGAACTTATGTGCTCCATCCACATTACCCGCAGTCCNNGAAATTTTGGTCACGCTTTTGTTCTATCTCAAACTCATCTTAAATTCAAGGAAGTATTCGTTATATTTACCTAACCATTCAAGGCCGAGGTTTTCTTAAACTTCCAATGTTTCACGTGTGTCATGTGACGGATAGAAACGTTCGTCGTTAATAACTTCCTCGTCCATGAGTTCCCATGCTGCTTCATTCGGTGTTGAATAGCCGACATAGTCCGCGTTTTGCGCAGCATTTTCAGGATCAAGCATAAAGTTGATAAATTTATGGGCACCTTCAATATTTTGTGAAGTTTTTGGAATGACCATATTATCAAACCACTTGTTCGAGCCTTCCTCCGGCACTACATAATCAAGTTTATCATTCTCGTCCATGATCTCAGAAGCATCACCAGACCACACAATCCCGACCGCAGCCTCTTCATTGGCAAGCAGCATCTTGATCTCATCTCCGACAATCGCTTTTACGTTAGGAGACAGCTTATTCAGCTTGGTCAGCGCTTCTTGCAGATGAGTTTCATCACGGTCATTAACGGAATAGTGCAGGCTGTTCAAGGCCATGCCCATCACTTCACGGGCTCCATCCACCAAGAAGATGTTGTTCTTCAGTCTGCTGTCCCAGAGGGAATCCCAGCTGGTGAAATCTATCCCTTTGGTCATTTCCGGATTGAAGATAATCCCGACCGTTCCCCAGAAATAAGGTACGGAGTACTTGTTGCCAGGATCGAACGAAAGGTCCATAAATCGTGGATCAATATTCGTTAGATTCGGAATTTTGCTATGATCCAGCGGTATGAGCAGATTTTCTTCTTTCATCTTAGCAATGGCGTAATCGGAAGGAATTACGACATCAAAAGTAGTTCCACCCTGCTCAACTTTAGTTAGCATGGCTTCATTAGAGTCAAAGGTTTGGTAAATGACGGTTAATCCGGTCTCCTTTTCAAATTCCTTCAGCAAATCAGGATCGACATAATCTCCCCAGTTATAGATGGTCAGCGTATTTCCACCGGAATAGCCCTCTCTTGAGTTCATCCAGGAGCCTAAGTACATTAGAGCAAATGCCGTGATAATAATCGCCAAAAAAGCATTTACCAGCTGTTTCATCTAGGCACCCCCGCTTCCGCTACAGGTTCCGCCACGGCTTCCGCGGTATTGTGACGGTTCTTCTTAAGGGTCAGGAAGTAATAACCGACAACGAGCAGTATAGTGAACAAGAAGATCAGTGTCGACAGCGCATTAATAGATAGCGACACCCCTTGCCGAGCTCTGGAATAAATCTCAACTGATAGCGTCGAATAACCGTTACCTGTTACGAAGAACGTAACTGCAAAGTCATCCAGTGAATACGTAAGTGCCATGAAGAACCCACTGAAGATCCCCGGTTTGATAATCGGCAGAATAACCTTAGTCAGAACATCCTTGCGGCTCGCCCCGAGGTCACGTGCTGCATCCGTCAGTGAAGGACTCATATCCTGTAAATGCGGCAGAATCATCAACACGGCAATCGGTACACTGAACGCGACATGGGAGAGCAAGACAGATACGAAGCCAAGCTTAATGCCAGCAATGGTGAACAAGATCAAGAACGATGCACCGATAATGACATCCGGACTGACGATTAGCACGTTGTTCAGCGATAGCAAGGTATTTTTAGCACGGCGGTTCTGCACACTTTTAATGGCCAGTGCACCAATAATAGCGATAAGAGTGGCGATAGCCGAGGACAAAAGCGCGATCACAAGCGTGTTGATCATGATAATAATCAGACGTGTATCCTGAAGGACCTCACGGTAGTAATCCAGCGTAAAGCCTTCGAACTTATGCATCGTTCCCCCACTGTTGAACGAATAGTACATCAAATAAAAGATTGGCGCATACAGAACAGCGAACACTAGCACTAGGTACAGATTGGAGAACCCGTTTTTATTTCTCATTCCGCACCCCTCTCCGCGATCCACCGGTAATAACCATGAACAGCGCCATAATAGCAATCAGAAATACTGCAACCGTAGAGCCCATGCCCCAGTCCTGTGTGACCAGAAAATGCTGCTCAATCGCAGTACCGAGCGTAATGACCCTGTTGCCCGCAATCAGACGTGTAATCATAAACAGGGACAATGCTGGTATGAATACTGCCATACAGCCTGAACGTACGCCCGAAATGGTCAATGGAAAAATAACGCGCCGGAACGTTGTCCAGCCCGAAGCACCCAAATCACGTGCCGCATCCAGCAAAGATAAATTAAGATCCTCCAAAGCGCTGTAGATCGGTAAAATCATGAATGGGATAAAGATATATACAGATACAAATACAAAGCTGAAGCCCGTAAATAAAATTTGCTGTTCTCCGATTCCAAGCAGATCAAAGAAATTGTTGATCGGTCCGAACGTACCGAATATGCCTATAAAAGCGTAAGTTTTCAGCAGCAAATTAATCCATGTCGGTAAAATAATCAGCAATAACCATAACTGCTTATGTTTCGTTCTCGTCAACAGATAAGCCGCCGGATAGGCGACCAGTAAAGAGAACGCTGTAATCAGAAACGCGTACCAGAATGAGGTCAGCGTCATTTTTAAATACACAGGTGTAAAGAAGTTCACGTAGTTATCTAGCGTAAGATGCCCATCCAGATCAAATAGAGAATAATAGATGACAAGTAGCACCGGTGCGATGACAAACAAGGCGATCCACAGGTAATAAGGGATGAGATAATACGGTCTGCCCTTATTCTTCATGACTCTCCACCTCGCCGTAAGCTTCCAGACGTTTGTCGAACTCTTCCTCCGTTTCACCGAAACGCATAACATGAATCGCTTCCGGATCAAAATAAAGGCCGATTTCACTGCCTACAGTCGCCTTACGTGTAGAATGCACAAGCCATTCATGTCCGGATTCATCATAACAGCTGATTTCATAGTGGACGCCCCGGAACAACTGGGAATCCACTCGCACACGTAGTTTACCCTGCTCCAGTGTTGAAATTTCCAAATCCTCGGGACGAATAACTATCTCTACGGCTTCGTTTGGTTTAAGCCCAGCATCGAAACATTCAAAGCGCCGACCGTTAAACTCCACCAGATAGTCTTCAATCATAACACCCGGTACAATGTTGGACTCGCCAATAAAATCAGCCACGAAACGGTTAATCGGCTCATCATAGATATCGTTAGGCGTACCGCTTTGTTCGATTTTCCCTTTGTTCATGACAAAAATCCAGTCGGACATCGCGAGTGCCTCTTCCTGGTCATGTGTAACAAAAATAAAGGTAATGCCTAGCCGTTGTTGCATTTCACGCAGTATGTACTGCATCTCTGTACGCAGCTTCAGATCGAGCGCAGATAGAGGCTCGTCCAGCAAAAGAACCTGCGGCTCATTCACAATCGCACGAGCAATAGCCACGCGCTGCCGTTGACCACCAGACATTTCGTTAATGGCACGTTGCTCGTAGCCCACAAGATTAACGAAACTTAGCGCTTCCTGTACCTTCTTCGTGATGTCGTCTTTCTTAAGCTTCTTAATGCGCAGTCCGAAAGCCACATTCTCGAATACGTTCAGGTGTGGAAACAATGCGTAATCCTGAAATACCGTATTGACCTGCCGCTCATTGGCTGGAATATGGTTAATCACTTTACCATTTAGATAGATAGAACCGCCCGTTGGCTCTGCGAACCCAGCGATCAATCGAAGAATAGTCGTTTTACCACAGCCTGATGGACCAAGTAGTGTATAGAATTTGCCGCGCTCTATCTCAAAGCTGACTCCTTTTAACACCGGATCTTCGTCGTCATATTGCTTGGTAACCTCTTCAAATGAAATAATGGTGCCTTCCTGAATAGCTATAGCTAACAACCTCCCTGCCTAAAGTATTACAATACTATTTTACCCGCATCTCACGGAGAACAATCGAATGGGCATGCTCAGCGCTAATAAGCGACAATTCCTCCTCTCATTCGACACTCTAATAGATATAGCATATTAGATTGTACCATTATATGCGATAGCTTACATTGATAAGGAATGCGTAAACTTAACAACTTTGTAAAATATCCAGTCCTCCAAGCCTTTTTTGGGATGCTATAATGAAAACGTACTGAAAGACCAGACAGTTTTTTTCATTTTTTTCCGAAAGAAGATGAATGATAATGAACGAGGGGTTACAAGACCGCCTTGAAAAATATGGTTTCTCACTTTACATGATACGAATTACACTGGCTGCTTCACTTTCATGGGTCGCCGTACACAGCATATATGGTAGCCAATATTTATACTTTGCACCCCTTGCGGCTATCCTCATCACCCAAGCCAGTGTTAAAGCATCGCTAGAAAAAGGAATCTACCGCCTGATCGGCATTATTCTTGGCGGGATCGTTAGCCTAATTGTTGGCCAGTTTTTTGATGTAGGAGGACTTTCTATCCTGCTCATTCTACTCATCGGGATTGGCATCGCTACTGCCTGTAAGATGAACATTCAAGCTGTCTCACAGGTGGGTGTTACTTCCGTTCTAGCTCTTACTTTTTACCAGAATGACTACGTGCTTTGGAGAATAGGGGAAACATTTATTGGTGTGCTGATCGCCCTGGCCATCAATATGATTATCGTGCCGCCGAACAGGTTCGTCAAGGTAAAAGCATTGGCATTCGAAGGAAGTCTTCTACTTGCGGATGCATTAAAAGATCTCGTAGGCGTAAGACGTGATTCTCCGAAAGACAATTTGCTGGAGGAAGCAGGTAAACTCCTGTCGAATAGCAGCCGAGAACAGAAAGAAATGTTCTATACCATCACACATTATCAGTGCCGTGGTGAACTGAAGGGGCTCATACAGGCTACCTCACATCTGAAGAACATTCATTCCTACGTCGAAGAAATCGCAGACGATATTCGTCTTCTGCCAGCGCATCATGCCTCTTCTGAATGGATGAAAGAAGTGCTGGAGGCAACCGCAGATTGCATCGCCATTTATGGAACCAGTACCTTATCAGACACCGAGTGCGAGCGTTCTCTTACGGATTGTATAGAGCGTGCTCGTGACCTGCAATTGGCCAGTTTCTCTGAACTGCAAGGAAATTGTTCGCTATCGAGCATTCGTGATCTTGGTGCGGTCTTCAGTCACTTAAACCGGGTGCTGGAGGAAGTAGAGCGTGCTAAATCTGCTACTTATGTGGTCGCAACTCGGCCCTCAACGGCTGAAGCCGCTCGCGCTTTACGATTTATTAAAAAGGGACTCTCCCAGAAGCTATAAGCCTCGGGAGTGTCCCTTTTGTTCAAATATAAGAAAGTATA
>DJUJ01000048.1:24282-30119 GCA_002438345.1 Paenibacillus sp. UBA6285
CTACGCTAGTACCTATTGAGATTAGCGGGATTAAAAAGGTGAATGAACCGACTTTCCCTGCCTCTCCCTCGTTAATCAGCTTGAAATAAATCAGCCATCCTAGCGCGATCACAAAGATTGCGATAAATAGTGTATTTGCTATAAAGGTTCCACTCCAGGTAATATCCGACCACTTCTCCGTAGCAGATCCCGAGATAAGCAGAATCATTCCACCGATCGTTATTTGCATAGCCGTCATCCATAACATATCCACACGCACAGCATTTCGTTTCATATATACCGTTCCTAACGCCCAGCTCAGCGCACTAGCTAAAGCAAGCACAATTCCCCAGATAGAGATGCTTCCATTAAGTCCCCCGATGCTGAGGGAAGCTACTCCGAGGAACCCTAGCAACAGACCCGCCATTTTGAGCCCGTACATGTTCTCTCCTAACCACAGCCAAGAAAAAATGCCTAACAATACTGGCTGCAGAAATACAATGGACGAGAACAATCCTGCGGGTACATACTGCAAGCCAATCGTCTGAAATCCATAATAGAACACAATGCTTAATACAGCCGAAGTCAGATAGATCGGCCAGAACTGCTTCAAGCGAAGCTCCTTCACCTTTGGAAGTGCAATTAGAATCAGAATGAATCCGCCTATGACGGTTCGGATACCTGCAAATAATAAGGGCGGAGCGTAGTCTAAGGCGATTTTGGATATAGGCCAATTAATACCCCATACAATCACCAAAAATATAAGAAGGATGATGCTTTTCTTCTGCTGATTCATGTATTCACTCCTTGGTGTAGATTCATCACAAATGATACAATAAACAAGAACATAAATGAAATGAATAATACTCATAAGGGGCATATCATATTTGTTATGAACAATACTCAAATTCGCTTATTCGTCAAAATCGCCGAGAGCGGTAGCTTCACCAAAGCTGGTGTGGAACTGAATATGACCCAACCAGCTGTCAGTCGAGCGATCTCGTCCCTCGAAACCGAATTAGATGTAAAGCTATTACTTCGGGATCGACGTAACGGCCTCATACTTACTGACATCGGCAAGCGTATCCTTGTTATTTTCCGTGAAATTCTAATGGGCTTTGATAAAGTCAATCAGGAGATTTACGCGGAGAGGGGACTTGAGAAAGGTAGCATTCGGATTGGGGCTTTTCCTGTGGCTTCTGCCTATTTTTTGCCGAAGATTATTAGTTCTATCACTGGACGATATCCGAATATCACGATCAGCCTGCAGGAGGGCTCTATCGCCGAAGTCAGAGAGTGGCTGGAATCCAAAGAAATTGATGTTGGCTTAACGCTCGCTCCCTGCGAGGAGTTTCAAACCATCCCATTATATAGAGAAAAGTTGTACGCCGTAATAAGAGATGACCATCCCTTGCGTAAGCGGTCAGTCATATGCGTAAAAGAATTAGCGGATGAGCCTATGCTGATCTGTAAAGCAGGATATGAACCACCGGTAGTGGATTTATTCCGCAGAAGTAACAGCCATCTGAATGTGAAATATGTGGTGAATAACTATGCAACAGCTCTTAATATGGTTCAGGAGGGGCTGGCTGTTGGTGTGATGTCTGAGTTGTCTTTGTTATCTTTACCTCCAAATGTAGTTACCCGCGAATTGCAGCCCGACGCCTACAGAGATATACATATCGCGGTCAGTTCGCTTACCGATACTTCAATTGCTGTAAAGATGTTCATTGAGACAGCTCTGGATCTTTTTGCTTAAGAAGAAACGCCCTCAGCGTCCTCTCAGGGACGATGATCGTTTCTACGAAAAATATAAGACATAAAGTNNTTATACTTTCTTATATTTCAAGCAACAATAAATGGATGATGAGGAGTGCTTAAGATGAACTTTAAAAGACTTGGAAATAGCGGATTACAAGTATCCGCATTGGGACTGGGGACGAACGCTTTTGGCAAAAGGGCGGATCAAGAAACCTCCATTCAGATTGTACATGCTGCGCTGGATCATGGCATTAACTTTATAGATACTGCTAATATTTACGCTGGCTCCGAATCCGAGCGTATTATCGGTCTGGCCCTGGAGGGGAGAAGACCTGAGGCTGTTCTCGCTACTAAAGCAGGTTTAGTTAAGAATGATGGACCTAACGGTAGTGGTTCCTCCCGACGTCATTTGATGCAGGAATTAGAAGATAGTCTTCGCCGCCTAAAAACGGACTATATCGATCTATACCAGATTCACACCTTTGATCGCTATACGCCACTTGAAGAGACATTAAGAACCTTGGACGATATGGTATCTTCGGGAAAAGTTCGCTATATCGGTGCCTCCAACTATACAGCATGGCAATTAATGAAGGCGATTGGAATCAGTGAGGCACGGAGCTTCGCTAAGTACATTTCGATTCAGTGTAGCTATTCCTTAGCGGACCGTACCCCGGAGAATGAGCTTCTCTCGCTCTGCCTTGATCAAGGCGTAGGGATCATTCCTTATTTTCCACTGGCGGGCGGAATTCTCACAGGCAAATATAATACAAGCGGTTCCGCACCTTCAGGGTCCAGAGCAGATACCGATCCTAATTTCAAAAGATTCCTTGATCATGACCGGATCGAACTGGGGAACAAGGTGGGGCAGATAGCTGGAGAACTGGGAACCTCTTCTACTTCACTCTCCTTAGCTTGGCTCATGAATCGTCCTGCCGTCTCGACGGTTATTGTTGGGGCTACACGTGTGGAACAGCTAGAACAGAATTTGCATAGTGCCTCCATTCAGCTTAATGAGAAAACTGTCAACAAGCTGGATGAGGCCAGTGATGCTTTCCGATTTGGTGAGCCATTCGCCTTTTATCGGCTCCCATAGTCTGACCTATTACAATGAAGGAGGGGAGTAATATGACACCACATACATCTGCTAACATCCAAGTGATGCTTGAAGAGCATAAGGATTTTTTTAATAGAGGCTTAACTAAAGAAGTTGCTTTTCGTCTCCAGCAGCTGAACAAGCTTAAGAACAGTATTAAACAATACGAAAGTCGCATCATCGAGGCCTTACATCAGGATTTAGGAAAAAGTGAGTTTGAAGCTTATGCCACAGAAATTGGCTTCACCTTGGACAGCATCGGTTATATGATGAAACATCTCAAACGTTGGGCAAAGCCCATGAAGGTTAGATCACCACTGCAACTATTTCCTGCGAAGAGCTATATATTAAGTGAACCTTACGGTACCACGCTCATTATAGGCCCTTTTAATTATCCATTTCAGTTGCTGATCGAACCGCTTATAGGAGCCATTGCCGCTGGAAACTGCGCTGTCCTAAAGCCCTCTGAGAGCACACCATCCATCTCAGCCGTTATTGAGCAGCTCATTCAGGAGACCTTCGAGCCGCAGTATATCCGCGTTATTCAGGGGGAGAAAGAGACAACTAATCTACTGATCCATGCCAAGTTTGATTATATTTTCTTTACGGGAAGTGTACCTGTCGGCAAAATCGTTATGGAAGCCGCGGCGAAGAATTTAGTGCCTGTAACCTTGGAGCTTGGCGGGAAAAGTCCGGTCATTGTCGATAAGACGGCCAAACTTAATATTGCTGCAAAGCGGATCGTATGGGGCAAGCTGCTGAACGCTGGTCAAACCTGTATCGCCCCGGATTATATGCTGGTCCACAAGGATGTTGCAAATGAGCTGATCACCAAAATCAAACAATACATCACTGAGTTCTACGGTCAAGATACGCGGCCGAATACAGATTATGGCCGGATAGTAAATGAGCGCCAGCTGCAAAGGCTTGCCGACCTCATTGAACGGGATCGGGAAAAGGTGGTTATGGGCGGAACCGTCGTTCCAGAAGAACGTTATATTGAACCTACACTGATCTATCCTGCGGCTTGGACTGACGCCTCTATGGAAGATGAGATCTTCGGTCCGATTCTACCAATATTGGAATATCATCAATTGGATGACGCTATCCGGAGTATTAATGAGCATCCAAAGCCACTGGCGCTTTACCTGTTCACAGAGGATAAAAACATTGAACAAGAGGTGCTATCCCGAGTCTCGTTCGGAGGAGGCTGCATCAATGATACGATCTCGCATGTGGCGAATACTAACTTGCCATTTGGTGGAGTAGGCAACTCAGGAATCGGTGGTTATCACGGGAAGCACAGCTTTGAGGTCTTTTCCCATCGCAAAAGCATCGTCAAGAGAGGCACACGAATAGACCTTGGGATCGTGTATCCCCCTTATGGTAATAAAGTGAAGTTAGTGCGGAAAGTAATGAAATAGACAAAACAGCAAGCCTCCCATGATCGGGAGGCTTGCTGCTTATCAGGAGCACTACTTTTCACTACTCAAACAGCCCTAATAAATTCTCCATATTTAACTCCGCAGTAGAAGGAAACCATAGATCAGCACTATCTCTCATAGATGCAATACCGGCTCCAACGGACCTCATACCAGCAGCCTTGATGGCTGCTATACCATTCTCTGAATCTTCGATACCTACGCAACGATCAGGGGATATGCCTAGCATCTCTGCAACCTGTAAATAAATTTCCGGATCTGGCTTGCCCATACGGACGTTTATTGGGTCGGCAACAGCCTGAAACCAACTCCCTATCTTTAAACGTTCGAGAATCAACATCGCATTCTCATTGACTGAAGCCAGGCCGACAGGGACCCGCCTTTCCTGCAAATCGGTCAGTAGACTTTGGATACCCGGATACAAATCATCTGGCGTCATTTGCTGAATCAGCTGCTTATACTTCTCGTTCTTTTTGTTGCAGAGCATTCCTTTTACCGGTTGTGGCAAATTCAGGCCACTTCCCTCCAGTATGACCTCTAAAGATTCCATTCGACTAAGGCCCTTCAGACGTTCATGCTTCTCTCTATCAAAAGAAATCGCAAGCTCATCTGCCAGTGCTTTCCATGCTAGATAATGATGCTCTCCAGAATCGGTAATGATCCCGTCTAGCTCGAAAATGACGGCCTCAAGCTGCTTCACATTTGAAAGGGACACCGGCTTCTTTGCAGTCAGCTGTACAAGGCTCCCCTTATGTAGAATCTCAATCACTTCACCTGCCAGTAGTGTATAGATTACTACCTTATCATCAACATAAATATCCAATAAGTGCCCACCGCTTGTTAATTTAAATCGATAGCTATCCCATTGTGCTGGCAAGGTTGGATTAAAGGATAGCATACCGCCACATAAGCGCATCCCACCAAACCCATTCACAATCGACAGCCAAGATCCTGCCATAGCAGCAGTGTGCAGCCCGTCCTTCACGTTGCGGTTAATATCATCTAAGTCCATCCGTACCGTGCGGTCAAAATAGGAATAAGCTCCCTTCAAATCACCAATCTCAGCAGAAATAATACTGTGAATGCACGGTGACAAAGAAGAATCATGCGTCGTCAGCGGCTCATAGTAATTGTAATTGCGGATCTTGTCCGCCAAGCTGAACTGATCACCCAGCAGAAACATGGCCATCACCAGATCCGCCTGTTTCAACACCTGATGGCGGTAAATCACCAGCGGGTGGTAATGGAGTAATAACGGATATTTATCCGCTGGCGTATGTTCAAAATCCCATTTTTTCTTTGTCAGAAACGTATCATCCTGAGCATAGATGCCTAGGCCCTCATCAAAAGGGATAAACATCTTCTCCGCAGCTTCCAGCCAATCGCTAGACTCTTTTTCAATCAGACCAATCTTGCGCTTCAGGCGTTCAAAATGCTCTGGATACTGCTTGCATAACAATCCGGCCATTTCATGTGCAAAATAGAGCTGATCCTGTACCATAAGGTTGGTATAGGCATTATTGTTAACGATAGCTGTATACTCATCAGGACCCGTTACG
>DJUJ01000048.1:30157-30496 GCA_002438345.1 Paenibacillus sp. UBA6285
CCCAGGTCCACCCAAAATCGGGAGGTCTCGAATAAAATCTCTGCTCCCTTCAAAATCAAAAAATCATAATCGCTGGTAGCCAGCACGTACTGCTTGATGGCATATGCAATATCCGCATTAATATGCATTTGCGCCGTTCCTGCCGGAAAATAGGAAGAGTTCTCTGCACCATCTATAGTACGCCAAGGATATAGCGCTCCCTTCTGCGACATCACCGTCGCTCGCTCCCGTGCCTTATCTAACGTGGCATAACGAAATTCGAGCAGCTTCCGGCTAATCTCCGGCTGTGTAAACGTAAAGAAGGGTAGCATATACATCTCGGTATCCCAGAAATAGTGT
>DJUJ01000048.1:30633-30891 GCA_002438345.1 Paenibacillus sp. UBA6285
TGAATCTCCACATCGGTATGCGCCCAGAAATGATCCAGATAAGCCCGCTGTTCATGAACAAGAGCTTCAAACCCACTATTCTCCGCCAAGCGCAGCACTTCTAAGCACCTGCTTAACAGCTCATCTTCTATGTAATCCTTAGAGGTGTGATACGAAATGTACTTGGTCAACGAGATACTTTCCCCCATCACCACTGGAACAACTAATTGCATGGATAACCGCTGATCCTCCAGCTGCACGAGCCTTTCATACCTAGAT
>DJUJ01000048.1:30927-31554 GCA_002438345.1 Paenibacillus sp. UBA6285
ATGCTTCATCCATAAGAAAGACTGTTCGAGCTCATGACCTGTATCCTCCAGCAGCAAACTGGGTTCCTTACTCCCCGTGCCCAGCCGGGGGTCATCTGTAACCTCCGGCCTTTGAATCTCACCATCGATGGATGAAGTGAATGTAAGGGTTCCGTCAAAATTCAGCGCCTTGACCTCATAGTCTATAACCGCCAAATGTTTGTGCTGCAAAGCCACCATCCGCCGAATATTTATCTGCACCCGGTGACCGGCAGGAGATTCCCATTCTACCTGCCGATGCAAAATCCCATTTCGCATATCCAGCTTCCGTTCATAACGGTGCACTTGCCCACTGTTTAACTGAAAGGTATGACCTTCAATGCTGAGCTCAATAATCTTGGCATCCGTCACATTCAGCATAGTTTGATTGCGGGAAGGATACCCATAAGCTCCCTCTGGGTACACAATGGGCTCGGAATCGAAAAATCCATTTAAATAGTTCCCTGTTACAGTTGAGCCCGAGTGGCCATGGTAACCTTCCTCTAAATTACCGCGCATGCCAATATATCCATTACCAAGAGCAAACACACTCTCGCTTCTTTGATTATTCTCTTCATCATAAGCTTCCTCATCTAGCCTCCACCCCCG
>DJUJ01000179.1:0-1771 GCA_002438345.1 Paenibacillus sp. UBA6285
TAGGCGTTGCTATTGGTTTTTCAATAGCATTTTATAGTTTATCTATATCCCTAAGAGAAATACCTTTAAGTTTAGCTTATGCTATATGGTCGGGTGTAGGTACAGTTCTAACAGCGTTCGTTGGTATTGTAGTGTGGGGGGATCCATTTGGTGTTCTTACTTTCGCTGGAATAGTATTAATTGTAGGAGGGGTAGTTTTATTAAACTCTCCTGACAAAGGTCTAGATAAAGAAGTGAAAACGAATGTCTAAAACAATAATAACCTTGGGCCTGAGAAATCAAGGAGAGATGAAGAATGAATCAGGAAGTAATCGATTATATTGATGCTTTAAAAGAACCATGGCAGGTGGAATTATCCAATACTCTTCGTGAGGTTGTTCACCAGGCGATCCCGGATGTGCAGGAACGAATTCAGTATAAGAAGCCTCATTTTTTGAAAAATGGTAAATACGCAGCAGCCATCTCAACATCGAAAGATGCGGTAAGTTTTGTTATTTTTAATACGAGTGAGCTCGAGTTTCCAGAAGGGATGTTCGAGGGTCCTCCGGAGAGAAAAACATTTAAACTGCGTAAAGGGAATACAGTTGATGTGACTCAATTATTGACTTGGGTCAGCCAAGCCTCAGCTTCACTTTAATTGCTAGATTCATGAAGTAGGGCGGTATCTTAAAGTCATTTGACTTCATGAGATATCGTCTTTTTTATGGGTGAATTTGGCTATATCGATACATAATCATTCAATAAATTGTAAAAAATAAATCAAGTGCTAGCAATGAAGGGAATGAAACCCATGAAAAAATTAAAGCAAACTTGTTTGTTACTGCTTACGGTCCTTGCACTTAGTGCTTGCTCAAGACCAGTACCAGATAAATCCCAGCTACCACCTCCAACTGCACCAAGCGGAGCTGAGGACAGATATACCCTTGAATCACTAGCCAGTTTGATTGGAAAAGAGGATGCTCAAGTTGTCCAATCTCTCGGCGAAGGAGCGCCCTATCGTAATGAAGGTACGAATTCTACACTTTTATCCCGCGAATATGAAGAGAAGATTGTGAATCACGAGGCAATTCTTCAGGTATCCTATGATGACTCCGGAAAAGTGATTGGAGAGACGATTCATTTTGAAGAAACTACCAAGGAAAAATTAACGCAAGAGATAACGCAACAGCTTGGAGAGCCTACCACTAACAGCGAAGGTAACACAACAGATATGGAAAAAGAAGGCGGAGGAACAATCTTTCGTATGGAATGGCAGACGGATCAAGCCCAAATTTCTTTAATTGAATCCAATGGGACGCTGTCTATATCCATAGATACGAAGTAGTTTTTTTCATTTAAATAGTACCCACTCCAGTTCGTTCATCATAACGGATAGAGAGGGTACTATTTTTAAAATATAAGAAAGTACAAGTTNNGACGCCGAAGACGTTTATACTTATCTATTGCTTAAGTTATACCTTCCAAGTAGCGGAGCCATTCGTATCGACGGACATGACCTAAAGCAGGTTCAGGCCGCTACACTTCGCAAACAGATCGGAGTTGTACAGCAGGCCGCTGGACTTTTTAGTGGAACGATTCATGACAATATTGCTTATCAAGTTCCGGATGCCTCGATGGATGAGGTAATGGCCGCTGCTATGCTTGCGGGGGCACATGAATTCATTATGACATTTCCGAATGGTTACGATACATAGGTTGGTGAGCGGGGCGCGAGTTTATCTGGAGGGCAGCGTCAGCGTATTGCAATTGCACGGGCGCTAATCGGCAATCT
>DJUJ01000179.1:1777-1923 GCA_002438345.1 Paenibacillus sp. UBA6285
GAAGATGATTCAACGAAATATGAGTACAATACTTAAAGATCGAACGACCCTCATCATTGCGCATCGACTGAGCACGATCCGGCATGCGAACCGCATTCTCGTTCTGGATCAAGGGGTTATTGCAGAGTCTGGTACTCATGAGCAGC
>DJUJ01000179.1:1950-12748 GCA_002438345.1 Paenibacillus sp. UBA6285
CTTATGCTTCTATAATATTGTAGCGAGAATGCAAATACCAAATAAGTTCTCTTCGGCTGCTGACACCTGACTTGCTAAAAATGGACTTTAAATGATCCTGGACGGTGTATGCAGAAATATGTAGAGCAGAAGCCAATTCTTTAGTGGATAATCCTCGAATTACACCGTGTAATAGCTGCTGTTCACGTTCCGTCAAACCATACGCTTCAGCAATGATGGGAAGCATGTCCGCTGGACGTGCGGGCTCGAAAGAAATAGCAACCTGGATCTGGCTGTCGGAAGTGTGAAGACGGCTTGCTCGAACGACTAAATAAGGCCCCTCATTCATACGGATGCATACCTTAGCAATCCCCGCAGATTGGGAGGGGCTATTTAACGCTTGTGTGCTTACAGCACGGATTGGACGTGGCAGGACATGAACATCGATCATTTCCAATGACCGAAGTTTGTCTAACCAGCGATCTGCTGCGGGATTGGACGAGAGAAGAGCCAAGTGATCAGATAGTACTGCAATGCCGGAACCATAATGATCTTCAAGCCATGTCTTCTCTCTCTCTGGAAGCTCAAGACTGAAAGCCCGCATTCTGGCTGCAATCAGAGGAATCAATGAGGTGATCCAATCACATTCCTCTTGTAAGAATTCCGATTGATCCGCATTTCTGTACAGCGTCAAATAGCCCCAACAAGATTCTCCAAGAATAAGCACTGCTCGTAGTTCATCCCCAAAACCTGCTGGAGACAAAACCTTTCGATACCGGGCACTCCGCTCTGGTTGCTGCTCGGTTGCTTCGTATATTGTAGAGACAAGAAGTTTGCTATGGACCATTTGCTCATAGCTGTTAACATCATCCTCACCGTATTCGATCTGGAACAAGTGGGGATGAATGGATTCTACGTTGTCTTCAGTAACCGCACCAGTAGAAAGCAATGTTTGTGGATCAACATGACTACAGCAGGCGGCATCAAAAGGAACAACTTCACGCAAGAGGGAAAGCAAGGAAGTACGGTAGTTGTGAGATGAATCAGTAACCATACCTAGCTTAATGATTTGTTTTTTTATTAGACTGTAATGTTTATTGGTATTCATTGGGTAGCCCTCTAGTCATTAATGTATTATTACGAACCCCCACATTTGTGGGATAGTGAACGGAAGCGAAATCCGTATAATTGAGAATGATTCTTAATCAACTCTATTATATAGGATGCGGTGATAAAAATGCAGGAAAAAGAAGATATAGTTGTCGTTGGTGGTTATGGATATGTAGGGCGTACGATATGTGAAATATTAGAGAAACAGTTTCCAGGTAAAGTATTTTCTGCAGGGAGAAGTCTTGAAAAAGCAGAGCGGTTCAGTCAATCTACCCAGGGTAAAGTCAGGCCGTCTCAGTTAGATACCAATAAGCCGTTACCTCCACATTTACTAGATCAAATGAAGCTAGTCATCATGTGTTTGGATCAAACGAATACGGATTTTGTTAAAGCCTGCTTTCGTAGCGGTACGCATTATGTGGATGTATCAGCGAGCGGTCCGTTTTTATCTCAAATTGAGGCGTTCAATGAAGAGGCTGCACGATATGGGTCTAGTGCCGTTCTTAGTGTAGGGCTTGCACCCGGTATAACCAATCTAATGGCTCATGAAGCGGAGAGATTGATGGAACAGACGGAAGAAATCGAAATCGCGATAATGCTCGGACTTGGTGATTCTCATGGTAAGGCAGCGATCGAATGGACAGTGAATAGTTTAGGAGAAAAGTTTGAAGTTAAGCAGAAGGATCGTCAGGTAGAGGTGGAGAGCTTCACCGATAGAAAGTCGTATCACTTTGGTGACGATTTAGGGAGTCGCCATGCATATCGTTTCCCATTCTCAGATCAACAGACGCTTGCCCGAACGCTCAAAGCATCGTCCATCTCCACACGATTTTGTCTGGACTCAGTCTTCGTTACTAAAATGCTGGCTATAGCCAAAAAAACAGGGGCTGTTCGTTTGTTGAAAACAAGCTGGGTGAACAGGTGGATGGTTCGTGCTATGGAGCGGCTACATTTAGGGAGTGACCAGTTCGCTATCAAGGTTGAGGCTCGTGGAAGAAATCGAGAGGGGAAGCCAATGCATGCTGATTTAATATTGCAAGGAAAGAATCAATCCATCATCACTGCAAAAGTGACAGCAGCAGTATCAAAGCTTCTGTATGATTCACCATTTCCAGGTGGCGTGTATCATATCGAGCAGTTAACAGATCTAACATATATACAAAAGGAATTAGGATCTACACTCTCACTGGAGATCCAAGTAAAGGAGTATAATGCAGATAAATCAAAATAAAATAATTTGTGTATAGTAATTTTGAAAGAAGCTTGATTAGTCAGGCTTTTTTTTCGTAACCCAAAAGAGTTTTGGCCGTATTAACTGATGAACATTTCATTCAGGAAGAAAATTCTGTTCTTTCCTAATGGGTCATGTTAACAAAAAGAGAAGTTGAGGTCATCACCTATGAATGAAGAATTTACAGATTACGCCGATAAAGGATATTCTACCGCTGAACAAAAGGCGGCTCAATATTTTGCATCTCTTCATGAACAGTTCAAAGAAAAAACTTATGTGTCTACCTTGATTGAAGATTTTCAGTTGTGGAAGAAGAACCATATTCGTCGTCGTTCGTGGTTGTCCTTTTTATCAAGAGGGAAAGGGAAACCTGATTCACAGGATTATCATAGATATCTAGGATGGCTGAATCAAACCGGTAAATTGGATGATTATTTGGATCGAAGTGTTTCCTATCTTTATATGAGGGATCTGGGGCAAGCTTTGGATTCACCTAATACACAGCTCCGAATTAAGCGTATGGTTGCCGACATTAGAAATCAGATGATTCATCCAGGCTCGACAAGTACAGAGGATCAGTCAGATTTCATGAGTTTGACGGGGATTTATCGTTGGGCCCAGAAGGAAGGCGTTGAGACCGCCACGATTTGGGTGATAGACAAACTTAAGCAGGTATCAGCACATCTTCCGAAGGAAATGAATCCCGAGCAAGCGCAGCGTAAATTGATCAAGATCATTATTGGGGTGATTCTCCATGTGATGGAAGAGATGGACGATGAAGTAACGCCTGTGGAGCGTTCCAAGAGAATTGGTGAAGCCATAAGACTTGGTTATTCGTATGGCCTAACTTATCCATTCATTGATGATCTCCTTGATTCCAGTGTCTTAACCGACCAAGAGAAAGAACAGTATTCCCATATGATACGCACCGCGATCCTTAATAGAGTTGTACCTGAGATGGGAGAATGGTCCGGAGAGAATATACCGTTCATTCAATTTGTACATTCAGAGCTTAAGGAGGCTTTTGAGTATATTAGAGGGTATCAGCGGGAAGACATGCAGGATGCATTTTTCGAGCAATCCTTTGTGTTTTTTCATTCCCAGGAGTTAGATCGAATCAAGGATCTTTCTAACCCTGAATACAGCAATAAGGATCTTTTCATACCCATTATTTTAAAATCTTCTTCTTCTCGTTTAATTGTCAGATCCGTAATTAGTGCTCCAACAGATGACGGGTTTGATCAACGTACCTTCTTCTATGGGCTATACAATCAGCTGGCTGATGACTTTGCGGATATGTTTGACGATATGAAAGAGGGTGCGGTTACTCCTTATACCTATTATTTAAAATACCGTGGACAACGTACGGATCTGATCAACCCTTTTGAATTATACTGGACCGTCATCTCCCATTTAATACACACCGTGTATCACTCCGATCCTAAAACTCGTGAGGTGATATTAGATCGAGCAATTAATGGCCTCAAGCGCTGTAAAGAACGTGTAGGGATTGAAAAGTANNACAGAATTTAATCGGCTTGTACAGCAGATGGTGCAGAAAGCGGACGATGTGGATTTTTTCGATAAGCTGCTTCGGGATCAGTTGCTTTTGAATCTTAAAATCAGCAAGAAGGAAAAAGTGGAATTTCGAGATACGATTCAAAGGGTCCGAGATCAAATCAACAAACAATTGCTGATAGCCAAGCCAGCCGATACGCCAACCATGAAAGAGATGCTTATTGATGCAGCTAATTATAGTCTGGAAGGGGATGGTAAGCGGATAAGGCCTATATTGACTTGGGTCATGGGTGTTAACGAATATGGTCTAGATGAATCGGCCATTGTGCCGCTTATGAGATCTTTGGAATATATGCATACCGCTTCTCTAATCTTCGATGATCTTCCNNCCATCCCAGGATAATGCCTCAACCCGAAGAGGTCGTACAACTCTGCACGAAGTATATAATAGCGCCACGGCGGAGTTAACTGGACTATTTTTGATTCAGAAGTCGATCGAGGAACAGGCCTCACTTCATTCTTTTGATGCAAAAGCTGTGCTTGCCTTAATGCAATATTCGGCCCAAAAAGCAGAAGATACATGTATGGGTCAGGCGATGGATTTGAATTCTAAGGGGAAAGCGTTGACGCTAGAGCAATTAAATATGATTTGTTTTTATAAGACCGGAATTGCATTTGAAGCATCACTAGTGATGCCGGCCATTCTCGCTCAGGTTAAGGAGTCAGAAATTCTGTCTTTGAAAAAATTTGCCTACCATGCGGGGATTGCCTTTCAGATTAAAGATGATTTGCTCGATTTGGAAGGGGATCATCATTTACTAGGTAAGCCGATAGGGCAGGATGTGGAGAATAACAATTCAACGTTTGTATCTATCCTTGGTGCAGACGGTGCACGAAAAGAGATGTGGGAACACTATTGCCTTGCCATGGAAGCGTTGATGGAGATCCCTCGTAATATTGCTTTTCTGAAGCATTTATTGAATTACATGATTAATCGAAATCGATAATTGGTTTGAAAATAGAGTGTTGGCGTAATGACAGCNNCTTTTTTTATGCTTTTGTATTGCTTATTACTTATTTATAGTAATTGAAATTTATTGTTTGTAATCGAAAATGTGTGTATGCTGAAGTTGAAAATAGATAAAGGAGGTGTAACTTGTGAAGCTAGGAATTTTCTCTAAAGTATATTCGAACTATGAACTGGAGATCGCCTTACACAAAATCAAAGCCCAGGGCATGAGTACGGTTCAATTCAATTTTGCTAATGTAGGATTGGAAAGTTTACCTAAAGAAATCAATCAGGAAACCATCCATCAAATCAAAGAAGCAACAATAAACAGTGGAGTAAGCATTGCTGTGATCTCAGGAACGTTTAATACGCTAGAGCTAAATGAGGAGGAAAAAGTTGAGAATCAGCAGTGCTTTAAAAATGTAGTTGAGGCTGCTGCAGCATTAGATGTGCCGTATGTTTCTATTTCTACGGGTAGCTATAACCAAGAAGATTTCTGGAGTCCTCATCCAGATAATCATACAGAAAGGGCATGGGCACTATTGCATGAAAGTCTTGCGTGGATGCTGAATATTGCAGAAGACAATCAAGTGACGTTAGTCTTTGAACCTGAACAAGCCAATGTGGTGAGTACGGCAGAAGAGGCTTTGAGACTATTACAAGATCTGGACACACCCTATCTTAAGGTTTTGTATGATGCAGCAAATCTAGTAACTCCACAGGATCATAAGGACCTCTTAGGTAAGATATCAAAAACGCTAACAGCGCTGAAGGAGCACATTGTCATTGCGCATTGCAAGGATGCTTTTGTATCCGAAGAGAAGATCACTTTTGCACCGGTAGGTAAAGGAAACTTGCCCTTAAAGAAATATCTAAATGAATTAAGTAAGGTTTATGACGGTCCCGTTATTATGCATGGGTTAGCTGAGGACGATGTAGCGCATGCTTTGAATTACCTTAACTAGAATAGGAGGACATGAATATGAAAAAGGAAAACAAATTGTTGAACATCGGTGTGTTAGGCTGCGGTCAGATTTCACAAGCGGCGCATTTTGACTCTATAAGGCGTTCACGTAATGATCACCTGTACGCAATATGCGATGTGGATGAATACTTGCTGGGTAGGATGAATGCTATCTATGAACCCGACAAGGTATATACGGATTATGATCAAATGTTGGCGGACCTGAGCGTAGATGCTGTTGTTATCGGAATTGCGGATCAATTTCACGTGGAGGCTGCTAAACAAGCAGTGCGAGCAGGTAAACATGTATTAGTAGAAAAGCCTTTAGGCGTATCTATCGAAGAAGTGGAAGAATTAAAAGAACTTGTGGATCGTACCGATCTCAAGGTTCAAGTTGGAAATATGAAGAGATACGACCCGGGTATAGTAGCTGCAAAAGAATTTGTGGATCATGAAATGGGAGAAATCATTGGCCTAAAAGCTTGGTATTGTGATTCCACTTATCGATATACCGTCACCGAAAATGTTCAGCCAGTGATCATACCCGGCAAGAATATGAAGAGACCTGCTGGAGATCCAAAAGCGAACAAGGAACGCTATTATATTTTAGGTCATGGAAGCCATTTGTTCGATACCGCAAGATATCTAGGTGGAAATATTGTAAGTGTGAAAGCATGGAATACACAAAAGTTTGGTGCTTATTGCTGGTTTATTACTGCGGAGTTTGAAAGTGGATTTGTAGCCCAATTGGATTTGACTATTGCAGTTCGGATGGATTGGCATGAAGGGTTCCAAATTTACGGTGAATTCGGATCTATCATGGGCAAGACCTACAATCCTTGGACATTAAAATCAAGCGATGTAGAAATTTTCAAAGCTAGTGATAACAGCTACCACAGACCGCTCGGAGCAGATGGTCATTTTTATAGATTGCAGATTGAAGGTTTCGCAGATTCTGTCCTGCATAATAAGCCTGGTGTAGGTGCGATTGAGGATGGAATGGCTACCATGAGAGCGATGCTCGCTGTAGAAGAATCCGTGAAGACTGGAAATACGATTTACCTAAGTGACGTTTCTGGTCCTTTGTAAAGGAGGAGAGAATATGCCTTTTCTGGGTAGATAAGCCGCAAGACGATTTGGTTTGTGAGGCTTTTGCCAAAATTCATGATGTATTGCAGGTATCAGATACTAAAACCGCCCAAAATAGATACGAAAATTTAGAGGTCTATAAATCCATAAATTCATTATCGTCTTATGCGGGTGAATCCTTATTAGGGCAGTTTAAATATCCTTATGTAAAAGAAACCTCGATGAAGTTTGTAAAGCTGCCAATGGATTGTCCTAATAATGATTGTGAGGCTTGGAAAAACTTAAAGATACCCACATTGATCCTTGCTAGTCAACTTGATCCTATTCATCCATACGCCTACGGACGATTACTCTCAGAATACATCCCAAACGCCCAATTTAATGAGATTACTTCCAAAACGATCAGTAATAAGCAGCATAATCATGATTCGTACGACGCGATCAAGAATTTTTTAAACGAGAGATGAGCACAGTCCTCAACGGTGTTCATCTTTTTTTGTACTTCAGAAGAAATAAACTATACCGTAACCACGTTAACTCCAAGTTTTGTATAGGTATCAATAGTCTTGTTATCCACTGTACTTTCAGTGATTAAATAGTCCAATGAGGATACGTTTGCTACAAAAAAAGTTGATATTTTCTCCAGCTTTTCTTTCGTAGCTATGGCAATGACCATGGATGATTGTTCAAAGAGTTGATTCTTAATAATGGATTCCTCATTAGAGGGTACGGTTATGCCCACTTTTGAATCCAGCGTGGATACGCCAAGAAACGTTAGATCCAAATGGATTTGCTGTATCGCTCTAAGCGTTGAAGCTCCGAATAACACTTGGTTCTTTTTATCGAGGTCGCCACCTAACAAGGTTATACTAGCTTTGGACAACCGGCATAGTGATAAAGCAATAGAGGGGGAATTGGTAATAATTCTTCCATCAAAATGCTCAGGGATGTTCTCAGCTGCTTTTAAATTTGTGGACCCGCCATCAATAAAGATGACCTTTGAATTCTCAATAAGCGTGCAAGCTCGTTTAGCTAAGTCAGCTTTGGTCTGGCTATTGAATTCTAAACGTGAATTGAAATCTTTCATGTCACTAATTAGACTATGGGCTCCACCGTGAATTCGTTTGAGAAGTCCCAACTTCGATAAGCTTTGTAAGTCTTTTCGTATGGTATCTTCCGTTACATTTAATTCCTGTGTTAATTCTAGGACAACAACGCGGCCCTCGGTCTCTACTTTTTTTAGGATGTACGCCTGTCTGTCAGCTTTTAGCACCGATCCACCTCTTTTCACAAAATGCTTTAAAGGATGTACTTAACGTTACTATTTTACAACATATTAAATGAATTTGAAAAAAATCAATCGTTTTTACGTTCAACTCCGTCTTACTTATATGTACATGAGGTGGATGCATCTTCCTAATAAAAGAAAGAGGGGGTGGTGGAAGGTGGAAAACACAATGGATGAAGTCAGAATGGTAGATTTTGCGCAAATGGATGAAGAAGCTTTTTTTAGTCGTTTGTATGTGGAGCATCGAAAAATGTACGCTATTGCTTATAGTTATCTGCGAACAGAGGCAGACACGCTGGAAGTGATCCAAGAAGCGTCATGCAGGGCATGGATGAAACGTAAAAAATTAAAGGACGAACAGTCCTTCACACCCTGGCTAATTCGAATAACGATCAACTGTTGCATGGATGAGCTACGGCGAAAAAAACGTGTGGTTGTAGCGGAAAAGATGGTTGAGGAAGCGGCGCGAGAAATGAAGAGTAATGATCGAATTGATCTGGAGCGTGCGATGAATCGGATAAAACCTAGGTATCGGCATGTCGTAACTCTTAAATACTACCATGACATGACCACTGTCGAAATTGCCAAAGTGCTAAAAAGACCAGAAGGTACCATTAAGACTTGGCTGCGTGAAGGACTCAAACAGCTTCGGAGCTATCTATAGCGATATTGGAGGTGAACGGAATGACAGAAAAAGAAGAACGTATTCTACATAAGAACATCGATGAAGTGCAACAAAATGTCGAAACAATACAGGAGATGAAAATCTACAACGCTATGAAAAAGGGAATTGTGGAGGGGAAGAAGCGAGAAAAGCGACGTATCTATACTACGGGTATGGGCGTGGTTGCAGCTGCAGTGGTTGCGTTTCTATTTACATATTCAACGATCGGATTGCCGAATAAGGAAGTGGTTCAACCTTCAGTTCAATCGGCCAGCACTATAAAAACGGATGACTTCAAAGCTTATCGCTCGTTCTCCAGGTTGGATCCCGCACTTGTTAGTGCTCTTGAACAGAATCTTGTTGTGCCGGTGGGTCAGAGTGCGGAAAACAAGGGTTACCGTATAGATGTGACAGGTGCCGTTACAGATGGACGGAAGGTGTATGTTCTATATAGTGTTCAGAACAATACGGACGAAGTAGTTATACATGCGGATTTTGCACTTCAATTTGAAGGGATAAAGGAGTCGTCTCTTCATAAAGGTGCATCATTAAGTATGCTTGCTAGCGAGAGCGGAATTCAACCCGGGCAGTCTATGGATTTTATATACTCCACTACTCTTTCGCCAACGGTTAAATATCCAAAGAAAGTAAACTATAATGTTATTCTTACTGAAACTTCAGATAAGGCTCTCCAATCCAGCAGTAATAAGTACCGGACTAGCCTAGATGTAGCTTTCGAGCTTGACCCTGACATGCTCAAAGCACAGGAACGTACGCTAGATACAGACGGAACACTTACAGTGGACGGGCAAAAGATTAAAGTGAATCAAGTGCTATATACCCCGCTTAGCACCTATGTGGATCTAGAGTATGATCAGAACAATGATAAACGGATTTTCCAATTGATTAATCCTGTACTGATCAGTAAACATGACGGTACTGAAGATAAGTATTATTATCCTAGCGTTATCACATCTGATAATTCTGAGGTCTACTCGGACGATTCCAAGTCTACGCTGGTGTTTAGAAACAGTAAAAAGATTCTAAAGAGCATGCCAGACACCGTCGCACGGAAATCATTCGGAATTTCAGCTGTCGAAAAGGATGAGATGAAAATTGTCGTCGATCTCAATAAACAGCAAATTATTGAAGCGCCCGGAAGTGGACTTGAGTTAGTCACGCCAACTCCAGAGAATGATGCAATGGAGGGAACGATCCTCTTAAGACATAAGCTTGAGAATGCTCAATATTTGAACTATTATAACCGTACGTCTGAAACATTCACTGACGGAGAAGGGAAAGTGCATCAGTCTGGATATACTACAAATAGGAGCGCGGTATTAAATTTTGGCGGATTTATGAGGGCACAGGATNNATATGGATACGCAGGCCGTGGAGTTGTACTCGAAGAATTAGGAACCAATGAATCATTCAATAAAAGATTGAATTTAAATTTATTAGCCGTTGATATTCCTATCAACGGCTTTTTGTGATCTCACGACTTCATTTTTTGAAATTTAAGAAATACTTAATATATACCGCACTTCTTTTTAAATAGTTTTTCTTATTCTATGTACATGAAGGAGGTTACTGTAAGGATGATAAATCCAACGATCAGGAAATGGCTTCGAAAGGATGTCTCAGCGGCAATGATGTTCCTGGCACCAAGCGGTATCGGATTCGCGATGTTTTACCTTATACCGTTTGTTATGGGAGTATTCTATTCTTTTATGGACAGCACGATAGATGGCCATTTTGTAGAGTTTGATAATTACCGAGAGCTGTTAGAGAGCGGTTCCTTCCGTAAAGCAGCATCCAATACATTTTATTTTAGCGCGATAAGTGTTCCACTTATGCTTGTACTCTCGTTAGGATTAGCGATGTTATTGAATAAAAATACATATTTTCGGAATTGGCTGAGGACTGGATACGTATTGCCTCTTGTC
>DJUJ01000154.1 GCA_002438345.1 Paenibacillus sp. UBA6285
GGCAGGAATTAAAGGAATAATATTTAATTGGAGTAATACATTAATTCCGAAAAATTCTCCGTCTGCATCGGATTCGATGAAGAAATGGCTGAAAGACTTTAAGTCCCGATATGCGATTAAGCTGATTATCGTCTCGAACAGTAAACCTCCTTCGCAAGGAAACGAGCTGGTTAATGAGATTCCGGCTTTATTCGAAGCGAGTAAACCGAAGAAAAAAACATTTATGGCTGCTTTGGATATACTCGGAACCCAAAAAAATGAGACAGCGGTTGTCGGCAATGGCATTATTACTGATTTATGGGGTGGAAATCGATTAGGAATGTATACGATTTTTGTTTCTCCTTCATGGACAAAACCTCGGATTATAGGGGCAATAAAACGGTTAGTGGTAAAAGTGCTTCGAGTGTAAAAGGAAATAATGACGCGGGGATACTCGTCACCCACTTTACGGACTCATTTGATCCATACTCCGTCTCCGATTCATGCCCTGTCTTTACCCATAAATCAAGCTTGACTGGAACTGCAGGGCCGAGGCAGGATAACTCAATGACGAACACATTGTCTGTGGCGGCTACCCAAGATTTAATGGTTACTTTTGATTGCGGAGTACTGAAGTTAGATACGCTCTGCGCTTCATTAAGCAAGGACCAGCATTAGGAAACACACGCATTGCTTTCCAAAAGTCATTCATAGAAAGCCAAAATCGTTGTTCTGAAGGATCTCCGCTGATCACAACCCCCATATCACCGTTGCCTAGTAATATACCGTCCGTTACCTTTTTCGATGGCACTCTGGTTGGAGGCGAAGTGAACACTCCCTTATGCCTTGATACAACTTCATANNCATGTAATCAACATGTCCCTCCATACTAGTGGTATTCATACTAAGCCGCCCACAATTCGACATGTCTCATCTTTCCGGAGTTCAATTGTAATAACTGATCCTGTAGGGCATATCATCTTAGTCATTATTCCATCCATTTCTAACGTCAATATCTCAGATCCAAATTGGTTTTCCAGATGACAAATACCTGTAGATTCCGCTTGAAGCTCTACGTATTCTACCTTTCCCGCGAAGATTTTTGCAGATACAAGTACACCCATTTCTCCACGAAACCTTTGGAATTCTGCCCCATTCTTCTGCCAAGAACTTGGTATTGCTGGAAAGAGTCGAATAATACCCAAGTTTGTTTGTAGCAGCATTTCTTGCAAGGCATCAGCGGCAGCCATATTTCCTTCCAATGTAAACGGACGATAATGGAATTGTGTTAACCCTGTTGATTTGTAATCTCCATTAAGATGGAAACCGTTCGGCGAACAAGTGTGTTCCCAGAATTGTTGCAGGTGATAGCGAGCAGCTTCTCCGTTCCCTTGTCGTGTGTATAATGCTGCCATCCATGCAAAAGAGTATCCTACCCAACACCCTTTTCCTAACGTTTCTAAATGACTAATCGTGTCGTCAATAATTCGCTACAATCCGCTTGTATTAGAAACGTTTAGAAAGGCCTTTGAAACGCATAAAGACGTGACTGGACTGATCGTTCATAGCGATCAGGGATACCAGTACACGTCCCATGCATACCACGACATGCTGCCACAGGTTGGAGNNTGTTATGACAACGCCTCAATCGAGAGCTTCTTCTCTCATCTTAAAGTCGAAGCACTCTATCCTTATGATATACGAAGTATCGATGAGGCACAAAGAAGAATTGAGGAATATATACGTTTTTATAACGAAGACAGAGCACAGCGAAAACTCAACAAGCTGACTCCTGTTGAGTACAGGAATCAGCTTGTATCATAGGTGTTTTTACAATGTCTACTAAATGGGGTCTTGACCAATTGAAGCCAATCCTGTTCAAGGCTTTTTTCATGATGCGTAACTTCTCGCAAAGTGAAAGTGAACCCATTCATAGTTTTAGACCCGAGCCCTTACTTTTTTGTGTTTTGCAACCTCCCTATACCCATTCCCTTTCATTCTTAGGGGCATATGATAATCCCATATATTTGATATATGGAGATGAGCAAATGACAACACCAATTGATGTGTTAATCCCAGCGATTGAGAAGGATCTAGCGACACTCCTCCATGTGATCGATGCCGATACCGTGCTCATTCGTCCCCACGTCTTCAAGACAGGTGACAAGATCGTATTTTACTGCAGAAACTGGAGTCAGCCCGAATACTCCCGTACGTATAAGAAACTGATGGGAAAAAGCCGCTCTGCTAAATTATCCTTCGTTACCCATTACCTGCTGTTCGAGAAAGNNAACATAACACGAGCTGGCACTCTGCCATTATGAGAAGTATGAATAAATCCAAGCAACGTTCCAAGATGTCTTCCCTGATTAAAACGTACCGGTCCATTCTTTTCACAAACGTAAAGGGTATCTTAAATCTTCCAAGGCTGTTGCCAAATGAAGCGCTATGAAGTGGTCTGGAAAGGACCGATACACAAAACAAGCGGTCTTGGCCGTGTCAGCAGAGCCTATGCAAGATCACTGAAGCGGCAGGGTGTAACCGTTCGATTAGGTGCGCCAAGCCATCGTAATATCGACATCCAGGGCAAAAAGGTACTGATTTATCACCATATTCCCAGTCACATGCAATGGAAAAAAGAGCGCAGCGTGTATGATTCCATGATTTTGAATACCGTGTGGGAAACAAGCAAGACCCCCAAAAGTTGGCTTTCACATATGAACAAATTTGATGCGGTGTGTGTTCCCACCCTGCATAACAAGAGAGCTCTAAGGCACAGCGGGGTGAAAGTCCCGATTTTTGTCGTTCCTCATGGGGTAGACACCAAGGAATTTCATCCGAAAAATAAGAAGATGTCTTTGCCGGGTGCGGTAGGGAAGTTTACGTTCGTGTCTGTCTTTGGTTTCCAGCATCGCAAAAATCCGGAGGGTCTACTAAGGGCATACTGGGAGGAATTTTCCTCTAAAGATAACGTGATTCTGGTGATCAAAACGAACGGATATGCGGCGAATGAGAACGAGAAGTGGATTCAGCAGAAAGTCATGCAATACAAAAAGAGACTGGGGATTCAAAAAGATACAGCCCCTGTTGTCATTATCGGCCGTCAGCTCAGTGAAAGCCGGCTCAAAGGCTTGTATACGCTCGGCAATGCCTTCGTCCTCCCCACCCGCGGCGAGGGCGTCGGCCTGCCTTTTTTAGAATCGCTGGCGAGCGGCGTACCAGTCATCGCTACAGGCTGGGGCGGGCAAACGGATTTCCTTACGCATAACAACTCATTCCTGGTTCCATATCAGCTGAGGAGCCCTTCAAGCAGCATGAATAGAGCCATATCCAGAAAGTTCAGCAGTTTGTTTGCGCAAAAGGGACAACGCTGGGCCGAACCGGATCTGCACAGCCTCAAAAAGCTCATGAGGAAAGCGTACGAGAATCCCTATCTTTGTAAACGGAAAGGACACCAAGGGCGAAGGGATATGCTTCAGCTATCCTGGGATCGGGCGGGGAAGTTAATGAAAAATGCGATTGAAGAGGTCATTCGATCCAAGACATAAGGATGAAGGTGATGCTCCTTAAGGAAGGAGGAATGAGCTGCGTATTGTACTATTGTGCGGGGGATCTGGAAAAAGGCTTTGGCCTTTACCCAACGAGATTCGTTCCAAGGTATTTCTTAAGCTTTTTCCCGATATCCTGTTGCATTCTAAGGAAAATCTCGCTCTCCTCGGAACAAAGCCTATCACCATTGACACAAATATGCCCACATTTATGACATTAATCTCCCTACAATGTGTCTCTTCTCACCTTATCACAGTAAAATAAAAAGTTGATCTTTAAAATAGATCAACTTTTTAGTGTGCGTAAATTGAGGGCTTCTTCAAGATGAAGACTCCCCGCTAAACCTTCCCATATTCAAAGGCTATGACCAACTTATAACAGCTCATCTGCGATCATTTTTGCCTTTTCCGCAAGCTCCCTCATATCATCGGTCGGAACAAGCTCGGCTAAATCGTAGGACAGCGGATTACGGGAAAACTTGTTCAATTCATCCCGAAGCAGGGTTCTTTTTTCTTCGGAGGCATCAATATAAAGTTTGCACGGCTGTCTAGCCTCATCCAAATCATGCAAATCGACATAGCCTGATTTACGACTCTCCAACACAATGGCTGAAAGATCGATTAAAGTACCGCAGGCAATATCAAGTTCTACCCGAAACATGCCGTTAGCACTTCTCATATCAAATCCAATATTACCGCCGTTTTCCAAGTCTCCCTCGGAAAGCAGAACATCGAAACCCAAGTCCTTTAAAATCTGATTGAGCGTCACATCCGTTAAGTCCAATTGTTCCAAATAGTCTATTAATGCCAGCGAATCATCGGAACCGCCAATTAATTCTCCCCACCATTTGCTTATGTACATGTTCTTCTCCACTTTCTTTTAGGAATTGTAATTTGTACCGCTGTCAATAGAATAGACACATAGAATCGAGAAAATTAAGCTACAGAACGGTACGTGCGTTCACGCTGGTTGGGTGTCATATATCCAATGCTAGAATGAATGCGTTTCCGTTGTAGAAGCAAGTAATGTATTCAAAAATACGTTTTTTAGCACAAGCACGTGTCTTGAATTTCTCAAGTTACTTCGAATTCACCTAATTTAATTACCATTACTAATTCTCCGATTATGTTGTATATGAATGAATAACTATCCCTCTATGAATCTATCCTTTTATCGAAGGTTGTCAAAATGAACATAAATCTTCAATCATTTTACTGCTTATTTCTGAATCCGTTCCCCAGTTCAAAATTTTTGCCGTTTGTTGAATTCTTTTCAAGGAATCAATAGCGCAATGCTTTAGCCCAGGATCAATTACCCCAGTTATTTTTATCTGACCAAAAGCGACAGCATAAGTGACCATATCACTTTGGATCATGTTCATCTCGTCAGTCTCTACTACTCTTTTTACTTCATCTTCTAACAAGCTGCTTACGGGAACATATTTCATTCCCCATACCTTTTCAATTATAAATTTAGGAAACTCAACAAAATTCAATTGACTTTTCTTTCGCAGATTTTCAGTTAATTCCGCCAATGTATCCGAGCCTTCATCACTGCCGAAAGGCGCTTCTTCCTCGCCGCAGTCATAATAAAAATCGTCTGTAAAATGTTTAACAAAATTAGGATGGGATGTCTTGGTATGGAGCCCTATTTCCTCATTATCAAAGTATAAATGGTTGATAAAATCAAAATTACTATCAGCCTGATAGCCTTTCTTTAACTTTTGTTTCATTAGTTTTTCAGCTTGTTTGGTACATTCTTCTTCAGAGTCAAATTCTTTGATCTCATATTTTCCGGCGGCGCCTGTCTTTCCATAATTCACAACAAAGTCACAGCCACTATAATCTATCCACCAAAATTTACTGGATTTTTCGTCATGAAAGGTGAATGATTGTTTCACTCTAACTCCCCCTAAATAATACGTTTCAGATCCCAAGACAGCTTTGCCTAACCGTATATTGATCCACACAGTAAGAATCTGTTATTTTTTCATGAGCTTTGTTGAATGTAAAGTAATCTAGTGAATTGCTTCTTAAGTATGTTCTAGTAAGCATGGGAAACTTCACATAACAGACGACAATTGTTAAAAGAAAATAAACCATTAGACTAAGAAAATATAGTATTAATCTATCTGGAAGGATAATGCAAATGATGAATAGAATAGTTAATATTAAAAGGTCAATTTTACAGATACCTTTTACTATTTGGAGGTGGCGACTATACAAAAGTTAAGTAATTCCTTTAGTGGAGCACTTAGAACATTTTCATATTGGATAGCAAACGGTACAGTGGGATTACCACTTCTTGAGGGAATTGATTATTCTTGTATTTTTGAAGAACCAAGTGCACTAGAACATGCATATGCCATATTTGCAAATGTAATCGAGATGGATGAAGTAGGGATAGTTTGTAATGCCAAATATGCAAAAATGAGAGCAGCACAGTATATTNNGTCTAAAACTTTATTTTCTTCTTACAACAATTTCCTATATTACAGCCATTTTAACATAATATCCTTCATGTTTGATATCGTCCAATAGTTTTAGAACCTGAGTCATGTACTCTTCTTCCATATAAAAATCAAAGAGCATAACAACCCAAAGCACATCTCATATTCTTCAATTAATACTACCTTACGAATGTGTTTTGAAATTGATGTACCTGTATTAAGATTAGAAAATGCAGTAAAGTTTCTCAAACAAAAATAACCACATAGATGAAAGAAACCCGATTAACTTATTACGAGAATCGGGTCTCTTTCATGGCTTCATGATCAATATCGTATTATATAAATGCATGAAGAGTTACAAATTCCATTCGATAAAGAAAGTTCTAAAACAATCTATAGACCTACGGGAAAATGCTAAGACTTGTACATGTTC
>DJUJ01000010.1:0-122 GCA_002438345.1 Paenibacillus sp. UBA6285
TTAGCGGTGTCGTTCTCGGCATAAACAGAAGCACTTTTCAACTGCGTTTCAATCGTTTGATGGTTAACGGATATTTTTTGACAGTATAATCCGCCGCAGGCACATCAGCGGTAACAGCGGGT
>DJUJ01000010.1:239-987 GCA_002438345.1 Paenibacillus sp. UBA6285
CAAGATCAAATACCGAGCCGCCGGACGACTCCAGTTGTACTTTATATCCAGGATCACTCAGCACCTTCTTACCTCCGTTTGCAAAATTGACCCCGACTCTCAAATACACTTTCCCATTATGTTTCATACGCTGCATTTTTTCTGCCTTGACCGTAACAGGCAGCTGTTTCATGATAAGCTTTGCGCTTTTGCCCTTAGCCACGGCGGTATCCGAGGCTGCACACATATGGGAGCTTATCCTTATCCTTTGAAATTAACAATAAAAGACCACGGCTCTCAAAATGAGAATCATGGTCTTTTGTTGTTTTCCTAGTGGCATTAACCTTATAGCACAGTGGACACACGATGTGTCTCACCTTCAGCCACCTCAAGCGTAATAAAGCTAATCTGTCCTCTGCCCTCGGTTAATTCCTGTTTCGCTGTAACGGCAGTACCGTTATGGTACAATGTACCGACATTTCCAGGGAATGCTGCCTTCCAGACAAATCGTTCTCCAGACTGCAGCGTAACTGCACTCTCTGTGTTGCCATTGTGTTTAACCGTAAGGGTACAATCAAGAATTGGGATATCCCCCATCTCTGCCCACTGNNCTCCAGTGAATGTGCAAGTGACGGCAGCGTGCTAATTACGGATGCTCCATTCGCCGCAATTCCCATCAATCCGGTAGCCATGAAACCGATCACGCAATAGGACACTTCAGGGTAATCCCGGCGATCCAGAGTGGGGTCAATCAGCTCCTTCAACTCGG
>DJUJ01000010.1:996-4309 GCA_002438345.1 Paenibacillus sp. UBA6285
AAAAGATATCCGGCAGGTAGGTTTTGCCCTCGACATTGGCAACACGATTGATTTTGACATCCTCCAGTGCCATGCGCAGCTTCTCCTGATTAGTGATCGAACCATAATAGAGTGGAAGAAAGTTGCCCTCAGCATGGTAATTCGTAACGAATGACCGATCCTGTAGCATCGCACCGTAGAAACGGTCTTTAGCTTCGTTCCACCAGTCTTTCTCGTAAAGTTGTTCCAGCGCTTTCGCCTTGTCGGCATACTGTTTCGCTTCTCCAGTTTGGCCTCTGAGACTAGCCAGATGAGCAAACGCTCGGTATCCGGAAATCTGTGCGCCGATCATATCACCGCCGAGTAGCGGATGAAGTCCGGCTTCATTGAAGGTCGCCAGGCCTCTACGACCGTACTCGGGATAATACTCCAATAGGCCGTCGCCATCTTTGTCCCAAGTCTTCGTATATTCATTTAATGTTAGCTGGAAGAACTCCTGTAGTTTACTATCGTTTAAATAGTAGTTATCACCCGTCCATTGAAATTGACGCCAGCTCGTGTCAATAATATCGAAGTTTGCAGGAAGATTATACCAGAAATCTTGGTCATTATCATAATCAACTGGGGCAGGCACTTTATCCTTAGTGATCTCCCAGTATGTACACCAGTCCCGCGATTCCGCAATGTTCTCGGCAAAACGCATGATCATATTCTTAGTATGGAATCGAAGCCCCAGTACTGCAGCCCCATTGCTATGATGCATAACATCACGAATGCAGAATGCTTCACGTTCAGGCAAAGCAGCTTCGTACCACAGTCCAACGGCGTCTTCGCCGAAGTGGGCATATTCCAGCGCCTGCTGTTTCGCCCAGGCAAAACCTTCGTCCAAATCTTTATCGGAGGATTGAAAAGTTACAGCTCCTGCTTTAGACTTTATTTCACTCAAATGGGTCATCTAAAAGTCACTCCTGTTTTTCTGTTTAGCTTTCCTTGGAACCCGAGAAGGTCAGACCTTCCATAAACGCTTTTTGCGCCGTAAAGAACAATAGAATACACGGCAACGTGATTACGACAGCTGCAGCCATCAACAAATTGGTATCTGTGGCATAGGTGCCCTGAAATCCTGCGAGCCCGAGCGTGAGTGTCTTCCATTTATCGCTGTTGATATAAATCAGCGGTCCCATGAAGTTGTTCCAAGATCCCATGAAGACCATGACGCCAACAGCCATCAGAGCCGGCTTGGACAGTGGAAGGAAGATCGTCCGCCAAATTTTAAAGTAACCACAACCGTCGATGATCGCCGCTTCCTCAAGCCCAATAGGAAGCCGGGAATAGAACTGGCGCAATAAGAAGATATAGAACGCTGAGCCAAAGAAAGCAGGAACGATCAATGGATAAAGCGTATCGAGCATGCCCAGCTTTTTGAAAAGAATGAACTGTGGGATCATCGTTACTTCGCCGGGTAGCAGCATGGTAGACAGGACGAGTACGAACAGGAACCCGCTACCTCTCACCTTCAACCGAGCAAACGCGTAGCCAACAAGCGAACAAGACATAACTGTACCGATAATGGGCAGTACGGTTGTTATCACGGTATTCAGCAAATATTGCGGGAATGGAAAGGCCGTCAGCGCCTTGGCATAATTGCCCCAACGCCAGTGTTCCGGCCAGATGCTCATCCCGGAGACTGCAAGCTCCTCCAGACTTCGCAATGAGGCGGAGATCATCCAAACAAAAGGATACAGGAACGCAACACTCCCGATCAGCAGCAGAAGATAGGCCAGCCAGTAATTCCATACCATAAGGCGTTGGAGGATGTAACGTTATGGTGGGAGACCTTGCCCGGTTATAAGCCTGCCGTAGTCCCTGATGTGGCCCTGCGTCCTATGTACTCTACCTGGTATTCCTTCCACCAGGAGTTGAACGCCGCCGAATTAGAGGAGCAGTGTAGATTTGCCAAGGAACTCGGCTGTGACAGCATTATCGTCGATGACGGCTGGCAAACAGACGATAACAATCGGGGTTACGCCTTTACTGGCGACTGGGAGGTTTATGACGGTAAGATTCCAGATATGAAGGCGCATGTCGATGCCGTACATCGACTCGACATGAAATATATGCTTTGGTATTCCGTTCCGTTTGTAGGTAAATGCAGCAAGGTATGGAGCCAATTCGAGAACAAACTGCTTCGAGTAGATGAAAAACTCAACGCAGGTGTGCTTGATCCCCGTTACCCAGATGTACGAGAGTATCTGATCCACACCTATGAACAGGCCGTTACTGGGTGGGATATCGATGGACTGAAACTAGATTTCGTGGACAGCTTCAAGCTCAGTCCAGATCAGAAGGAAGGTACTGCGGAGGGTCGGGATTTTGAATCGATACCGGAAGCGGTTGACCGCTTACTTTCCGATGTTATGGATCGGCTAAAAGCCATCAAGCCTGATATTCTGATTGAATTCCGCCAGACNNACGGCAACATGTTCCGGGCGAACGACTGCCCGAACGACTCTATTCAGAACAGAGTTCGCACGCTTGACCTGCGTCTTCTGTCAGGAAATACAGCTGTTCATTCCGATATGATCATGTTTAACCCGAATGAACCTTTAGAGAGTGCAGCCATGCAATTGATCAACGTGATCTTCTCTGTTCCGCAAATCTCCCTGCGTCTTAATGACATCGGAGAAAATTATTTATCTATGCTGCGTTTTTGGCTGGGTTTCAGCAGAGAGCATAGTGATGTTCTACTCAGAGGGGCGCTATGTCCACAGCAACCGGAGCTACTATACCCTTTAGTGACCGCACGTAAGGATGACATACAAATTATTGCCGTCTATGCCGATGCTGTTGTTCATATAGAGCAGGACGCTACGCAATTATTCATTGTGAACGGAACCTATAGCGAAAAGTTAGTCATCCGAAGTTCCCTTTCACCTGCGCACTACGAAATACAGGTTAAAGATTGCCGCGGACAACTAATCAGCTCGCAAACGCTGGAGATCAGCAAAGGGTTACTTGAAGTGGCGGTTCCTAAGGCGGGTATGGTTAGCTTTACCCGGGTGACAAGCGCGCAGTAATTCTGCCTAGGATCTTGTATTTTTATTCAAATAGAGTACGCCAAAAAGGGATGTTACAACAGCCATGAAATGGCTGCTGGGACATCCCCTTTACGGAATAATGCCTTGGGATACAAGACAGTTCCAAAACAAAACTGGAAAAAAGCCCTACTACATTTTATCGACGCAGAGCTATTCCAGTGTTATTGATATTAAGCCTTGGTCCAAGCTTCAGCATATTGATCTTCCTTAAATCCTACAGTTACCTTAACACCATC
>DJUJ01000010.1:4315-4666 GCA_002438345.1 Paenibacillus sp. UBA6285
GTTTATTCAGCATACCATGGCTCGCGAGCAGCTCAAGCTTCTCCTGTTCACTAAGCTGTGCCATTTTGTCCTTAAGACCCAGTGCTTTATATACTTCACCGCTTGTATTAAAAAACTTCTTCAGTTCAAGACCGCTATTGGCCAGCAAGTCACGCAATTCCTCAACTGTAGGTGGCTGTTCTGCGATATGCTGAAGCTCCAGCTCATGACCTTGTCCTTGTAGCCATTTCACTGCGCTGCGGCAGGTGCTGCATTTTGGATATTGATATACTTTTAGTTTGCTCATGCTGTGCTCCTTTTAAATGCAGGCTAATCATTCGTAACTACGGGGAATGTTTGGACTTCCGGCCG
>DJUJ01000010.1:4694-15708 GCA_002438345.1 Paenibacillus sp. UBA6285
CCTACAGTTCCAAACTTCCCCTTCGTTACTTCATAGCCTGAGAATTAATTGCATCACAATTTCGCTGTAGGGCCTTGCTCCAATATTTTCTCCAAAGCCGCCATATCAGGCGGCAAAGGGGCTTCAAAGATCATTTCTTGCAGTAGCACCGGGTGCTTGAACGTCAGACGCACCGCGTGCAGTGCTTGACGCGGGATGGAAGCATCTAGTACCGCAACGGACTCCAACTGTTCACTTTGAGTTGAAGTCAATTCCGGTAGATTATACAGCTCATGACGATACATGCTGTCACCAATTAATGGACAACCGATAGAGGTCATATGGACCCGAATCTGATGGGTACGCCCACTTTCTAGCTTCAGTTCAACTCTGGAGGCGGCCGAATACACCTGCTTAACCTCGTAACGAGTCAAGGACGGATATCCATCCGGTGTAACGATGCGCCGATGTGGTTCCTCGGGATCACGGTCGATAGGTCCGTCGATATCGCCGAAAGGCTCCGCAGGAACACCATGAACAAATGCAGCATAACGTTTGTCCACAGTGCCTGCAATCATCTGCTCGGATATATGCTGATGGCTATATGGATTCTTGGCGATGACTAACACACCGGAAGTTTCCTGGTCCAGACGATGGACTGGTCGGAAGCGGAAACGTTCATTTTTTTGCGCCCAATAATGAACTACTCCGTTAGCAAGTGTATCGGTGTAATGTCCATGCGTGGGATGCACGATGATCCCGGCTGCCTTGTTTACAACGAGCAGATGTTCATCTTCAAATAGAATTTCAAAAGGGATCGGTTGCGGTAAAATATCATCCGAAGTCTCTGTTTCCATGCGAATCTGTACAATATCGCCTGCCTTAACATGTACGCTTATATAAACACGCTCTCCATTTAATGTAATGCCTTGTTCTGTTTGCTTAAGGCGTGACAACAATTTGCGTGAGACATCCATTCGTTTATGCAGGATCGTCTTCAAGAGCCAGTCATCCTCTTCAGGCGGTATAATGTAAGTAATAGGTGAATAATAGCTTGTCATATTAGTCCCGGAACACCTTTTTACTGCGAATGTATTCTACATCAGTAATCCCTGCCCGTGTATTTGCCGTCCGGGCCAAGGCGAAGAAATAATCCGATAATCGGTTCAAATAAATAACCGCTTCCGGGTTAATGTCCGCATTTCGTCCAAGAGTAACCGCCCGTCGTTCCGCCCGTCGGCAAACGGTGCGGCACACATGTAGAACCGAAGCTAGAGGGCTGCCTCCAGGGAGGATGAATTTCTCTAGCGTTGGATTTTCTGCTTGAAGATCATCAATCCAGCCCTCCAGCCGTTCAGCCATCGCACTTGTTACAATATATTGACAACCATCACCTAGCTTAATAAACGCCAGATCGGTTCCGCAATCGAATAGCTCATGCTGAATTTCCAGCAGCTGTTCACGTACATCATCAAACTTATCGTCCTCCATCATGCTCCGTGCCTGCCCTACAAAGCAATTCAATTCATCGATGGTTCCGTAGGCCTCAACTCGGACATCGTCCTTACCAACCCGGCCGCCAATCACTGAAGTTTGACCCGCATCACCCGTACGTGTATAGATTACCATGGCTTATTCCTCCTATCCATTCTTCAAATCACATAATGCTAGTTTAAGCTTTCTTATATAAAATTGGCAAATAAAGAGTATACCTAAAAGCCGAGCAACTAGCTCCTATACTACGGAAACTCACTGCTCGGTTCATCTGGTGCATATCTACTTCTACTCATTTAATAAACGGCACCTAAGCCATGCTGTTTTTAAAGAGGTTAAGACCATTATCATAGACAATCTGTCCGTCAATTAACGTACCCATAATAGAAATATCTTTTAGGTTAAGCGGGTCAATAGATGTAGGATCTTCAGCTAATATAGCAAAATCAGCTCGCTTGCCAAGTTCGATCGTCCCCACCTCATCTTCTTCAAAAATCAGTTTTGCCCCATAAGATGTCATTGCGCGCAGCGCTGTTACTACATCGATTCGCTGCTCCGGACCTAGAATCTTGCCATCGCTAGTTAACCGATTGACGGTTACCATCCCGAGAACAAAGGGGAGATAGGGGTTACTGGATCATCCGAATGAAGCGTAAATAATACGTTATGTTCTGCCGCTTCTGCCAAAGGATTGATTCTTCGCCCCCGCTCCGGTCCTAGAAATATCAGCCATTTCCAGAGCTAGAGAGTTAGCAACTCCCAAATGTCCGGAAATATGATAAATGATAACTGGATAATCTGACGCTGATCATGTGATTATGAGTATCTATAAACCCAGGAAGCAAGGTCGCACCCTGCAGATCAATACACTTAGTTCTTTCAGTAATATTTACTTCACTTGAGGGTGGCATCTGTTCAGACCAAATCCCCGTAATCCTTCCGTTCGTAACGCCTACAGATCCTGCCATCCTATTTTCTCCATCTAAGGTCAACACATTTGCATTTACAATCAACAACTCCAAATTAACCATACCAAAACCTCCTTAATACCTCTATAGAAGGGATTACCCAAATCGGTCGTTGAGGGAATCTACCTTAGAGCTATTCTCTCCAAACGAGTCTGCAATATTGCGATGTGTGAGCTTAAAAAGAACAACAAAAAGAGGACCCATAAGGTCCTCTTCAAGAGCATCTAGCAGTGTTATTTCCTGCCTGGACGCCCCTTCATGTATTCATTTATCTTGAGATCCAGTAAACTGCTAATTTCAATCACATTATCTGAAGTGAATGATTTTTCCTGCAAAAAAAGCTGCTCCATCTTGCTACGGAGTATTCTGATTTCATCTTCCAGAGAGAGTATGCGAGCAGAAGCATCACCCTTGGAGGAGAGTTTCCCACTTCCAGAGAAACATTGCCCTCCATAGGAAGGTAAGTAATAATCGGCACTAAGCACAATCATCCCTCCTAAAAGTTTGTACGGCATTGCTTCTCGTAAGAGCTTTGTACAAAACTCGCTTCGGAAGCATAAGCCTAAAGTATTATTGAGCGCGTGCCAGAGAATATCATCAAAGTAAAAAAGCAACTTCAAAGCAACGCTTAATTCAGAGTAAAATAAATCCTGATTAGTTCTATTATAGGGGTTAATTACTCTCAAAGTAAAATAATACCATAGGATTATGGGATAGGCTATAGTCCAATTTTCTCTATTCCATTCTCTCTCGTTCAAATTGTGTGACAAAAGCACCAATGCGTTCTACAGCTTCATTCAGTTGAGATACTGACGTAGCATAGGAGCAGCGTAAGTATCCTTCACCACCTAATCCAAAGACACTTCCAGGCACAGCTGCTACCTTGTATTCAAGCAATAAACGTTGTGCAAATTGATCAGAGGTCAGACCCGTTTTGCGCACGCTAGGAAAAGCGTAGAATGCACCTTGTGGTTCATGGCACTCCAGCCCGGCATCACGCAAACCTTTAACAATCAGCCTCCGCCGTTGGTTATACGAATTGACCATTCGGTCCTTCTCTTCCATCCCATTGGTTAGTGCTTCAAGTGCAGCCACCTGGCCCATAGAAGGAGCACACATTACAGTATACTGGTGAATCTTAAGCATAGCGGAGATTAAATCAGGGTGACCACAAGCATAACCCATTCTCCATCCAGTCATTGCAAAAGCCTTAGAGAAGCCGCTGACCAGAATCGTACGGTCCATCATACCTGGCAGTGAGGCAAAGCTGAAATGATTAATTCCATAAGTCAATTCCGCATAGATCTCGTCTGAAATTACAATAAGATCATGTTTCTCTACAACCTTGGCGATCGGCTCCCAATCCTCTCGGGTCATAACACTTCCGGTTGGGTTACTCGGGTAGCACAGAATCAGAACTTTGGAGCGCGGAGTAATCTTGGCTTCCAAACTCTCCGCAGTAAGTTTAAAGTCATTCTCTCCGGTCGTTTCGATGCCTACAGGAATTCCCCCGCCAATAGCCGTTATCGGCGAATAGGAAATATAGCAAGGCTCCGGTATAAGAATCTCATCACCCGGCGTAATCAACGCTCGCAGAGCCAGATCAATGGCCTCGCTTCCTCCGACCGTTGCTATAATTTGATTGGCAGGATCGTACTCCACTGCAAAACGGGTGTGCAAATAGTTCGCAATTCCCTCCCGCAGCTCAGGCATACCTGCATTGGATGTATAGCCTGTAAACCCTCTTTCCAGTGAATAGACGCAAGCTTCTCTGACATGCCACGGGGTCTTGAAATCAGGTTCCCCGACTCCAAGTGATATAATATCCTTGCTGCCTGCAGCCAGATCAAAAAACTTGCGAATACCCGAAGGCTGAATTTGCTGTACCAGCGGGGCTAAATAAGAATTCATTGATTTGCTGTCTTCTCCGGTTAGCTGCGTTTTATTCGTGATCATATGATTACTTCCTTTATGGAGAGATCATCAGACGGTTGTCTTCCTCATGCTCCTCGAAGATGATCCCATCCTGTTTGTATTTTTTAAGGGTAAAGTTCGTTTTAGTTGAGAGTACTGAATCAATCGGAGACAGCTTCTCGGAAACAAAATTGGCCACTTCACGTAAGTTCCGGCCTTCCACTTCCACCAAAAGATCGTAAGCACCTGACATCAAGTAAACGGATTTCACTTGTGGATACAGGTAGATTCTCTCGGCAATACCTTCAAAGCCGCGCCCCCGTTCGGGCGTAATCTGTACCTCGATCAGTGCGGTAACCTTCTCATCATCCACTTTATCCCAGTTTACAACAGCTGCATATTTAACAATCACATGGTCTTTCTCTAATTGCCCAATCGCTGTCTTCACGTCTTCTTCTTCCGCGCCAAGCAGCGTAGCTAGGAGTGCAGTAGATCTTCTCGCGTCCTCTTTAAGCAGTTCCAGCACTTTCCTCTTTAGTTCGTTCATTTCCTTCATGCCTTCCCTCCGGATAGTTCGCAAATGACGTTGCACTATTCATGCATCGCCCCGCGAAAAGAGTTTAATACTAATATGACACGAATTGAGCATCTCTGCAAACAAAATAACCCCATATGATGTCTGCATAGAAGACTATGATTACTCAGCTAAATGGATTTATATACAAAAAACGCCCGTTATACCGGAGCTCTCCGGTATAAACGGGCGTCAGTCTTAAAGCTATGGGATAGGATGCTTCATCCGATAACCATCTTGGTTACATTAAATGAGAGGGTTGATGCTGCCCATTCGAATGAAGATGAGCGTTCGAATTGTGAGCAAAAGAAACAGATTGTCCTGTTTTTTGCTGAACGAACTGCCCTGTTTGTTGTTGCATTTGTTGTGCGGTTTGAAGCTGCTTGTCCACATCTTGGCGCAATGCCTTTGCCGGAGCAGGATACATATTCATTTGGGACATATGCGTATAATGATCCCCTTGAAGTCGGAGCGTGTTCATGGTCAAATCATTAAAGACCCGGCGAACAGCTGGACATGCCGATTCCGTAGCAGCGGTCGCATATTCACGGACCGTCCGCTTCAAATCACACAAAATGGTGTTCATTAAATCCTCATCTGGCATAAATGCTGTTTGATTCTGTGCATTCATTTTATAACCTCCTTAAGTTTAAGAATACAATTATTGTGGGCTTGTTGGTGCGTACTGTTGATGCTGCTGGATTAACTGAGTGAGTGTAGCCATGTGCTGCGTGTGATTTTGCATATGCTGCATACAAATTTGACGAACCTGCTCATTCTGTGTTGTCCCAGNNAAGTCCTCATTGGAGATGGAGTCAGCGATATATTCCAATTCTTTTCCACTCAGTGCCTGCATTTGCGTTGATTGCATGTGTTGTAGTCCCTCCTTGTAGTTGATTCAAACAGGCATTAGTATGCCGCTTAAGCCCTCCATTTATTTGCCCGACAGCACTATAGAGTTATGACAAAAATAAGAACATGCTGCGAATGAGACGGTAAAATGCCGCCCATACTAAATTATGGGCCGAATGAAGGAGCGATCAATTTCATGAGACTAAATAGCGGCAACACCCCTTGGAGAAGCACTTTACAAGACCCTCCAACTTATCCAGCTCTAGAGGATACCATTCACTGTGATTGTCTGGTTGTAGGCGCCGGAATAGGTGGGGCAATGGCATCCTATCGGTTGTCCTTAAACGGTGCTGAGACTGTTTTGATCGAAAAAAGACAGGTCGGATATGGAAGCTCGCATGCCAATACCGGGCTACTACAAATATCTAACGATAAATCGTTAACCTCATGTATGAACACTTTTGGACAAAAGAACGGCTTGCTCTTTTATCAGTTATGCCAAGCAGCGGTTAGAAATATTCTGGATCTAGCATCCAAGCTCGATATCGATTCCCAAATCATTCCTCGCAGCAGCCTTTTATATGCCAGCACACCAGCGGATGTATCTGCTCTGCGGGAAGAATATGAGAATCTCGTTGCTAACGGATTCGATTCTGAATTTTGGGACGAAGAAAGAATCGCTTCGGTGTATTCCTTTTCTAAACCAGCTGCGCTTTATTCACGTAGTGATGCTGAAGCGAACCCTTACCGGTTGGTTCACAGCCTGATCGCCAAGGCAGCGACGAATGGTGTACGCGTTTATGAGCAAACCGAAGCTAAACAATATGAGTTTACTGAAGATGGCGTGATTTGCCACACAGAGAATGGTCGCATTATTGCGAAGAAGGTTATTTTTGCAATGGGTTACGAAACACAGGAGTTTAAAAAAGATCATGGCGCTAAGTTGATCAATACGTATGCTGTGATGACCAAACCTCTGAAGGAATTTCCGAAGTGGCATGAGCGCAGCCTCCTCTGGGAAACCGCCCGGCCGTATTTGTATTTCCGTACAACACCGGAGGGACGTATTATTGCAGGGGGCAAAGATGAGCCGTTGACGGATCCAGAGCGCCGTGATATCCGAGTGATTTCTCAGAGTCAAAGACTACTGGATGAGCTGGAAGCTTTGTTTCCTGAACTCAAAGGGATCGAGCTAGAGTACTCCTGGGGAGCTGTATTCGGCTCAACGCGTGATGGGCTTCCGTATATCGGCCCTCATCCGAGGTTCCCCCATTGCTACTTCATTGAGGGCTATGGGGGCAATGGGACGGTGTACAGCATGATTGCTGCGGAGTTATTAACAGATACGATTGCGGGTAAACATCGGCCGGAGCTTGATCTGTTCTCGTTGACACGATCAGCTAAACCTTCTCCTTCTCAGAATTCGGTCGTGATTTAGCAGAACTGAGTTTTAAAAAAAGCTTAGTCCTTTGGTTGATAAAAGGACTAAGCTTTTTATGATGATTCTTATGCCTTATCGGTACTCAAATTGCATACAAGCTGAATACGGTCTTCCTGCGCTAAACTGTGCTGAACATGGAAACACGAAGGGCACACATAAACATTAAGTGAGAATGGAGATGTTAATACAGGTCCACCCAGTGTAGCCGGTGCAGATGGCTCGAAATTGCTAACAGGTTGCTTACCTGCAAGGATAGTCAACTCATGGCATTGTGTACATTCCGGTGCTTCTTCCTGAATCGCTAAGATAGCTGATACACGTTCTTCATACTTATTCAAATCATAATCGTCACCGAATTGGTTCAACGTATTGTAGATAGGTACCACACTGTCTTTATCTACGTCTCCCCAGAGATCATCATCATTAATAACCTCTTGTTTAGGTTCTTCCACGACTTCTTCTTCCTCTTCTTCGATGCCATCTATCCCTACAGTAACCGTACGATATCCGCTAAGTTCATTGTTACAGTGAGGACAATTCTCTTCAGGTCCGAATTCCTCGTCCCATACAATTTCAGTATGACACCAAGGGCACACAGTTGTTTCCATCATTATAATCTCCTTCATACTTCACTTTTAAATTTAGTTCATCATTAAATAAATAATACCGGCTGCTATAAAAGCAATGGCTGACACAAACAAAACTCGGGTAAGAATCTTCATGATATCCTCCTAAAAAGAAACGATGTTGTCTTCCTTTATTTATGACAATCACAAAGCTTGTCCAGATTCATCTAGAATCCTTTGCAGGGGTCCCGAAAAGCTCATACCTTCCAAGCATAAACGCAATCGGCGTCCTTATTAAGGACGGTAAGCGTTTATACATTAAAATATAGCTGCACCGATCACATAAGACAACGAAACCGAGATCAGCATCGCTATTAGCCCAACAGCACGGTTATCCGCGGCGATTTCCTCATCAATAGAAAATACAGGGGTTAGAAATTCAAACAAGAAATAAGCAAGTAGCAGCAGTAAAAACCCGACGACAGACCATTTCATGGTCTCATAAATCGTAACGTCTGCTTCAATACTGAAACGCAGTACGTTACAAATCCCAAAGATTTTGCCGCCTGTTGCCATGGCTACTGCCAAGTTCCCCTTGCGAATTTCTTCCCAACAATTATATTTCGTCACCATTTCAAAAACAGACAGAAATATAACAAGCCCAAGAATAGCCACTGTAAAGTAGCCAAGCAAGGCACCTAGCGGATGACCCAGCAAAAGATCAATATCTCCTTGCACACTTTCCCCTTCTTTCTGCCGGGCAATCCCGCTATTGCAGCTCAGCCACGGTTACACCTGCGCCGCCTTCATTATAATTTCCAAGCCTATAGCTCTTGACATGTCTGTGTTTACGTAAATATTCCTGAATCCCTGTGCGAAGCACACCTGTGCCCTTACCATGAATGATGGAGATCTGGCCCAAGTTACCTAAGAAGGCTTCATCAATAAACCGATCCGTTTCCATGATAGCTTCCTCCAGGTTCGTACCGCGTAAATCCAGTTCCCTACGAATGTTCTCATCACGGGAACGTTTTACAGTTGTCGCCTGTCGAAGAGGCGTTGGCGCTGATGCTGCCTTGGAGGATATCAGTTCCAAATCATCCAGACGCACCTTCATCTTCATGACTCCAAACTGTACTAACGCCTCTTTAGAACCGCTTAACTCCACTACAAAACCTTTTTGGTTTAAGCTGTCTACTTTCACTTCATCTCCAGGACCAATCGTCCGTGGAGCCTTAGCAATCTTACGAGTAGCGGCTTTCTTACGTGGTGAAGGCTCTGCTTCATCTAGACGACGCCGTGCTTCAATCAGCTTATGCTCTTTAACTGAAGCGCCCTCTTCCATAGCCAAGCGGCGCAAATCACTGATGATTTCTTCAGCTTCTTTACGTGCTTTCTCCAAGATTGCGCTGGCATCTTTCTCCGCCTTCTCCAATCGTTTATCCCGCTGGCTTTCCAGCTTCTCAAGCTCTTGCTGTTGTCTGCTGCGTAGCTCTTCCACTTCGCGGCGGATGCTCACTGCCCGCTCATGTTCCTGTTCCGCTCCAAGTCGATTCTCTTCGAGCGAAGCAATCATATGCTCCACACGCAGATCCTCTTCCTTCACTTCACCGCGTGCATGCTCCAGAATCGCGCCCGGCAGACCTAATCGCTCTGCAATCGCAAAGGCGTTGCTTCGTCCAGGAACACCAATCAGCAAACGGTAGGTAGGGCTGAGACTTTGGACATCGAATTCCATACTGGCATTGATGACCCCTTTACGCTCATAAGCGTAAGCTTTCAGTTCGCTATAATGCGTGGTAGCGACCATACGGCATTCGATCCGGTGAATATGCTCCAGAATGGCAATCGCCAGCGCGGAACCTTCTGCCGGATCCGTTCCTGCGCCCACTTCATCAAGCAGGATAAGACTCTTTGGAGTCATTCTACGCAGAATGGAAATAATATTCGTCATATGGCTGGAGAACGTACTCAGACTTTGCTCAATGCTCTGTTCATCGCCAATATCTGCATAAATGGCATCAAACACACACATCTGACTGCCTTCCTCTGCAGGGATGAACAAACCAGACATCGACATGAGACTCAACAGTCCAATGGTCTTAAGTGTAACGGTCTTACCACCGGTATTCGGTCCGGTTACAATAATCGAGCTGTATTGGTTGCCCAGCTCAACATCCAGAGGAACCACATGCTCCGCAGGAATAAGCGGATGCCGTCCTTTGCGCAGCTTCAGATATCCGCGGTCATTCATGCGCGGCTGTGTAGCCTTCATATCTCGGGCAAGACGCGCCTTGGAGAAGATGAAGTCAAGCTCGCCTAGAATATCGATATCATAGGTCATTTCTTCGGCTATATCAGCTACAAGCGCTGTCAACCTGTGCAAAATGATCTCGATTTCCCGTTCTTCACGCAGCCGTGTTTCACGCACCTTGTTATTCATCGCCACAATGGACTCTGGCTCGATAAATAAAGTCGCTCCTGATCCAGACTGATCATGTACGATACCGCCAAAATGCGCACGGTACTCCGCTTTTACAGGAATAACAAACCGATCGCCACGAATCGTTACCAGCTGATCCTGCAGCATTTTAGCTACAGAAGAAGAACGAATCATGGAATCCAGCTTTTCACGAATTCGGGTCTCTCCTCCGCGCAATTCACGGCGAATCGTAGCCAATTCAGAGCTAGCTGTGTCAAGTACATCTGCATTCTCGTCTATACATAAACGGATGGCATCCTCTACATGTTTTTGCTCCGACAAAACGTCGCTCAGTGAAAACAGGAGCTCAATCTTCTCTTCCTCATGCATGGCTGCCAAGAAACGTTTGACTCTACGTGCACCACCAATGGTATTTCCCACTGCCAGCAGTTCAGTTGTTCCCAACATTCCGCCTATAGACGCACGTTTTAGTGCAGCTCGAATATCGCTTACCCCACCGAACGAAGGAATGCCCTTCAGGCGATCCACATTAGCTGCTTCATCCGTAGCTTGAAGCAGCTTCTTCACACCTTCGAAATCACCGGAGGGCCTTAGCTGCTCCGCAGCCAATCTTCCCATTGAGGTTTGCGTATATTGCATTAATTTATTTAAAATCTTGCGATATTCAAGCGTATGCAAAATTTTGTCGTCCAATTACAGTCACAGCTCCCTTCATAGATGTTTCCATTATACAGAATTCAAGTCAATTTCGCTATTTGGGTATCGTTTAAGCATAAAAACAAT
>DJUJ01000010.1:15761-16052 GCA_002438345.1 Paenibacillus sp. UBA6285
AAGAACTGCACATATCCTTAGCTTGGGCCAAAGGAGGTTAGTACAGTGAATTTCTTGAGTCATGTAGGTCGTTTTATAGTAGCAGCGCTCGTTCTGATGGTTGTCGGTTGGATTGTTCCTCAGTTCTCGGTTGGTGGTTTCTGGAGTGCTCTAATTCTGGCACTGGTGATTGCGCTAATCGGCTGGGTAGTCGAAGGAATCTTCGGCAAAAAAGCAACACCCTTCGGTCGTGGTATCGTCGGTTTCCTTGTCAGTGCCTTAGTTATTTGGGTCGCTCAGTTCGTAGTGAGC
>DJUJ01000031.1:0-224 GCA_002438345.1 Paenibacillus sp. UBA6285
CGGCTTCGCCCACTCCTCCTTATGGCGGCAGATGATGGCTGATATCTTTGATCAGGAGGTTGTCATTCCAGAGAGTATCGAGAGCTCCTGCCTCGGAGCGGTTGTACTTGGCCTTTATGCAACAGGTCGAGTCGATTCCTTTGATGTCGTGTTTGACATGATTGGTTCAACCCATAAGCATACTCCGATACATGAACATACCAAAGTATACAAGCAGCTACTAC
>DJUJ01000031.1:346-4864 GCA_002438345.1 Paenibacillus sp. UBA6285
GTGAAACTTATACTTGCTTATATTTGAACAAGCTGGAGAATAAAGGCATAAAAAATCAAAAAGCGCCGGTCAACCCACCCTATGGTGGAAGACCGACGCTTTCTTTGTTGCCATTAGCACGTAAACTAAGTTAGGCGCCTTTAGAATTCGTTTTAGCTTTCTGTGGACCCGATCCGAAGATGATCCAAGTAGATTTGATGTATCGGAAGGATAGAGCCACTATCAGCCATGAACCTAACAACGCAAAGAGCCAACCCCCAGCAATCGCTGCTGTATATGCAAGAGAACCTCCGTGAAACGGTAATTTTCTATAGAAAAATAGCAGTAACGGGTGCAATAAATAGATTCCGAAAGAGCAGGCTCCAGCGGATACCAGTAATCTTGTGAGCAAGCTTCGACCTGCTCCGTACAGTAAGAAGGAAACTTGTAGCAGCACTACACAAGAGAGCAGTGCATGAAGGTTAGAGAATCCCTCATACCATAAACTATTGATGACCGTTTTCTTCGTATAGTTGTTAAACCATAGCTCAACATGAACAACCCCTGCTACAATCCATAACAACCACAATGTAATCCATACCGGACCTTTACCGGCGCGCCAGCCTTCACATGAAGGCACCAGCCATTTTTTCAAAGAAGAGTAATACACTGCAATCCCAGCTCCTACTAGGAAATAAGAGAAGTAGGTGATCGCCAGACTACCCTTCGACAACTGCCAATACCCGTGATTAGTCATGTATTTATTCAGCAGCACGAAACCCCACTGTAACAGCAGGCCGATTAGCGGCGCCCAAGCCGCCAGACGACGAACCTTTTGCAAGCACCAAAGAATGAGCGGAAACAATACGTAAAACTGAATAATGATAATAATATAATACAAATGCGTGTATGCCGTTCCTGTCCATAAATACTTCCAAAGCTTAGAAGCTAGCTCCCCTGGAGGTAAGCTCCATGTATGACCTGCCGTCATTTTTAATGCGAAATATAGCAGCGAAAATAGTACATAAGGCACGATAATATAAAGCAGCCTTCTACTGTAGAACTTCCCTAGCGTTTTCCCACCAAGTGGACGGTCAATATAGTTATAGAACAGCACGAACCCGCTCAAAAATATGAATGAAGGTACGGCGNNTGAATTTATTAATAAACAAGAACGGATGAAACATGTTCGTACCTAGTGTCTCCGCCAACGTTCGCGATGTAGCATGAATAGCCAGCACCGCAAAAATAGCAATCGCCCGAAAAATATCAAGCTGCGGAATTCTTTCTTTTTGTCTCATAATCTTTCCTCCTGTTAAACTCCACATCGAAGTGATGCCTTAATCAAGTATTAACTTTCCCCATCTCATCAGAGGCATGTCCCGACTTCAACTTCGGACTAGACTCCAGAGACCGAGGCACGCTCCCCAAGACGATCCATGACTTAGGAACTCGGCGGAATGTAAACTGCACAATGAACCAGCTGCCTCCCAGCGCAAATACAAGTCCACCGTATACTAAGAAAACATAAATCAGCGATTCCGGTGCAATATGATTACTGAACCTGCGGTATATCGCTAGTAAGAGCGGATGAATCAAATAAATCGCAAACGAAAGCTCACCCAGACGAGTCAAAAAGGCAACAATCCTGCGTGGAGCCCTACGATGAATCAAAAATGCAGCATACAGCAGCACCAACGCTGACAATATCGGATGGACATTCCACAGCAGCTCGTACCACAGCGAATCCGTCCACACCCCATAATGGCGGGCCACATACCATAGCTGCACATGGATAAAGGCGGCAATTAACCACAAGGACACCAGTAAAGTGGTCCATCCTTTTTGCCTAGCAGTCTGCTCCCTCCATGGCTTTATCAGCCACAGCTTCACCTTCTCAAAGTGAATGGCAATGTAAGCACCCATCATATAATAAGCCAGGTAGGAGATCGCCAAGCTCCCTTTTTCAACAATGTGCAACTCATATTTATTCCAGAAAATAAAGCCCCACTGAAGTGCAAAGCCGAGCGGAATCGCCCATTTAACTAAGAAGCGGGAACTCTGCAGTAGCTTAAGAAGCACTGGAAAAAGCAAATAAAACTGAATGCTAATAAAGACAAAATACAAATGCGCATATGCTGAACCCGAGAATAACGCTTTAGAAAAGCTTAACAAGTTGTCTCCAAGGTTCTGTGTCAATCGTCCGTTCACATATAGGGTTAAAGCGTAATAGCCCATAGAAACTAGCAAATAGGGCAGTAAGATATACTTTAATCGCCGACGGTAGAAATTAATGACCAAGCTGCGTATCACAGGACGCCCATAATAATTATAAAACAATACGAAGCTGCTAAGGAAAATAAATGAGGGCGTGCCGAATTTAAAGAAAATGTTAATCCAGTTCAGCCAGTAATAATAAGGAGAATGCAGTGCCTGCTCTCCAGCAGCAAAAGATGAGGCATGCACATGCAGCACTCCTAAAATAGCTAGAGCTCTGAAAATATCCAGCTGGGGCAGCCTTTCCTGTCTCACAGTATTCATATGATATTCCTTTTCTCTACTATGATGGTTGTTCATAGAGACGCTAAGCGGAATGTGGAAACTGAATATACCAGGAAGTCTGCACTTGCTGAATTTACATTCTGATATTTGACGCTGAATGCCTAGCGTGGGATTCGCGTTATCACTAAGGCTAATTATATCGCTTGCATCCGTGTAAAAAACTTAAGAAGAACTTAAAGTTTCCTTAATAAGCTTCTCCAAGACGCAAGAAACCCTACAGATCCTGCGCTAAAAAAACGCAATATGAAACTGCAGGGTTTACAAAGCATCTTTTAAACTTGTTCCGAATGTTCGTCCGTTGAAGCAGGGCGCAGCTCTCGCAGTGGATTGCCTCCCACAAAAGAGCCCGCCGCCACGTTCTTGTGTACTACTGAGCCAGCGGCTATAACTGCCCAATCACCGATGGTCACACCGGGAAGAATCGTTGTATTCGCGCCGATCAATACATTTTCACCAATCACTACTTCGCCCAGGCGATATTCTTTGATTAGATACTCATGAGCCAGAATCGTCGTGTTATAACCGATAATTGAGTTCTCACCAACCGTTATTTTTTCCGGAAAAAACACATCTACCATCGCCATCAGACCGAAGGAGGTATGCTTGCCTACCTTCATCCCGAGAATCCGCCGGTAGATCCAGTTCTTTAACGGGAGAACCNNGATTTGAATAAAAATAAAGTTGCGGACACCCTTCCACGGGCTAACCGTACGGTAAATGTACCAAAGTGAGTTATGACCTTCTACAGGATATCGGGTTACGTTTCTCACGATTCACTCGTTCCTCGCTCCACAATTTCTATAATATCCTTCATGTTATGGATGATATAGTCGGGATCATACTTGCCGAGAGTGTCTTCGCCTTTTAATGACCACGATACTCCAGCCGCATATACACCGGCAGCCTTTGCCGATTGAATATCAACCGTGCTGTCCCCTACCATAAGGGTTTTACGAGGATCAACACCAAGGTTACGGACAGCTGTCAGAACAGGCTCCGGATGTGGCTTTGGTTCAGTAACATCGTTCACTGTCACAATCGTATCCATGTACTTCAGCAAATCAAACATCTCCAGCGATTTAATCGTTGTAGGACGAATTTTGGTGGTTACAATCCCCATTTTAATCCCACGACGTAAGAGCTCTTCCATTGTCTCATTCACCTGAGGAAAGGGACGTACTAACTCATCATGATGTTCATAATTATAAGAACGGTAGGATTTTTCTAGCGCACCACTTACATCCTCAAGTCCAGAGAAGTCTCTCATCTGTTGCTGAAGGGTCGTGCCCATATGCGGAATAATCTCTTCCCTAGTGAGTGGAGTAAGACCATTCTCCTTCAGCGCGTACATAAACGAACTAATAATTAGCTCATTCGTATCGACAATCGTTCCATCTAGATCAAAAAGAACGCATTCTATCATAAGTTTTACTGCTCCTTCTTATCTCCATCCGCTGGCTGTCCTTGCCCAGGTTGTGCCCCTTGACGAGCTTTCTGCGGTGTATTTGCTGCACTTTCCGGCACTACGCTATCTGCATGGATCGGTTTAGTGCACACGATGGGATCAGAATAATGTGCTTTAGGCTCACCGGTTACCCGACGAATAATGATAAGAAGTATAGCTACGACGATGATCAGTAGAGAAAGTAGCTGAGAAATACGGATATTTCCATAGCTTGGGTCCAAGTATCCTTGTTCAAAGCCTAACCATTCCATCGGTTTCCACAATCCGTTTATAAAGGATGCCACGCCTGCACTTCCATTAAACGCTAAACTGTCCGTACGCACGGCTTCGATGAAGAAACGACCGATCGAATACCATATAAAGTAAGACATGAAGATCTCACCGGCACGCACAAATTTCTGGCGACGAAGGACCATAAGTAGCGCGATGCCCAGTAAGCTCCAAAGAGATTCATACAAGAAGGTCGGATGATGAAAAGCATCCCCTATGTACATTTGGTTCACAATGAAGTC
>DJUJ01000076.1 GCA_002438345.1 Paenibacillus sp. UBA6285
TCGGCGCGCTACGGCGCGAACCCGCGGCTTTGCGCGAGCGCCGCGAAGAGGCCTCCCGCAAGCTAGCGGAGCTGCGGGAGGGCATGGCTCGGGAGCGTGAGCTTTTGGCCAAGGGCCAAAAGCGCCAGCAAGAGCTGCAGCAGAGCCTGCAGCCGCTCGGTGTCCGCTCCCAGGAGCGGCAGTCTCTGCAAGAAGCGATGCAGAGACTGCAAGGGCTGCACTCCGCCGAATCCCAGTGGGATAAGGCGGAGAAAGAGCGCCGCGAGCGTGCCGCTGCGTTCNNCCGAGGGCCGTCGCGAGGCGCAGGAAGCCTCTTGCGGGCAGCTGATCCGCGAGGCGGCGTTGCATCAAGAGAAGCTGCTGGCAGCAGAAGAAGATGCGCGTACCGCAGCGGAGAGACTTGAGCAACATATCAGTTCTTTCGAAGTGTCTTTGAAGGATCAAGAGCTTCATCGGCTATCACTTGCGCTTGCTAAGGAACTGGAAGAAGGACAACCCTGCCCTGTATGCGGCAGCGAGCATCATCCAGCACCTGCTTTATTGCATGAAAGCTTGGAACAACAGGAACTGGAGATAAAGCTTCAGCAAGTCCGGGCATTGTCCAGACGGGCCTTGGAAGCTCGTCATTTGTTCCGTGGTCTACGTGAACAGGAACAGGTATGGTTGGAGCAGGTATTTGGAGATGAAGCTATCGAAGCAGTGAATCACCCTGCAGCAGCAAGTACAGAAGTAAATAGCACTGTCTCCCCTTCTAGCGATTTGATCATTCCGGATGAAGAAGCCTTGTCAGAACTTGGGGCTGCCCTTTTGGCATTAAAAGGCCAGTCAGGAGAACTGCGTCGTACGGCGGTACAGTGGCAGCAATCCATGCAGGAAGTTCAGCAGCTATGCCTCAAAGAAGCAGCTGGTGTTGAAGGTGAACGGAGCTGGGTAGAAGGAATTACTGCCAAAGCTGAGGAACTCAACAGCCAGCTAATAGCTCTGCGGCAAAACTGGGCACAGCAGTTCCCTGATCTGGCACCAGGAGAGGTAGAAAAAGCTTACCGCGAAATGCTAGACAAGGATGCTCAAGCTGAGGAAATTAGATCGCGTCTAGAAATCAGCGTCAAGTTTCTGGATGAGAAGAGTGCTTCTGTGCAGAACCTTCAGGAGACAATCACGGCTCTAGATAAAGAGCTCGCTCAGTGGAACACACAGATGGAAGGCAAAGAGGAATTGCAGCGTGAAAAAGATCAGCGTCTACTTGAGTGGACTAATGGTCGTGCTGCTGCCACTCTTCTAGCGGAGTGTGAAGGGCGTTTGCAAGAATTGTTAACTGCTGTGGAGACAAGCAAGCAATTACATCTTACGGCGGCGGAAAAGGCTCAATATGAGATTAAAGAGGCAGCGATTGCTCGCCAGTCTGCAGAATCTGCGCGTGAACATTACGTAACCGCAGCTAGCCAGTGGGAGCAAAGCCTAGAATCTTCACCGTTTCGTTCGGCTTCAGAGGTTGAGGGGGCGGCCCTCACACCCGAAGAACGGGAAATGGCTTCTTCCCGGGTACGCGCTCATCGTGCCGAAGAAGCTGAGGTCTCATTGCAGCTGCGTAACATTGAAGAGAAGCTTGACGGAGCCAGCTTAAGTGAAGAGGAATGGCAAGTAAGCCAGGGGGCCTTAAGAGAAAGCAAGGCTGAGGACGAAATGGCCCTTCAGGCAAGAGCGCGTGCAGAGCGTGATCTAGAGGATCTGCGGCATCGGCATATTCGCTGGATGGAGCTCGAAGCCCAGCGGCTTGAACATGCTTCTCTACAAGATCAACTATCCAAGCTGCAGACGGTCTTACGTGGGAATGCCTTTGTTGAGTACATTGCTGAGGAACAATTGATGCAGGTGTGTCAGTCCGCTTCCCAGAGGCTTCGTTTCCTGAGCAAGCAGCGTTATGCGCTGGAGGTTGATTCGGGTGGCGGATTTGTGATCCGTGATGATGGGAACGGCGGGGTGAGAAGACCTGTTTCAACACTGTCTGGTGGAGAGACCTTCCTCACATCCCTTTCACTGGCGCTTGCTCTTTCAGCACAGATCCAGCTTCGGGGACAATATCCGTTGCAATTTTTCTTCCTGGATGAAGGCTTTGGGACGCTCGACCCTGATCTGCTGGATACAGTAATCACTTCACTCGAAAGATTGCATAATGACCAGCTGTCTGTCGGCATTATCAGCCACGTCCCAGAGCTACGTGCTCGGTTGCCGCGCAAGCTGGTAGTTGTTCCTGCTGAACAAGGTGGAGGGGGATCTCGTATCATTTTGGAAAAAATGTGAAGAGGTTCGAAGCGTGTGATTGATATCACAGATACAGCATCAACACGCTGTTATAATACAGCTAAGCCGACATTACTTTTGAAACACCTCGGCGGACGTATGACCGGGAATGTACTCCTTTTTATACGTCCCCCGCCGAATCAGCTTTATGAGCTGTGAAGGGTGTTTCTTTTTTTTTGCCTTTTAATCAGTCCCGACGGGAATTCATTATAACGTAGCAATTTTCTTATAACGGGCTCATTCTGTAACAGATACAGTTTTAGGGTGAAATGTTGAGTTTCTAAGCGTCTTTCGTAATTGGTGATTATCCTGTATGATTATCTTATGATGAAGCGAAATTTCACCAATTTTTAGGAGGCAAGCACTCTATGGAGACCGTGTTTAGCAAAATTATTGAGGGTACTATTCCTTCCAAAAAAGTATTTGAGAACGAGCGTATTCTTGCATTCTACGACATCGAGCCGGCTGCACCGGTACATGTGTTAATCATTCCAAAGAAGTTCATTGCTTCCATGAATGATGTCACACCTGAGGACCTTCCGCTAATTGCTGAAATTCACAGTGTAGCGCAACAGATCGCTATCGACCTTGGGATTGCTGAGTCTGGTTATCGTTTGATCAATAATTGTGGTCCTGATAGTGGACAAGCTGTGCCTCATCTTCATTATCACTTGCTTGGTGGGGCCAAGCTGGGAGCCCTTACAGGAAACTCAGCTTCTCACGCATAGTACAATCATTAAATGTTGAAGAACTTGCCAGAAAAAAAGAATAACACGAAGGTTGACACCTTATTTCCGTTTGACCTATAATGGAATTTGATAAACCGTGTTATGCTCTTGGACGGTATGGTCGGAGGGAGGGGAAACTGTGTCTGAAACGAAAGTTCGCAAAAACGAGACAATTGATGCTGCACTTCGTCGCTTTAAACGTTCCATCGCAAAAGATGGTGTCTTGGCTGAGGTGAAGAAACGCAAACATTACGAAAAGCCAAGCGTTAAGAAAAAGCTGAAGTCTGAGGCTGCTCGTAAGAGAAAGTTTTAGGAGGATTACCCACGCATGAATCTTAGCGAGAGATTGAACGAAGATATGAAGCAAGCGATGAAGAGTAAGGACAAGTTCACGCTCTCCACGATTCGAATGGTTCGTTCTACAATAAAGTATCTTGAAATAGATTTGAAGAGAACATTGGACGACAACGAAGTGCTTGATATCCTTAGTCGTGAAATCAAACAGCGCAAAGATGCCCTCCAAGAATTTGAATCAGCGGGTCGCGACGAGCTTGCCGCGAGTACGAAGGCAGAAATCGAGATTATTATTAAGTATCTTCCCGAGCAACTTTCCGAAGAAGAAATTAAAGTAATTGTACAGCAGACCATCCAGGAAACCGGTGCTTCTTCGAAAAGTGAAATGGGTAAGGTCATGAGCGCACTGATGCCTAAGGTCAAAGGTCGCGCCGATGGTAAACTCGTGAACCAAGCGGTTCTGCAATTTCTGCAATAATATAGCGCTAGCACCCCTTGCAAAAGGGGTGCTTTTCTATGTTTTGAAACGTAATTCCAATCGCAGCGTAATAACGTTTATGTGTCCCCGGGTCAAGTTGAAGAAGGGAGGTAAAAACATTGAAAAAATTACGGAAAATAATGTTGGCCAGCATTCCCGTTGTTTTACTGCTCCTGCTCTTAACGCCGTTTATACCAAATGTAAGCGCTGATGTAACAGCACCAAAAGTACCGGGAGTTGCGAATGGTGATTTGAAGAAAGGCCCTGTGTTTATTATTCCGGTAGATCAGAAAATCGAAAGAGGTCTGCAAAGCTTCTTGGAAAGAGGGTTCGCAGAAGCTGTTAATTATGGAGCAGTTCTAATTGTACTGGAGGTGGATACACCGGGAGGACTGGTGAATTCCGCAGAACAGATTGGGACCATGGTAAGAGATAGTGACATACCTACTGCTGCATATATTAAAGGTGATGCCGCTTCCGCAGGCAGTTACATAGCACTTAACGCTGGTGCAATCATCATGAAGCCGGGCAGCATGATCGGTTCTGCATCCCTCGTGGATGGGAGCGGACGAAAAGTAGATGACGCCAAGATGGTGTCCTATTGGAAATCGAAAATGATTGGGGCCGCTGCTCTGAATGAGCGTGATCCTGATATTGCTGCGGGAATGGTCGATAGTAATTTGGTTGTTGATAAGCCGGATCTAGGTGTATCTAAAGCACAGGGCGAAATTATTGCTTTGTCTAGTGACGAAGCGTTAAAAGCTGGCTATGCTGATCAAATTACAGCTACTACTGAGGAAGCGATTACTTGGCTAGGGTATACTACAGATGATATATTTCGAGTGGAACATACGGGCGCCGAGAAAATGTCACAATTTCTGACGAGTCCGATTATTATGACGATTTTGTTGTTCATTGGGATCACAGGCGTCGTGATTGAGTTGCTCGTTCCTGGCTTTGGTGCACCTGGGATCATTGGGACATTAGCCTTTGTTTTATATTTTTTCGGAAACTCTGTAGCAGGGTTTGCCGGATCAGAGACTTGGCTGTTGTTCATCATTGGACTTGTCATGCTTGTACTAGAACTGTTCGTGCCGAGCTTTGGGATATTGGGGTTACTCGGGTCAGTGAGTCTTGTAGCGGGTGTCGTACGAGCAGCATACAGCTTTACGCATGCCTTGTTTAGTCTAGGTATTGCATTCGCGGCAGCGGCTGTAGTCATTGTAATTGTGGCTGTCGCATTTAAAGAACGTGGAATTTGGAATAGGTTTATTTTGAAGGATACGCTCACGAAAGATCAGGGATTTGTACCTGTTGCAGAGAAGATAAGCTTAGTGGGAGCTAAAGGAAACAGTATTACCCCACTTCGTCCATCCGGAACGGCTATGATTGGCGGCGAGCGCGTAGATGTCGTTACTGAAGGCAGCTTTATTAGCGTTAATGCACCGGTCACTGTTATAAAGGTTGAGGGCGGACGGATTGTAGTGAAGGAAATCAAGGAATAAGGAAATGGTATGACGAATAATTGATACACAATAATTTAACGGAGGTTATAAAGTTATGGAAGCATCTTTAATTACTTTTTTGTTGATTGCGGTAGTCGTAATCATTTTGTTGAGCGTCTTTTTAAGCTTTTTCCCGGTCATGCTCTGGATTTCTGCATTGGCGTCGGGCGTTAGAATCAGTATTATAACGCTAGTGGCGATGAGATTGCGCCGTGTAACACCAAGCCGAATCGTTAATCCAATGATTAAAGCGACTAAGGCGGGTCTTGGACTGAACATTAATCAACTGGAGAGTCACTATCTCGCAGGTGGTAACGTAGACCGAGTTGTAAATGCGCTTATTGCAGCACAACGTGCTGATATTCCTTTGGAATTTACTCGCGCAGCGGCTATTGATCTTGCAGGACGCGACGTACTTCTGGCTGTGCAAATGAGCGTTAACCCTCGTGTAATAGAGANNCGGCTGTCGCTAAAAACGGGATTGAGGTTAAGGTAAAAGCGCGCGTAACTGTGCGTGCCAACATTGACCGTCTCGTGGGTGGTGCGGGTGAAGAAACGATCATTGCCCGTGTTGGTGAAGGGATTGTAACAACAGTAGGTTCGAGTGATTCACATAAAGATGTCCTGGAGAACCCGGATTTGATTTCCCGGACGGTATTGTCCAAGGGTCTGGATTCAGGTACTGCTTTTGAGATTCTCTCCATTGATATTGCGGATATCGATGTAGGCAAGAACATCGGTGCTTATCTTCAAACCGAACAAGCTGAAGCGGATAAACGTATTGCACAAGCTAAGGCTGAAGAACGTAGAGCAATGGCTGTGGCGCACGAACAGGAAATGAAGGCACGCGTTGTCGAAATGAAGGCGCTTGTTGTCGAAGCGGAATCACAAGTTCCACTGGCAATGGCTGAGGCGCTCAGAAATGGCCAAATCGGTGTGATGGATTATATGAATATCAAGAACATCGAGGCAGATACTCAAATGCGGGGCTCCCTCGGCAAAATGAATGATGAGGACGACAATAACCGTCCTAACAATAATAAATAAAAGGGGATGTGAATCTCCATGAGCTGGATCTATATTGTTGCGGTGATTATCTTCGCGATTGTATCTAATGTGAACAAGGCCGCTAAAAACAAACCCAAAGGTGCTACACGCGGAGGGATGCCCACTTTTGGTGGAGGAGAAGGAAATCCCCTTCGTCGTAATAAGGATGCAGATGAGAACGGAGACCAACTAGAACCGTCTAGTAGTGGTTTTCCAGCTCCGGTCACTACAACCTCCCTTGAGTATGATGCATCACCTGCTTTTCCAGAGCCTGCTTACATCCCAACGCCAGATTATTCTACTGGAGAAGGAATGTCATTGGAGTATGCTGATGACGGAGTTGAATTGCGCACACAAAAGATGCTGGAAGAGGTGCGTCGTCTTCAATCTACTTTTGATGGCATAGCGGGTGCAGATCCTAAGTCGAATAAGACGAAGAGATCATCTCCTGGTACAGCTGTTCAGTCGAATAATACAGTGAAAAGGGANNGGTGTGGTCTGGGCAGAAATTCTCGGTCCTCCCCGCTCCCGAAACCCACATTCCTCGCGCAGATAGTGCGTGCTATATTAGAACTCAAGATTAAGCCTTTGCTTTCTTATCTTTACGATAGGAAGCCAAGGCTTTTTTGGCATTTTTTCATACCTGAAAGGTTCTCCTTTGTTACTTCTTCTCATAAACAAAAGCGTTGCCGCATAAGGTGTACAGAAGGCAGGAAGGGGGAACGTCTACTTATGACCCGTATTGGCCGCAGGCTGCGGGGATGGACAAACGGGGTGCNNCTACAGGAAATGCCCCGGATCACCCTGATCGGCAATAAGGAACTGTATATCGAGAACCATCGCGGCGTGCTGCATTTCTCCTCAGGCCAGCTTAAGCTCGCGTTAGCTAAAGGATCGCTTGAAATCACTGGCGAAGATCTTGTCATCCGCAATATTCTTGGCCAGGAACTGGCGGTAGAAGGCATTATCGGGGAGATCAGATATAAAGAAAGCGAGGGGAAATCATGAAGGAACCACCTCTGTCAACACTGCGGGGTTCCGTTACGCTGCATGTGACGGGACCTCAGGTGGAGAGATTCATTAATTTCATTTCAGAAGCAGGTATAGTGATTTGGGATGTGAGGCCCGCTGAGGGCGGCGCTTCCCTTAAGCTGCTTCTAGATGATTTTTATGTCCTCCGTCCGATTTTAAAGAAGACAGGCTGTCGTATGCACGTTACAGGTAGAAGTGGACTGCCATTTCTAATGGCGCGGCTGTGGAAACGTAAATTTTTTGGCATAGGAATACTGCTGTTTGGGATTACGCTCTTTATGTTATCTACGATGGTATGGAGCATCAGAGTCGAGGGAAATGAAAAGATTGCCTCCGAGGATATATTGGCAGCTGCTCGCCAGGAGGGGGTGTACCCTTTTCAATGGATATGGCGTCTAGATGAGCCGGACAAGCTCTCCAAGGGGCTCCTAGCCCAATTACCGGGTGCTTCATGGATAGGGCTGCAGCGGACGGGGACGAGCATTAAAATCCAAGTGGTGGAGTCTAAACAGCCAGATATCAAACCTTTACTTAGCCAGCGGCATTTGATTAGCAGAACAGATGCGGTGGTAACTGAAATATATGCGGAGCAGGGCAGACCGGTTGTAGCGCGTAACTCGCGGGTTAAAAAAGGAGATATCCTGATTTCGGGTGCTCTGGGTGACGATGATAATGTTCAGTATGTGGTAGCCAAAGGTGAGGTTAAGGGTCTAGTGTGGCATGAATACAATATTGAAGTGCCTCTAAAAACAACGAACAGCTCTTATACAGGGGAGCGAAAGGATCGGACCTATCTCGTTCNNATCTCCATTCGAGAATTCACGGACGCTCACTGAGCATGATCCGCTGTCCTGGCGGTCCATTAAGTTGCCGCTGGGCCTAATGACTGAGAAAGAATTGGAGATTAGTGAAACGAGCGACACTTTGACTCCTGAAGCTGGATTTGAAAAGGGAATAGAGCGAGCGAAGAATGATATTTTGGCGCGTTATGGCGTTGATAGCGTCGTCAAAAGTCAAAAAGTTTTGCATGAGAAGAAAGAGAATGGTAAAGTTTATATGAAAGTGATCTTTGAAGTAGAAGAGAAAATTTCCGTAGAACTGCCAATAGTAAACAATTGAGGAGAATGAGGCTACTTGTCAGAACAGACTGCAAGCATTCGTATAACTTTGCAAAATGCGGGAGAAGCGCAATCGCTGTTCGGCCCGCAGGATGGATTCCTAAAAATCATCGAGAGTGAAATTCCCGCTATTATTGATTCCCGCGAAGCAGAGTTAACGATACGTGGTGCGGAGCGGGAAGTAGACATGCTGGGACAATTGTTTAATGTGCTGCTGTCCCTCATTCGGAGTGGTTACATACTTACTGAACGTGACGTGCAGTACGCTGTGGAGCTGGCGAAAGACTTTCGAGTCGATCAATTGCTCGATTTGTTCAAGGGAGAAATTACAACTACTTTTCGTGGAAAGCCTATTCGTGTCAAAACGATTGGCCAGAAGCATTATGTGACAACGATCAAGAAGCGTGATATTGTATTCGGAATCGGTCCTGCTGGAACGGGTAAGACCTACTTGGCAGTAGTACTTGCAGTTACGGCACTAAAAGAAGGTTCTGTTAAGCGTATCGTTCTTACGCGCCCCGCAGTAGAAGCAGGAGAGAGTCTAGGATTCCTTCCAGGGGATTTGCAAGAAAAGGTAGATCCGTACCTCCGTCCGTTATATGATGCCTTATACGACGTTATGGGGCCCGATCAGGTTGCTAAGGCACTTGAACGGGGATTAATTGAAATTGCTCCGCTCGCTTATATGCGGGGACGTACGCTGGATGATTCATTTATCATCCTTGATGAAGCACAGAATACTACACCTGAGCAAATGAAAATGTTCCTGACTCGACTCGGCTTCGGGTCCAAAATGGTGATTACGGGTGACGTTACCCAGATTGACCTGCCTCGCGGCAAGAAATCCGGTTTGATTGAGGCCAAAGCGATTTTATCCGGCATAGAAGAACTTGGCTTTGTCTATTTTGCGGAGCAGGATGTAGTACGGCATTCCCTGGTGCAGAAAATTATCGTTGCCTATGACCGCTCTGCCGAAAACCTCCAATAAAGGGGATTGTCTTCATGGCTTCAAAGCAACCATCTAAATTAAGTGAATTTGTATATACAAACAACGGATGGAAGTATAGCGCGGTGACACGCTATGCTCTTTTCCTGTTACTCGGACTTGTGTTCTACTTTAGCTTGTCGCCAGATTTGCTGCCTAAACGGTATGATATTAAAGAGAATACGCTCAGCGCGAAGGAGATTACTGCGCCTAAGCAAATTTTGGACAAGAAGGCAACGTTGAAGGCAGCGGAAGAAGCTGCTGAGAGAGTGGATCTAAAATACAAGATCATCCCGATGAGGGCTGATAATCTTGTGACTTCGCTACTGGACCGGATTGATCGCCTCAATCAGGATGACCTGATTTCGCAAAGCGATAAGACTGGTATTTATCGTGATGAGATCCCTCAGAGAGCAAATGATTTTATTTTGAATTTCATAGCCTCAAATCGGGGCGGTGGCAGTTATTCCGATCATCTTTTGGATGAAATGCAATCTGTCATAAAAGAGCAGACCTATGTCATTCCGGATGAGACTTACATTAAAATTCCGCGACTGACCTCTCAGGACATTATCGAAATGAAGCCTGTTGCTCGTGATATTGTGACTAGGCTGATGAACGATCAGATCACGGACGCTCAGACAGCGCGCGCCAAAGTGGCGGAGCAGGTCAGTATCAGTTCTCTGAGTCAGCGCACGGCGCGTGAGGTTGTGCAGGAATTAGTGAGGTTGGTTATTACAAGCAACAAGTTCTATGACGAAGATGCAACGAAGGAAGCGAAGGTGCAGGCTCGTGAGAACACGCCTGATGTGTTCATTGAGCAAGGGGAAGTCCTCGTCGCTAAAGGGCAAAAAATCACTCCTGAGCTGTACGCCCTTTTGGATGAGAATGGCCTGCTCAGCAACGAGGTCAACTATTGGCCTCAGGTTGGTTTGCTGCTACTTGCTACCATGCTCTCCGCGGGTCTGATGGTGTTTATTCGTTACTCGGGAGGAACCTCGGGCTTTAAGTATAATAACTCCCAGTTATTGATGCTGGTGCTTGTATTTGTTATTACGATCATCACCATTCGGTTGACCGCAATTTTGCAGACCGATGTCCATTCCTATCTCGGGTATCTGGCTCCAGTAGCCATTGGTGCTATGCTGATTACCATGCTTCTGGATATGACATTAGCGTATTTCTGTTCTATTCTGATCAGTATACTCGCCAGTATCATTTTGAATGTTCAGCAGAATTCGGTGTTTGATTTCACCTTTGGTTTCTTTTCAATTGTTGTTTGTTATGTGGCTATTTTTGCCACTCATCGTGCTGGCCAGCGCTCCACATTATTAAAAGGTGGGATTATGGTATCCCTTTTTGGTTGTGTGACCGTCTTTATGCTGACCCTGTTAGCTGGTGGAGAATGGAAAGATGTAAGCACGCTATATGCCGTTGGTTTTGCTTTTGCGAGTGGACTTTTGACTGCAGTGCTTGTTATTGGCCTGATGCCTTTCTTTGAAGCTACCTTTGGCATTCTATCTGCGCTGAAGCTGGTAGAGTTGTCTAATCCGAACCATCCCTTGCTGCGCAAGCTTCTTACGGAAACACCAGGAACCTATCACCATAGCGTAATGGTAGGTAACCTGTCAGAGGCTGCCGCAGAAGCGATTGGAGCAGACGGCCTATTGTGCCGGGTAGGATCGTATTATCATGATATTGGCAAAACAAAACGTCCGTTTTATTTTATTGAGAATCAGAATAATATGGAAAATCCGCACGACTCTATTGAACCGAAGCTTAGTAAATCTATCATTGTGGCCCACGCCCGCGATGGGGTGGAAATGCAACGAGAATATAAGCTGCCCAAACCGATTCGTGATATTGCTGAGCAGCATCATGGCACTACGTTCCTGCATTATTTTTACCATAAGGCCCTGAAGCTGGCGGAAGAAAAAGGTGTTGAGCCTGATTTTACCGAGGAAGATTTCCGTTATCCTGGCCCGAAAGCTCAGTCGAAGGAATCGGCTGTTGTAGGAATCGCCGATAGTGTTGAAGCTGCGGTAAGATCCTTGCGCAAACCAACTGTTCTTCAGGTGGAGACGATGATTGAGAAAATTATTAAAAGTCGACTGGATGATCATCAGTTTGACGAATGTGATTTAACGATTAAAGAATTGGACATTATTGCACGGACGCTGAAAGATACGGTCATGGGAATTTTTCATTCACGGATCGAATACCCAGAAGATGTGCGTAAGCCGAAAAAAGAGGAAGGGGCAGCTAACCCATGAGTTTAGAGATCGTTTGGGATAACGAGCAAGAAGAATACGAGATAAAGGACGATCTCATAGCACTGCTGGAGAGCATTTTGCAAAAAGCAGGTGAAGCGGAAGGGATCGATCAGGGAGAGGTTGCGCTTACTTTTGTCGATAATGCTCGTATTCATGAGTTGAACTTGGAATACCGTGGAATTGACCGTCCGACGGACGTACTTTCTTTTGCGATGAATGAAAGCGGAGAGGACGAGCTGGACATTATATACGAAGTACAAGAAGGCGAAGCGCTGGAAGATGTTCCGGATGTACTGGGAGATATAATCATTTCCGTAACTCGTGCTCAGGAGCAAGCGCAAGAATATGGTCATTCGCTAGAGCGTGAGCTTGGTTTCCTCTTTGTGCACGGATTTCTGCACTTGTTAGGTTACGATCATCAGGATGAAGCCTCAGAGGCAGAGATGATGTCCAAGCAAGAGAAGGTACTAGCTCAGGTTGGGTTGACTCGCTAATGGTGAAGAACACGGCGGTAGGACACAAGAAGTTCTGGCACTCTTTTCGGTTTGCATCGCAAGGCATCGTGTCGGCATTCAAATCCGAGCTTAACATGAAGGTGCATTGCTGTTTGGCTGTGGTTGTACTTGTTGCTGCTGTCGTGTTCAGACTTCCGCTGGTCAGTTGGATGTTGCTGCTTTTCTCAATTACGCTTGTTCTAACCGCCGAGCTGCTCAATACGGCAATTGAAGCGACGGTAGATTTGATCTCGCCGGAGATTCATCCACTGGCTAAGAGAGCGAAAGATACCGCCGCGGGAGCTGTGCTTCTAACGGCGGTGTTTGCTGTCTTAGTAGGGGTCTATGTTTTTTACCACCCTGTGATGGACTGGATTAGCGGACTTATGTCATAATCAGGGTACAATTCATTTCAGGGGAGAGGCGGACCCGCGTTTTGCGATTCCGCCTCTTTGATTACTGGATGTTTAGGAAGCAAGTTTTGTACGAAGTAATTCCATGATGACGCTAACAAAACTAAGTGGATGCTTCCGAAGTAGTTTTGTCGAAGAAAATTCTATGAAGTAATGCTAACAAAACTAAGTGGATGCTTCCGAAGTGAGTTTTGTACGAAGTAATTCCACGATGTAACGCTATACAAAACTTAAGTGGGTGCTTTCGAAGTGAGTTTTGTACGAAGTAATTCCACGATGTAACGCTATACAAAACTTTAGGAGGACCCAAATATGGATTCCGCTCTTCTTATGCAAGAAGCGATTAAAGCACGTGCTAAGGCATATATTCCTTACTCCCGATTCGGAGTTGGAGCCGCCCTCCTTGATCAGGATGGTCATATTCATCACGGTTGTAATGTAGAAAATGCTGCTTTTGGCCCAACCAATTGTGCGGAGCGGACCGCTTTATTCCGTGCTATCGCCGACGGTCATACTATCGGTTCTTTCAAGGCAATCGCCGTTGTTGCCGATTCTGATGGTCCCGTATCACCTTGCGGTGTATGCCGCCAAGTTATGATTGAGTTGTGTTCACCCGACATGAAGGTTATCCTTGGGAACATGAAGGGTGATATCGTTGAGACTACGGTGGGAGATTTACTCCCAGGAGCTTTCGGTCCGGTAGATCTAAAGCAAGGACAAGCTCCTGAGTAAATGAGCGTTTGGTTTAATGCCTGTTTAAAGACAAATCATGCGCTCACTAATGATTCGTCATTTGGAAAATTCGTTTGCAGATAGACGAAGGTGGCTGCTTTAATTGCACAATGTACAGTTAAATCGCCCCGATTTCACACTAATCTATGTTTAGTTGTAGAAAGTACAATTAATTTCTTGTTTTAATCCATATCTGGCTCTTAAGACAGAATTTAATTGCACAGAATACAACTAAAACACCAAAGACATAGCTCTAAGTCGAATTAACTGTACAAAATACAATTAAAAGTGTTCCAGCTCTTCCAAGGTAGGCTAAACTGGTGCAAACTGAGTGTTATTAGAGTAACACTACGACGTAAGCGCCGCGGCAAAGCCGCTAGCGATTCTAAGCACGTAAAGTTACTTGTAACACATCCAATCGCCACTCATCTCAGCGTTCTTTATCCACGGCGAGCTCAATACGAGCCGTGTGAATAAGCGACAGTGAAGCGTGTCCTCAACAGGGGACGAAAGCGCTCATGCACGATCGTCCCTTTAATCCCGCCGAACGTTGCAGGTACGCCCATTTCCGGGTGTCCAGAGGGCCGGGGCCCTTGGGGTCCCCCTTGGCTAAGGGGGATTTAGGGGGATCGAAAAAGCTTTAGGGGGATCGAAACGCTTTAGAGGGGTCGAAATGTTTTAGGGAAACACATGAAAGGAGGAACATCTAATGTTAGCAAAACGTATCATCCCCTGTCTTGACGTTAAGGACGGACGGGTAGTCAAAGGCGTTAACTTTGTGAATCTGCGTGATGCCGGAGATCCGGTAGAGCTAGCGGCGCTGTATGACCGTGAGGGTGCAGATGAGCTTGTGTTTCTCGATATATCGGCTTCCGTAGAAGGTCGCGCGACAATGATTGAGGTTGTGCGGCAGACCGCAGGCGAAATCGCCATTCCTTTCACAGTGGGCGGAGGGATCTCTACGCCTGATGATATGAAGCGGATTCTTCGCGCAGGTGCAGATAAAATCGGCATTAATACGGCTGCTATCACTAATCCACAGTTAATTCTGGAGGGGGCGCGCCGTTTTGGCTCTCAATGTATTGTGGTAGCAATAGATGCTAAATATAACGAGGCATTTGGTGAATGGGAAGTGTATACACATGGTGGTCGCAAGCCCACTGGCATCCGTGCTCTGACCTGG
>DJUJ01000215.1:0-1998 GCA_002438345.1 Paenibacillus sp. UBA6285
CACACGTTTTTCAGTGGCCTCCCAAAAGTTTGGTGCTAGGTTTTAGTATGCTTAGTGGCTGTAAAAAACGTCTTATTTCTCAGCAGCCATAGCGCGGAATGATTCTTCAGCAGCAATAAGCGTAGCATCGATATCCGCATCGGTATGTGCTGTCGTTAAGAACCAAGCTTCATACTTCGAAGGGGCAAGGTTAATGCCTCGGTTCAGCATATGCCGGAAGAAGCTGCCAAACGCTTCGCCATCTGTATCCTGAGCTTCATCATAATTCGTCACCGGATGATTACAGAAATGAGTAGAGAATGAGCCACGGATGCGGTTGATCGTCAGTGGGATGCCATGACGGTCTGCCGATTCCTGAAGTCCGTCGACAAGACGGATCGCAAGACGTTCCATCTCATCGTATACACCTTCTGCACTCAGAACTTCCAGACAGGCAATCCCCGCAGAAATGGACGCAGGATTTCCTGCCATTGTACCGGCTTGGTAGGCCGGTCCGAGTGGAGCTACTTGTTCCATTACATGCTTACGTCCGCCATAAGCGCCGATAGGCAGGCCGCCACCGATGATTTTNNCAGGGCTGTAAGGTCAGGAGTAATGTCTTCATGGTTATCCAGCCCTGCATACGTTTGTGTGGAACCATAGTGGAAGCGGAAAGCGGTAATGACCTCGTCATAAATAACGAGTGAGCCATTATCATGAGCCAATTTGCATAGCCCTTCGAGGAAACCAGGCTTAGGCATAACCATACCGAAATTACCGACGATCGGTTCAACCATTACAGCGGCGACATCTTCGCCCCATTTGTCTAGTGCTTCTCGTAGGCTATCCAGATCGTTAAAAGGAACAGTGATTACTTCCTGTGCGATACTGCTTGGAACACCGGCACTATCTGGAATACCAAGCGTAGAAGGTCCGGATCCTGCTGCTACGAGCACCAGATCGGAGTGGCCGTGGTAGCAGCCAGCGAATTTTACGATTTTGCTGCGTTTTGTGTAAGCACGAGCCACACGAATCGTAGTCATAACCGCTTCTGTGCCGGAATTGACGAACCGTACTTTATCCATAGATGGAATAGCTTCTTTTAGCATTTTAGCAAGCTTAATTTCGAGCTGGGTTGGGGTTCCGTAAAGAACACCATTTTCTGCCGCAGTGGTAATTGCTTTCGTAATGTGAGGATGAGCATGGCCGGTAATGATCGGTCCATAAGCCTGTAGATAATCTATATATTCGTTGCCGTCTTCATCCCAGAAGTGAGATCCGCTGGCACGTTTCATAAATACGGGTGCGCCGCCGCCAACGGCCTTGAAGGAACGGGAAGGGCTGTTCACACCTCCGACGATATGTTGAAGGGCTTCATGATAAAGTTGCTCTGATGTGGAACGATTCATAATGTGATCATCCTTTCGTTTGTCGATGCTCATGGGAACGGGCGAACAACGGTATTTCCGCTGCCCGCCCGTATTATACCAAGTAACTGTGATTTCCTGCTGTGTCTACTGTGAAAGTTGCTTGTCAGATCCTTACTTGGTTCCGCTAGTATTACTATTTGCAGTAGTCTCTGGTGAAGGTGTAGGTGTTGGCTCAGGTCGATTTAAGGTATCCTGAACAAATTCCTTTAATTTCTTCTCACTGCGAATGCCTATAACGGAAGCTCCGTCACTGGTGGTCTTCTCCTTGAGCAGATCCATCGGCGGAATTTGCTCACTCCCCCCCATGGTGCTATCGTACCCAACGGTTGCCAGCTTCCACATATCATTTACTGACAGATTGGTTTCAATATAAGGCGTAACTTGTNNGTTTGTCAGCCACAACCTTGAGAAATGCACGCTGGCGCTCGGTCCGAGAGAAGTCGGAGGTAGCGTCATGTCGAAAACGTACATATTGCAGGGCTTTATTACCATCGAGATGCTGATATCCTTTTTTAAGATCAATGTCATATTCGGGACCGTCTGCAATGGTCTTGTACACCATGTCTTTCTCGACTTCATAATCTACACC
>DJUJ01000215.1:2108-5805 GCA_002438345.1 Paenibacillus sp. UBA6285
GAATACGCTGATTTTCTTCTTCACGGGATCAAGTGAGGCGACGAGCATTGTATCGGAACGAGGAATTTCCCCCTTCTTGACACCGCGGGCATCTACGCCCATTAGTAGTATATTAACAGGCTCTGTACCTTCCCACTTTGGAGGTTCTGGAGTGTCAACATCAACGGTTTCAGCATTCTTGAATGGTGAATTCTTGGTGTTCGACATGCTTCCAAGCTCAGTGTAGATGGATGTAAAGAAGTAAATGGCCCCACCGATAATAAGGAGGAGTATAATGGCCAGTGTCCAAAGCAGCGGTTTCTTTTTTGACTTACTAGTCTTTGCGTGCCTTTTCTTTCTAGGTGGCATTTCTCGTTCTTCCTTTCGCATTCACATTCTCTACATTATAATTTCTTTTGGGGATACGCGCAATTCATGCTCAATCCACCAATATCAAGAAGGAGTGGATATAACTTGAACGTAGTAGCTATTGGACAAAAAGTACCGAATTTCACCCTTCCGTCCTCCAGTGGGCAAGAGGTTAGTTTAAGTGATTATCTGGGCCGAAAGGTCATTTTATATTTTTATCCTAAAAATATGACACCAGCCTGTACACAGGAGGCCTGCGAGTTCCGTGACGCCCATGACCAGATTACTACGCTTGGTGCGGTTGTTCTAGGCATCAGTCCAGATCCCTTGGCCTCGCATATGAGATTTACGGAGAAGAATAGTCTACCCTTTCCACTGTTGTCTGATGAGGATTATAAGGTCAGTGAAATGTTCGGGGTATGGCAGCTTAAGAAGCTTTATGGAAGAGAATTCATGGGCATTGTACGTTCTACTTTTTTGATTGATGAGCAGGGGATCTTAGTCGAAGAATGGCGGAAAGTCCGAGTGAAAGGTCATGTGGCATCTACCATAGCAGGGATTTCCAAATCATAAAGTTTGTTAATAACTTTTTGTAAAAGTCTGTTACATTTTTAACATGATATAGTTTCCTCATAATTGCTTCAAATTTGGAGCAAGACGAGGTGGTGTAGTGATAATGCTGCGTATTGGCCTTGATATCGGATCAACTACTGCGAAATTGGTTGTCATAGAGCGTAACACTATTGTTTATCAGGACTATGTAAGACATTATAGCGATATAAAAAAAGCAGCCCTCTCTCTTCTATCTGACGTACAGATCAGATTTCCAGAGAGAGGAGCGACCCTTACTGTAAGCGGTTCCTCAGGCTTATCTTTATCCAAACTGGGAGGCGTACCGTTCGTTCAGGAGGTGATCGCCTGTACAAAGGCGATTGGCGAGCTGATCCCGGAATGCGATACGGCCATTGAATTGGGTGGAGAGGATGCCAAGATTATTTATCTTCGAGGCGGCATTGAACAGCGTATGAATACAGCCTGCGCGGGCGGAACGGGAGCATTCATCGATCAGATGGCATCGCTGCTACAGACCGACCCAGCGGGCTTAAACGCGTTGGCGGAGAAGCATGAGCGAATCTATCCCATAGCTTCACGCTGCGGTGTATTCGCCAAAAGCGATGTGCAGCCGCTACTGAACGAAGGGGCTCGCCGGGAGGATGTGGCAGCCTCTATCTTTCAGAGTATCGTCAAACAGACGATCAGCGGTCTCGCCTGCGGCCGTCCGATTCGTGGACGGGTGGCTTTCCTTGGCGGTCCGCTAACCTTCCTGCCGGCCCTACGTCAGCGTTTTGCGGAGACGCTTGAACTTGCGCAGTCGGAAATACTGTTCCCTGAGCGGTCGCAGTATTTCGTAGCGATTGGCTCTGCACTTACTGAAGCAGATTCTACTGTTTTGCCGCTTTCAGGTTGGCTAGCGCGAATAGCGGCCGTGGATTTTACAGCGGATCGGGCCGAAGATGCTGAATTACCGCCGCTTTTTGATAACACCGATGAACTTGCTTCGTTCCGTCTTCGTCATGGTAAAGCCTCTGCTGCCAGATCAGACTTGGCTATTTATCGCGGCCCTTGCTATTTAGGGATCGATGCTGGTTCAACGACAACCAAACTCGTATTGACTGGTTCTGCTGATGAAATTCTATATACCTTTTATGGCAGCAACAAGGGTAACCCATTGTATTCTGTCAGTGAAGCGCTGAAGGAAATGTATCGGGTTCTGCCTGAAGGATGTCATATTGCAGGTTCTTATGTGACAGGTTATGGTGAGGGATTAATTAAAGCCGCTTTGTGGACCGATGGCGGTGAAGTGGAGACAGTTGCTCATTACAAGGCCGCTTCTAAGTTCATGCCGGGGGTAGACTTTATTCTGGATATTGGTGGACAGGACATGAAATGCATCAAAATCCGTGGTGGCGCTATCGACAGTCTGATGCTCAATGAAGCCTGTTCGGCAGGTTGCGGCTCTTTTCTGGAGAGCTTTGCCTCTGCGCTCGGGCTGGGTATCGAGGAGTTTGCCAAGTCAGCGCTTGAAGCGACCAAACCGGTTAATTTGGGTTCGCGATGTAACATATTCATGAACTCAAAAGTGAAGCAGGTTCAGAAAGAAGGCGCGTCGCTGGCCGATCTTTCGGCAGGTCTTGCCTATTCTGTGATTAAGAATGCTCTGCAAAAAGTAATTAAAATTCGCAATCCTGAGGACCTGGGTCGAAATATTATTGTTCAGGGCGGCACCTTCTATAATGAAGCCGTACTGCGTGCTTTTGAGCGCCTGACGGGGAGAACAGTAGTCAGACCGGATATTGCTGGAGTTATGGGAGCGTACGGTTGTGCACTGATTGCTCGTGAGCAAGCGGAGGTTAACGGGATCAGTACGCTACTTGGACCGAAGGAACTAGGCAACTTTAAGTACGAGGTATCCTCAGGTCGCTGTGGTCGCTGTGGAAATGACTGTGCGCTAACGATCAGTCGGTTCCCGGATAAGAGCTTCTACGTTACAGGCAATCGCTGCGAACGTGGTGCAGGAGGCAGGAGAGAGAAGAATGTACTGCCGAATTTGATGCAGTATAAGTATGAACGTTTTTTCGACTATGAGTCTTTACCGGAGGCTCACGTAGGACGGGGCACCGTCGGTATTCCACGTACGATGAATATGTTCGAGAATTACCCGTTTTGGCACACTTTTTTCACCAAACTTGGCTATCGGGTTATTCTTTCTCCTAAATCAAGTAAGAAGCTGTACAAAAGTGGGATGGATACGATTCCTTCAGAATCGATATGTTATCCTGCGAAGATGGCGCACGGACATGTGCAGAGCTTGATTGGTAAAGGTGTCGATTTTATTTTCTATCCTGCGGTGGTGTATGAGAAGAAAGAAGATGAAGCAGCGGATAATCATTTCAATTGTCCGGTGGTCGCATCTTATCCTGAAGTCATTCGCAATAACATGGATGGGTTAAAGGAGAATGGAATTACGCTTGTCAGCCCGTTTCTGACCTTCGACGATAAATCTGCGCTGACCAAGGGACTCGTGAAGACATTTACTGGAATTCCGAGAGAAGAGATTGCGTTTGCTGTGCAGGCAGGACTTGCAGAAGCTGACCGCGCCAAAAGTGATGTGCGTACTAAAGGTGAAGAGACGCTTGCGTATCTTGCCAGCACTGGGAACAAGGGAATACTTCTCTGTGGTCACCCTTATCATGCGGATCCTGAAATTAACCATGGTATAGCAGATATGATTACCGGGATGGGACTCGCCGTGCTGACAGAGGATTCTGTCTGCCATCTGGATCACAGC
>DJUJ01000111.1 GCA_002438345.1 Paenibacillus sp. UBA6285
CAGATTTGGTATCAGCCACCAGAACACAATAAGAAGCGTGCTGGCCTCTACCAACCCGTCCACGCAGCTGGTGTAGCTGAGATAACCCGAACCGATCCGCATCCATAATAATCATCAGCGTGGCATTGGGAACGTCTACACCAACCTCTACAACCGTTGTGGACACTAGAAGTTGCAGTTCATTGTTATAGAATGCTCGCATCACTTCATCTTTTTCAGCTGGAGTCATTTTCCCATGCAAAAGCCCGACTTTATAGTTTGGAAAAGCTTGTCCCATCTGAATATGTAAATCGATTGCATTCTGTACATCCAATTTCTCCGATTCTTCAATAAGCGGACAGATCAGATAAGCCTGGCGTCCCAGCTCAATTTCACGCTTAATCAGATTCAACACACGATCCATGAGATCATGCTTGACCCANNCCCAATAACTGGTTATTGGCACTCGACCTTTCGGTCTTTCCGATAAAGTGGAAACATCCATATCTCCAAAAACAGAAATCGCGAGTGTACGTGGAATAGGAGTTGCAGTCATTGTCAGTACATCCGGATTATATCCCTTACGCCGCAATACTCCTCGCTGGTTTACACCAAAACGATGCTGCTCGTCAGTAACTACAAGACCCAGATCACGAAAAAATACATCCTCCTGAATCAAAGCATGCGTTCCTACAACTATATCGAGCATCCCCATTTGCAGAGAAGCTAACAATTCTTTACGTTTCCGTCCAGTTACACTACCCGTCAGAAGCCCAACCGTAATCCCAAACGGCTCAAACATCTTCGTAAGTGAGCGCATATGCTGCTCCGCTAAAATCTCGGTTGGGACCATAAGTGCTCCCTGAAAACCAGATCGCACTGTAGCAAAAAGTGCCACGGCCGCTAGAACCGTTTTGCCGGAACCGACATCACCTTGAAGCAGACGATTCATGCAATATGGCGATCGCAAGTCATATAAAATCTCCAGCTCTACACGTTTCTGAGCATCTGTAAGCTCAAAAGGCAGGCTGCGAACGAACTCGCGAACAGTTGCGTTATCTACTGTGTGGACTACACCATCCATCCTACCGCGATTCAGCACCCGGAATGCCTGCATTTTCAACTGGAACAGGAATAACTCCTCATAAACCATCCTGCGGCGCCCCTGCTGCCCTTCACGTGTATCCTCTGGCCTATGAATGGTAGCAATCGCCCGCTTACGGGGCATAAAATCATATTGCCGCGTAATAGAATGCGGCAGTATCTCGGGAATTAGATCTCCATACTGCTGAAGTGCCTGATTAATACTTTTCCGGATCCAAGACTGCGTGATCTTACCTCCGACGGAATAGACTGGCTGCAATGTTCCCGTCTTCCCTTCACCACGATCAGGAAATTCATAATCCGTCACCGTAATTTGATTTCGCTTCTGATCCCATTTTCCTGTGAGTACAATTTCTCGTCCCACAGTAAGTTGCTCTCGCACGTAATGGCGATTAAACCATGTTGCTGTGAACATCCAAGGCTCGGCAACCATTTTACAACTGAGTCGTGACTTGCCTCCAAATCGCTGCAGCACAGGAACGCCGATCACTTTAGCTTCTGTAGTCACTTTATCCCCATGTTTGGTTTCACTCAGCGAGCGGGGTCGATAGTCCTCATAACGGAACGGATAATACTCTAACAAATCCTTTACTGTAAAGACGCCAAAGGNNCGCCAGTTATATTTTTCACTTCAATTTGATTTAATGACAGTGTCATATTCATCCCTCATTTTGCAGGCCAAATGAATACGGCTAACGTACCGTTACCGACATGGCTGCCCACGACAGGGCCGACGTTCGTCAGCACTTTCTCTTCTAGTGTGAAGTGTCCTGCGAGCTCTTTCAGGAATTCTTCACCGGAAGCCGGTTCAGCCGTATGACCCACGGCCACATTGATTTTGTCTACTCCTTGTATATCCTTCTTGAACAATTCAATCATACGGGCAACAGCCTTCTTACGGCCCCTAACTTTCTCCACTGCATAAATTATTCCTTCTGCATCAATAGACAGTATCGGCTTAATATTAAGAAGTGTTCCAAGAATGGCCGAGGCTTTTCCAATCCTCCCGCCTTTTTGTAAATATTCAAGTGTATCTACTAAGAAGTAAAGCTTACGCGATTGGCGCAGACTTTCGACAGCTTCAAGAATCTCTTCTGGACTCTTGTCTTCAGAAGCCAATCTGGCGGCTTCCACCACCATAAATCCAAAACCGTAAGAAGCGGAGAGAGAATCAACTACAGTGATCCCTTCTCCCTCTTCCTCCAACATCGATTTAGCCAATAGTGCAGATTGGTACGTACCGCTCAGTCCTGAAGAAATATGAAACGAAAGTATAGGACTTCCCGGGTAACGTTCCAGAATACCGCGGTACACATTCATGTATTCAACCGGTGAGGGTTGAGAAGTAGTCGGCAACTGTGACGAGCGGGGAAGCCGCTCATAGAACTGCTCCGGAGTCATATCCAGATTGTCCCGGAAAGCCTCTTCGCCGAACATTAAGGTCAAAGGGACGACCTCAATGCCATACGTTTCCGCCATTGCTGGCGGGATATCAGATGTGCTGTCGGTGACGATGATGGTACGATTCATGGATTATCTCCCCCATAATATAATTTTGCCAACTACGTAATTAGCAGGTTGCTCTTGAACAGTTACAGAACCCTCAACATCTGCCTATGGCTCTACGGAGAAAAGATAATAATAAAGGGGTTGGCCACCCTCATGAATCTCTACTTCCACATTAGGGTAAGTCTCTTCCAGCCACTCACTTAAGGAATTTGTAGCCTCTGGATCTGTTTCAGCCCCAATAAGGATCGTAACGATTTCATCGCCATTCTCAAGCATGTTGGATAGCAGCGCCTGACTTGCAGCAAATAAGTCATCTGCGGCAGCGACAATTTTGGAATTGGAAATCCCGATAAATTGCCCGGATTTAATCTCCAGATCATCAAAGCTTGTGTCACGAACAGCATTGGTTACTTGTCCAGACTTGACCTGAGAGATTGCTTCTAACATATTTCCAGAATTAGTCTCCACGGAATCCTCTTCTTGGAAAGCGAAGGCTGCAGCAATTCCTTGAGGGATGCTTTTACTTGGAATAACTGTGATCTCACGTTCACCCTCCAAGAGCTCTTTAGCTTGTTGTGCAGCAAGAACAATATTGGAGTTATTCGGAAGAATGTAGACATGCTTCGCCGATATGGAAGAGATCGCATTCACAAAATCCTCTGTACTAGGATTCATGGTTTGACCACCTGCAAGCACGACATCCACACCTAAGCTTTTGAAAATATCAGAAATGCCTGCTCCGGAAGATACTGCGATAAAGCCGTATGGTGCCAAATCATCTGCCGGTGGTTCAGCTGGTGATGAATGTACACGGCTCTTCTCATCCGGCATATCAGCGAAAACATCTGGCATAGGCGCAATATCCATGCCTGCAGTTAGCAAGTCCCTGTGTTGCTCACGCATATTAAGAATGTGAATCTGCCTAATCTCCCCATAAAGGAGAGCCAGATTCAAAACTTCACCTGGAGACTTGGAATGCACATGCACTTTAATCGTTTCATCATCCGAAATTACAATTATAGAATCTCCATTTACTGACAACGCTTTCCTAAAGGATTCCTCATTAAAATCCGTTCTCACGGTGCCCAACTGGCGATTAATGAAAAACTCCATATCATATAGAAATTCAATGTCTTCTGTAGAAAGCTGGGATTGCGCAGAAGACTGTACGGAAGACAGTTCACTTTCAGGTTTCTTTAACACCGGTACAGACACATGGACGACTGGTGCTTGAGGTTGTCCTTTTACAGCTTCAGACACACCTGAGCTTCCGTTCGTAAGATGCTGGTGAAACCCTTCATAAATGTAGACCAGACCTTGACCGCCAGAGTCCACAACACCGACTTGCTTCAGAACAGGTAATTGTTCAGGTGTATAAGCTAAAGCTTCTTTCGCTTTGGCCAATACCTCTGTCATCAGCTCTGTAACATCTGTAGTCCGGCGAGCATAGTACACAGCATGTTTGGCAGCCTCTTTAGCCACAGTAAGAATAGTTCCCTCTACAGGCTTTACAACTGCTTTATATGCAGCGTCCACTCCGGTTTGCAGCGCAGCGGCAAACTGCTGCGTGCTCAGTTCATCATGTTGAGCCGCATACCTGCTAAAACCTCTGAACAACTGGGACAAAATAACACCAGAGTTCCCTCTAGCGCCCATTAATAAGCCCTTGGAGAGTACACCAGCACATTGACCAACTGATGTGGTGTTATTCTTCTTTAATTCGTTAGCACCTGCGGTCATCGTCAAATTCATGTTTGTTCCGGTATCTCCATCTGGGACCGGAAAAACATTTAGGGAATTGACGTGTTCTGCATGCTGTTGCAGCTTATCCGCTCCAGCCAATACCATTGCGGTAAAATCTGTTCCGTTTATAGAACGCTTACTCAATTGAGAATTCCCCTTCCTAACTTCAAGCCTAATCATTCCATGATTAACAGGACATAATGCACTAATTTACATTGTACTATAAGTATTAAAAGAAATAAATGTTTTTGAATCGGTTGACGTAGCAAAATTTGCTGTGATATTATAGATAAGTATTGTTTTATGCAGGTGTTAGGAATAAGGAGGTGTAATCTATGTCCCGCAAATGTGCAGTAACAGGCAAGAAACCGAGCAGCGGCAACCACGTGTCTCACGCCAATAACCGCAACCGTCGTTCTTGGGGAGTTAACGTTCAGAAGGTCCGTATCCTCGTGAACGGTAAACCAAAACGCGTGTACGTCAGCACCCGTGCTTTGAAAGCCGGTAAAGTTGAACGCGTTTAGTCTTTTGCAATTTTAAAGACCGAGCGATCACTCATATGAAGCAAAAAGCACCCTTTACATTTGTAAGGTGCTTTTTTTCATGTTTTCTTTTCTGTTCCAAGCTCAGCTCTTCTGAAATGTGTTCAAAATCGCTTTAACAAAACCTCCCAAAAACCTTGGCAGCTTAAACGTGTAAAATTTCATGGTTTACCCTCCCATCAATTCATGCCGTACGCAGGAGACTTTCTTCTTGTTCTAACGGTAACGTACTGCAGTCCTCCCTGCCAAAACAAAAAAAGGCTACATGAGATTTCTGCTCATGTAACCATATTTATGCGTCAAGGACTTGGCCTATACCTTTAGTCGCAATAGCCTATTTTTTTAACGAAGTGCCGCTTCCGCTGCTTNNGTCTCGAATCTCAAGGATCGCTGCAGCACGATTACTCCGGCCAAAGACAGCATTTCCTGCTACCAAAACATCCGCCCCTGCAGCGACAACCAATGGCGCTGTAGCTTCCGATACACCACCATCTACTTCAATAAGTAAATCTGGATTTACTTCGTTCGCCCATTGACGAATTTGAGTGATTTTGCGAAGTGTGTTAGGAATGAATGCTTGGCCTCCAAAGCCTGGATTGACGGTCATCACGAGAACCATATCCACATCCTCCAGCACCTCACGTATCGCTGAAGCCGGAGTGCCCGGATTAATAGCTACTCCTGCTTTAAGACCCAGTTCCTTGATCTGATGCACCACACGGTGTAAATGAACGCAAGCCTCAGCGTGTACAGTGATCACACTAGCGCCTGCGGCAGCAAAATCAGCAATATAACGTTCTGGAGACTCAATCATTAAGTGAACGTCAAGTGGAAGTTTGGTATGTAACGAGACCGCTTTTACAATTGGTGGACCAAGCGTAATATTCGGTACAAAATGACCGTCCATTACATCCACATGGATCCAATCTCCACCACAGACCTCAGCTTCTGCAACTTCTGAACCTAAACGCGCGAAATCGGCCGACAATATAGATGGTGCTATTCTTATCATGACTTAGTACCTCCGCTTTTTATCTTTCATTTCATTAAAAAATAATTTGTAGTGTTCATACCGACTATCAGCGATAGTTCCAGCTTTCCATGCCTCGATCACTCGACAGCCCGGTTCATGCTGATGACTACAACCACGGAATTTACAGTCCCCTGCATAGTTAGCAAATTCACGGAAACAAGTAGAGAGCTCTTCAACGCCCAGCTCAAGAAAATCAAGTTGACTAAATCCTGGGGTATCCGCCACAAAGCCGCCCCCGCCAATATCCATCAGTTCTACATGACGAGTAGTATGACGACCACGACCCAGACGTAGGCTAATCTCTCCTGTCTCCAGTTTTAGTCCTGGCACAATACGATTTAATAAGGTCGACTTACCAACCCCCGATTGTCCGGCAAATACACTTATACCACCAGTAAGCCGCTCTCTCAGTGCATCACTTCCAGCTCCTGAAAGTGAACTTGTAACCATCACTTCATAACCAATGTCCTCATAGAGCTCTTTAACATATCGGGTAGCTTCACCATCATCTTCAGCCAAATCTTGTTTGGTCAGAACAATTAGGGGTTCCAGTCCTGAATGCTCAATATGAACTAGAAACTTGTCCAAGAGATTCAGGTTCATATCAGGCTCCCGCACAGAAAATAGCAGAACGGCTAGGCTAACATTCGCTACAGGTGGACGGATTAACTCAGATTCTCTAGGAAGAAGCTCATCTTACATCCCTTCACCATGCTCAGTCAGCATATAGATCACGCGATCACCCACAAGAGGAGCAATCCCCTTTTTCTTAAGAATACCTCTGCCTCTGCATTGAACAGAATTTTCCTCTGTCGCTATTAATCCTTCACGAAGCGGTTTTACATAATAATACCCGCTTAACGCCTTTACTATTATTCCTTCAGGCATACATAGTGAGCCTTCCTCTCCTGATTTTGCGAAAATGACCCAAGTTTGAAATCCTCGGGTCACTTCGCTGCTACAACCGTTCAAGCACTTCTATCCTGATTAGTTATCGCTTTAATCTTTAGATTTATCGTTGTTTTTATTATGCTTACTGTTGCTGTTATTAGTCGATTCATTATTCACTGAACTGTTATTAAGGAATCCCGTCTGATTCACTGCTCCAGTATTAGATCCTTCGTTGTCTGAACTTGGAGGCAGAATCTCTGATTCAATGGTCGGTTCAGCAGTAGGTGTCGGCACTATCGGTGTCTGTGTCGGCTGCGGAGTTGGAACTGCCGGTGGCTCAGGTTCCTGCACCGTGCCATTCTTCGCATCAATATAAGGGATCACATAAGTGTCTAAAAGCACACCATCTCGGGTAACAATAACAGAACCATCTTTATTCGGAGCAAGCACCAGATTAACGGACAACACTTGACTCTTTCCAATGGTACGCGTTCCCCAATCTTGTTTCTCACCATTATTGCGCGCATCAACGTACTCGATTCGAATCTTGCTCTTCTTTCCATCCTGTGCAGGAGCTACTGGCACATTAAAGGTATAATTCAGGGCTTCAGGTGGATAACCTGTACTTAAGTAAATCGTAATCGCTGTTCCAGGAGGAACAGAGGTACCTTTCTCATAAGCCCAAGTCTTGGTTACCTTACCTTCTTCAACTGTGAAGCTGGATTCTTCCTTTACATCACCTAATACCAGCTTGGCGGCTTCGAGTGTTGCCTTCGCTTCGCTCTCCGTTTGACCGATGAGGTCTGGCATAGTGACACTTTCTTCCCCTTTGCTGACGTAGAGGGTGATTGAAACCGTCTCTGGATCAAACTCGCTGTCAAAGGCTGGGTCTGATTTTATAACCTTACCCACCGGCGTATTTTCATCGAAGAGAGGTTCATTCTTAATTTGATTCTGGGGTACACCCTTTGCCATCAGCGCTTTAACCGCTTCGTCGAAAGTGGAATTCGATACATCTGGCATCTTAGTTAATGGTTTCGCCGTATTCACAGTTAGTATTAGGGAGGCTCCCTTTTTCACTTTGGCGTCCTTTTCCCTACTTTGCTTCATGACCACGTTCTCTTCAAAATTCGGACTGTAGTCATACAGTATAGGATCAGCAACCTCAAGCCCCAAATCCTCAAGTTCAGTCTTCGCTTGTTCCAGCTGTTTACCGACCACGTATGGAACCGATACCTCCGGAACAACTAATTGGGATTTAACGTACCACACGAGACTGGCCATGGCCAGCAATAACACTAAAGTTAGACCAATCCATATAGCGGGCTTAGCCCATTGTTTTTTACCTTTTTTCACAGGTACCGGATCGTCATCGTCATCATTATCCATCGGGTCGTGGCGATGATTACGATTTCCATTGCTCCTTTGGATCGGTTTAATCGCTGGTATTACTCGCGTTCGATCCTCGTCTTCCTCATCGTTAAAAAGAACTTTTGCTTCACTACGCCGCTCAGGCAACAAGCAGGTTTCTAAGTCCTGCAGCATTTGCTTTGCAGACTGATAGCGCTCTTCCGGATTTTTACGCATCGATCTTAGAATTACATTCTCGACGCTTTGCGGAATCAGTGGATTCAAGAGCCTTGGCTCTTCAAACTCTTCTTGAAGATGCTTTAGAGCTACGCTAATCGGACTCTCCCCTAAGAATGGAAGACTTCCGGTAAGCATTTGATAGAGTACAATCCCTAATGAATACAGGTCGGACTTTTCTCCAGTTGAGACACCTTTAGCATGTTCTGGTGAGAAATAATGCACGGAACCTATAACAGAGCCTGTCTGAGTAATGGTTGTAGATGTAACCGCACGAGCAATACCGAAATCCGTTACCTTCACCCGGCCATTACGCCCAATCAATATATTATGTGGTTTAATATCCCGATGAATAATTTGATTCTGATGAGCGTGATCCAGGGCATCACAGATTTGTGAAGCGATCCTTACGGACTCGTCAACCTGTAATGGCGCTCGTTCTTTTATAATTTCATTAAGATTCTTGCCATCAATATATTCCATGACAATATAATGAATTTCGTCTTCTTGTCCTACATCGTAAATACTAACAACGTTCGGATGGGACAAAGATGCAGCTGATTGCGCCTCACGCCTAAAACGGCGGATAAATTCCTCGTCATGAACAAATTGATTACGCAATACTTTAATGGCGACGTTTCGGTTTAAAAGAATGTCATGTGCTCTATAGACGAGCGCCATTCCACCTCCGCCAATCCGTTCGATGACTTGGTAACGGCCGCCCAATTCGTGACCGATCATCAATCCCACTCCTTTGTTTCGGGCACAGCGGCCTCTCCATGATGTTCTAACAAAGCGACGCTAATATTATCGCCGCCGCCAGCAAGCAGTGCCAACTGAAGTAAGCGGTCCGCTCTTTCTTCTAACGGTATCTCATGTATACCCGCTACCTTGCCCAAATGCTCATTCGTAACAAAATTACTTAAACCATCACTGCACAGAAGCAAAAGTTCCCCAGGCAGCAGAGTAACAGGGGCTAAATCAGCCACAACCTCCGCATCTGTTCCAAGTGCTCTCGTTAGCACATTACGTCGCGGATGATTATCTAACTCCTCCACACTGATCTGACCGTTCTTGAACAGCTCATTGACTAGCGTGTGATCCTCGGTTAGTTGAACTGCCGCACTGTCTTTTATTAAATAGGCTCTGCTATCTCCGATATGGCCAATATATCCGTTTGAGCCATTCATCAGGGCAGCAACGACAGTAGTACCCATATTGTGATACTTTTCGTCGCTGGAAGCCTCCTTGAAGACAGTGCTGTTAGCTTCCAAAATAGCAGCTGACAACGCATCACGCAGGGCTTCGTCCTGAAGCTCAGGCTGCAACCCGTCTAGGGTATTCCTCATCGTCTCCAAAGCAAGCCTGCTCGCGGTTTCACCAGCCTGATGTCCACCCATCCCATCGGCAATTATGCCGAGTGTATAACCGTAGCGCGTCGCGCCGATCCAGACCGAATCCTCATTGACAGAGCGCACTCGGCCAATATCGCTGGCATGAACTGTTCTGATCAAATATCCTCACCCCAACTCCATATGTTTGGCACGCAGCTGGCCGCATGCGGCCGCGATATCATGGCCTTGCTCACGGCGAATGGTAACATTCACGCCGTTGTCAGACAAAATACGTTGAAACTCAAAGATATCATTGCGTGAAGTACGTACATATTTCCGCTCTGGCACGTGGTTTACTGGAATCAAATTGACGTGGCACAGCATGTTCTTAAGCACACCTGCTAATTCCTCAGCATGCTCCGGCTGATCATTCACCCCGCCGATCAAAGCATACTCAAAGCTGACCCGTCGACCTGTCTTAGCTTGATAATAACGTAAAGATTCAATCACATCATCAAACGGAAAGCGGCGGTTAACTGGCATTAGCTTTGAACGCAGTTTGTCGTTAGGTGCATGAATCGAAATTGCCAAATTTATCTGTGTATCTTCTTCTGCAAATTTATAAATGCTCGGCACAATACCACTAGTGGAAACAGTAATATGCCGTTGTCCGATATTTAGACCTTTCTCATGAATCATAAGACGCAAGAATCTCATTGTTGCATCATAGTTCTCAAACGGCTCACCAGTACCCATGATAACAATACTGCTGACACGTTCACCGCGCTCATCCAAGATCTGTTGGGAGCGTACAACCTGAGCTACAATTTCACCCGCAGTCAAATCACGTTTTAATCCACCAAGTGTAGATGCGCAGAAGGTACAGCCGATTCGGCAGCCTACTTGGGTAGTTACACAGACGCTATTGCCATAATTATGTTTCATGATAACTGTCTCGATAGCATGATCATCATGCAATCCAAACAGGAATTTCACAGTTCCATCTTTCGATTCCATTTTAGTAATCTCAGTTAGTGCTGCAATGGAGAATTGCTCGTTCAGCTTCTGACGAAGTCCTTTAGACAAATTGCTCATGGCTTCGAAGTCACTTACACGTTTTACATACAACCAATCAAAAATCTGTCCACCACGAAAAGCAGGCTCACCATTGTCCTTCGCCCACTGTTGTAACTCTTCTAAAGAAAAATCATATATTAAAGGTTTCATAATTATTAGCACCTGTTCTTTCATAAGGATATGCGTATTATTTCTCATTCTTCCTATTTTAACACAAATTTCAGAGACGGTAAAAGAAATAGCCCGCCGTACGGTAGCCCGGCGGGCGAAAAATACAACAATTGTCAGTAAATTTGCTATATTACAAGACTCTCTGAAGCCGTGAGATATAGAACCCGTCACTGCCATAATGATGTGGCAATAACTGAATTCCCTCACCTTCAGCCAGCGCGGTACCTTCCATTCTGTCCCACAACGGGGAAGCAAACGTTACAGAAGTGAAGTCAGGATTCTGCTTCAAAAAGGCAGCTACTACTTCGCTATTTTCTGTTTGTTCAGTCGTACAGGTACTATAAACCAGAATACCACCCGGTTTCAACAGTTTAGAAACTGACTGCAGTAGTTGACCCTGCAGTGACGCTACGCTTGTAACATCCTCAGGCTGCTTACGCCATTTGAGATCTGGCTTACGGCGGATTACGCCAAGCCCAGAGCAAGGAGCGTCTAGAAGAATTCTATCGAAGGAATTATGCTCTAATGTATGTTCCAGCTCCAGCGCATCTGAACTTCCTGTTACTACACAATCAAGACCTAACCGCGCAGCTTGATCCGAGATTAGTTGAGCTTTATGTGGATGCAGATCGTTAGCGAAAATATGCCCTTCGTCTTTCATCAGCTCACCCATATGGGCTGTTTTGCCCCCAGGCGCGGCGCAGCAATCAAGCACTCTCATTCCAGGTTCCGGTGCTACCGCTTCAGCTACAAGCATGGAGCTCTCATCCTGAACGGATAAATAACCATCCCGATACCAGGAAGAGAGGGCCAGATTGCCACCACCTTTTACAACAATTCCATATGGACTAACTTCAGATGCAGAAGCTTGCAGACCTTGCTCTTTCATCTGGCTCAGCAGAGCTTCACGACTAATCATCGTTGTATTCACGCGGACACTGACCGCTGGCGGCTCATTGTTGGCAGCACAGATAGCTTCCGCAGTGTCGACACCATACTCAGTAATCCAGCGCTCCACTAACCACAAAGGATGGGAATATTGAATGGATATCCGCTGCGCCTGACTTAATCCATCAGGTATAACCGGCAGATCTCCCGCGCGCAACACACTGCGAAGTACTCCGTTAACCATACCCGAGATTCCCTGATGGCCTTTTTTCTTAGCTATATTAACAGCCTCGTTTACAGCTGCATGAGACGGTATGCGATCCAGATACATAATTTGATATAAACTTAAACGCAGTAAATTACGTACCCACGGCTGTAGNNGATCCATAGACAAGTTCTGTGACTAGTCCGACATCTTCCCTGCTAAGTGCAGACTTCTGCAGACTGCTGTTTAACAATAAGTTGCTATAAGCGCCTTGCTGTTCGACCTTAACCAGAATATCAAGTGCAATATCCCGAGCTGAAGCAGGGGTAGCCTTACCCTTATTTCCAGTCCCACCCTTTTTGCCAACTGCTTTAGGGCTATTACCATTTCTGTTGCCAGAGTTATGGCTTACTGCCGATCGATCTGCACCGTTACCGCCCGCGCTCAACCTAGCACCGTCCCTGGCTTCATGACACCGCCACGGCTAAAATCCGCAGCACTCATCGCTTTCTTACCAGCAGGTTGAACAGTAGTTAGTAGCAGACTTCCGTCACCAGTTTTCACTTCTACACCATGCTCAGTTACCGAAAGCACCGCTCCTGGTGCATTGTCGCTCGATTTCAGCTCAGCAGGCAG
>DJUJ01000035.1:0-6346 GCA_002438345.1 Paenibacillus sp. UBA6285
GGTGAGGTGCCGCCCGCGGTAAAAGAAGCCGCGAGCGGACTAGTGCAGCAGCTGACAGGACAACAACTGCTGCTTAACACAGATCGAACAGCTCCTTTCGCGCAAGTTACTTTGTTCTTGCCACTGCAAGGTCCGGATGGGCAGGAGACAGCGTCAGTTCATATTCAATCGCGTCGGGGCCGCAAGGGTGAACTGGATGCTGCCAATTGCAGGCTCTGGTTTGATCTGGATATGAAGCAAATCGGCCAGACACTGGTAGATGTGCAGGTTGTAGATCGAATTGTTAGTCTTAAGTTACATAATGATCATCCTTGGGTGCTTGAGCTGCTGGAACAGCGGCGTGAAGATATTAAAACTGCAGTAGAGTCTATTGGTTATCAGCTGTCGGGTTTAAGAACTGAACCCTTACCAGAACTGAAGCTATCTACAGAGCATGCCAATGCCCATACTAGTAAGCTTGTTGATTATGTTCCCGATGCCTACAAAGGAGTGGATTACCGTATATGAATGAGCCTGTACAACCCATTTCACAAGGGCTCAAAAAAGCGGTTGCCCTCAAATATAGTCCAGGGCAAAGCGAAGCTCCTGTCGTTGTCGCCAAAGGACAAGGTGCGATAGCGGATCTGATTCTGCAAAAGGCCAAAGAAAGCGGGGTTGCTGTTCAGGAGGACGCAGCCCTCGTAGAGATTCTTTCAAAGCTCGATCTAGATCAACAGATCCCTTCTGAACTCTATCAGCTAGTTGCAGAAATCCTAAGCTTTGTGTATCAGAGCGACCGTTCCGCCGGTGAACGGAGACCGGAATGAAAGAGCCATACACAAAGGAGCGCTACAACCGCAAACAGAAGGGAACCGCTGCTGAAGAAGGAGCTGTGCAATACCTATCTACTTGTGGGTACATGATCTTGGAACGGAATTGGCGTTGTCGAACCGGAGAGCTTGATATCATTGCCGAGAATGAAGGCTGTATTATTTTTATTGAAGTTCGCAGTCGTAGTGGAGAGCTGTTTCAGGGGACTCCGGAGGAATCGGTGAATGCCCGAAAAATACATCAAGTGCGAAATACAGCACAGGTTTATATGCATATGAAAGGTTATGATGATCGAAGAGTTTCTTTTGACGTAATCAGCATTTTGCTGAATGATGATTTAAGCATAGCTTCTCTGGGGCATATACGTGAGGCTTTTTAAGCAGCACCCCATATTCTCACTCCATTCATTATGGGCACTAGCTTTCTTGTGAAAAAAGTCTTTACATAGTCTCCGCACAGTGGGTCATTTCTCAAAAGAAATGGGTAAACATTAGAGTAACTTTTTAATGTCATCATGAGGAGGGCTGTCTAAGTGAAGAATAAGCCTATTGATATGCAGGTTAGTTTTGCTTGCCAATATTGCCAGCAGAAGATTGAAGTAAAATTTACCGCAGAGCCTATATCAGTTGTCTGTTGCGCTAATTGCAATAAGACCTTCACGGTGATGCGGCCCACTATAGCTGAAGAAATATTAATAGATTGGAAAAATGAGGCGCTATTTCAAAAAATCCGCGCTGAAAAGTCACAAAACTGCAAAAACAGCCTCTTGGCGCTTGTTATTAAAGTCATAGAGCTTCTTACATGGCGTGATAGAGGGAATGGACAGGTGGAAGCGATCAAAGAGATGCGTGGCTGGCTCATTGAGCATGAAGAGGCTCCCTCTCTAGCTGAACTGATCCAGAGCGATGTTAATAAACGAACGCGTAAGCGGCGTGACTGGAGATAATAATACAAATTATGATCAGAAAGAAGGGTGAACATGGCTAACGTTTTTTTTACATCCGACCATCATTTTGGACATAAGTTGATTATTGATTTTGAATCCAGGCCCTTTATAGATGTGGAGCAAATGAATGAAGCCATGATTGAGAATTGGAATTCGGTAGTGAGTCCGGACGATAAAGTGTTTCATTTGGGTGACTTTTCTTTTCTTAATAAGGAAGCTACACGTGCTATTGTGGAGAGGCTCCATGGATATAAGATTCTAATTCTCGGCAATCATGATCGCTGCCGCAGTCGGGACTGGTGGCTTGAAGCAGGCTTTGATGAGGTTAGTGAATACCCGCTGATTTATAAGGATTTCTTTTTCCTCTCCCATGAGCCGATGTATATGAATAAACATATGCCTTACGTAAACGTGCATGGTCATATCCACGGACAAAAATATGAAGGAAACAATTATTTTAACATTTGTGTGGAGCACTGGAACTATAAACCTTTGACCTTTGAACAGATTAGGGATTCTGTTGTAGTCAGTGAAGAGGGTTGAAATAGGTCTATAGTACTAGTTATGCGTATTTATGCAGTGTGGTTTTTCTTTATAAAGATAGAATAATTGTTGATTGCGATAAGATTCTCTTAATATAATGAGATATAGAAGCTAAATTATTGCCAGAAAATAAGGAAGCACCTTTTTTCTTGAAGTTTTGACACCCAAACAGGGGTGTATTTCAGGAAATGAGGTGTTTTTATGTATGGAAAAATGCATAGTGCGTGTCTGTATGGAATTGAAGGGGTGATGATTGGTGTTGAAATTGATCTTGCGAATGGATTGCCGCAGACAAATATCATTGGCTTACCGGATTCAGCGATTCGTGAGGCAGTAGAACGAGTAAGAGCTGCCGTTAAAAATTGCGGATACCGCTATCCGCAGCAGCGCATTACGATAAATCTAGCACCAGCCGACTTACGAAAAGAAGGCTCTGCCTTTGATCTTGCGATTGCTCTTGGGATACTGATAACTAGTGGTCAACTGATTATGCCCTCTGCCAATGAGGTGCTCTTCATTGGAGAGCTTGCGCTAGATGGCAGTCTGCGGCCAGTATCGGGAGTGCTTCCAATGGTGGAAGCAGCGCGTAAGAATGGATTTAAGGCTGTACTGCTTCCGGAAGGCAATGCAGCTGAGGCAGCTTTGATCAGTGGCATAAATGTATACGCAATCGATCATTTGCGCGCATTACCGAATTCGGGAGAACCACAGTCCAATACAGCTTTGGGTATAAAAGAGGAAGGTGAACAGATGCTACAGGAAGGGGGAGTTTCTGCTGAAGTACCTTCTTTATCATCACTTCCTTTTCCTGTATCTGTAAGTAGGGGGATGGATGCAAATGAACGACCTCCGGTTCTCGCGCTTTCTTTGGAACATCTTAAATATACCCCAGTTTACGGTACTTCTGAGGCATCCTCATTCGTTTTGAACGAGATGTTGGATGATTACAGTGACGTGTTGGGTCAACAACATGTAAAAAGAGCCTTAACCATTGCGGCAGCGGGCATGCATAATATCTTGCTCATCGGACCGCCCGGTACAGGTAAGACGATGCTGATTAAGCGCCTCCCGAGCATCCTTCCACAGTTGTCAGAGAGTGAGGCGCTTGACGTAACCAAAATTTTTAGTGCAGCAGGAAATTTAAAAGATGCTCATAACGGCTTGCTGCGTAGTCGTCCTTTTCGCTCTCCTCACCATACGATATCGGCCGCAGGACTTATTGGAGGTGGAGGAATTCCAAAACCGGGCGAAGTTAGTCTTGCTCATCGAGGTATTCTCTTTCTAGATGAGTTACCCGAGTTCTCTCGGAATGTGCTCGAAGTGTTGCGCCAGCCACTCGAAGATGGGGTTGTTACCATAAGCCGCGCACGGGCATCCTTTACTTATCCTGCCAAGTTCATGCTCGCGGGTTCGATGAATCCATGTAGTTGCGGTTTTTTTTCAAGCGGTATTTCCCAGCAAAATTGTACTTGTAGTCCTGCTAGAATTGCACAATACCGAGCTAAGATATCAGGACCCTTATTGGACCGTATCGATTTACAGGTGGAGGTTCCTCGCCCAAAAGAATGGGATCGACAGGGACATGTTCTATCCTCGGCAGAAATGCGCATGAAGGTAATGGCGGCACAGGCGATACAAGACAAACGCTATAAATGCTTACCGATTTCTTGGAATAGTGAACTTTCCGGTGCTTCTCTCCGGCGATATGCAAGTCTTAGCAGGGAGGGTTCTCAATTGTTGCATGATATTCTGGAAAATTTAGGTCTAAGCATGCGAGCGCATGATCGAATTATTAAGCTATCCCGTACGATAGCTGATCTGGAGGGTGCACAGGATATTACTACCGCCCATCTTGCGGAGGCTGTGCAGTACCGTATTTTANNTTTTTTTTTTTTTTTCCCCCAAAAAAAAATTTTTTTTTTTAAAAAAAATTTTGCCACGGGTTGCGCGAGAGTATGGGCAAGCTCCATGAGCAGCTTCTACTAAAGAGGTTGCGGTTTCTCTGTCGACTCCTTTAACCAGCACATCAAGCTTAACCGCAATGCCAAAACCTCCATCTTCAACTTTACCGAAGCTGACTGTAGCCGTTACTTCGCTGCCTTCAATTTTCACTTTTCCGATTCGAGCAACCATGTTTAGAGCGCTATCGAAGCATGCGGAATATCCGGCTGCAAATAATTGTTCTGGATTTGTGCCTTCGCCACCGGCGCCTCCCATTTCACGTGGTGTGCTGATTGTAAGGCTGAGCTTAGGACTTTCTGATTCGATATAACCGTTTCTTCCACCTACGGCTTTAACAGTGGTTTCATACATTTTTTGCTGGATGGTCATCATATTTTATCGCTCCAATTCTTAATTTGTGTACAATCTAATTTATCACAATTAATGTAAAAGTCAAATTGATTTTTTGCTATTATTATGATGTTATGAGTGAATTATGATAAAATAAAGCTATAAGGCAGGTGAAAAAATATGAAAATGAATGAAGAAGATATGCAAAAGATGACCACAACTCCAGAGTTGCTGATTGAGAATCAACTCTGTTTCACCATTTATGCTTGCTCTCGTGAGATCACTAAGCTGTATCAACCCTATTTGGATAAGATCGGTTTAACATACTCGCAATATCTAGTAATGCTTGTGTTATGGGAACGGCAGCAATGTACGGTTAAAGAAATAGGTGAGGCGCTATTTTTGGATTCGGGAACGCTGACTCCTCTATTGAAACGCTTGCAAGCTGCAGGGTTGATTGTGCGTGAACGTTCGACTCAGGATGAGCGAAAAGTTTTAATTTCACTAACTGAACAGGGCTGGGCACTTCAAAGCAATGCGGCTTGTATTCCTGGTAAAATGATGGAAGAAACGACTATGTCTAGCGATGAGACTGTAGAGCTGCTGGAGCAGTTCAAAAGCTTGCTGAACCGTGTTCATGAGGCGAACACTCAAGATAGTAAAAAGTAAGTATGATGAGGAGTCAATGCGATCGTTCGCATTCCGGCATGAAACCAAGCGAAAAAATGTGTACAAATCATGAATATATTTAAGGAAAGCGTTTTAAAAACATGTTACACTATTCTGGGTTCCTTTATATGGCATATAGGTAAGTATAAGCTTAGTCTTATAGATTTACTCAATGTCTCTCACAGAAACAAGGCCATTCTTATATGAGTGGTAGACAGTTTCTGCTGGTTCCGGAATAGTGCTGCATGTTTAGCATCAGCCTATCCCTAACCCCGCGGCAATCAAAACGGAAGGCGAGATGACAACAGGCTGCCTGTTAGGTCACCACGCTACTTTAGGAGGCTACCGCTATGAATATCCACGAGTATCAGGGAAAAGAAGTGCTTAAGAAGTACGGTGTGGCCGTACCGAATGGAAAAGTAGCTTATACAGTGGAGGAAGCGGTAGAAGCCGCAGAGTCACTGAGTACACCGGTTGTTGTAGTCAAAGCTCAGATTCACGCAGGTGGACGCGGTAAAGCTGGAGGTGTAAAGGTTGCTAAGAATATCGATGAAGTGCGTACTTACGCAACCGAGATTCTCGGCAAGACTTTAGTTACTCACCAGACGGGTCCGGAGGGTAAGGTAGTAAAACGGCTTCTCATTGAAGAAGGCTGTCAAATTGTTAAAGAGTATTACATCGGTATCGTTGTTGATAGAGGAACTGGTAGAGTGGTCATGATGGCTTCAGAAGAAGGTGGCACTGAGATTGAAGAGGTTGCAGCTACACATCCGGAGAAGATTTTTAAAGAAATCATTGATCCGGCAGTAGGTTTGCAGACTTTCCAAGCTCGTAAGCTAGCTTACAGCATCTCTATTCCTAATGAACTGGTAGGCAAGACTGTGAAATTCATGCAAGCGCTATATCTAGCTTTTGTGGATAAAGATTNNCTCTAGATGCTAAGTTGAATTTTGACCCCAATGCTTTGTTTCGCCACAAGGATATTCAAGAGCTTCGGGATCTAGATGAAGAAGATTTGAAAGAAATCGAAGCCTCTAAGTATGACCTGAGCTATATTGCGCTTGATGGCAATATTGGTTGTATGGT
>DJUJ01000035.1:6363-10190 GCA_002438345.1 Paenibacillus sp. UBA6285
GCCAACTTCCTTGATGTAGGGGGCGGTGCAACTACCGAGAAAGTTACAGAAGCCTTTAAAATCATTCTATCGGATGAAAAGGTAAATGGAATTTTCGTTAACATTGTCGGCGGTATTATGCGTTGTGACGTTATTGCTAACGGTGTTGTGGAAGCGGCAAGTCAATTGGGATTGACTAAACCGCTTGTTGTACGTCTTGAAGGAACAAATGTTGGATTGGGTAAGCAAATCTTGGCTGGATCGGGACTTAACATTGTAGCTGCTGATTCTATGGCGGACGGTGCCCGTAAGATTGTATCTCTTGTGCAATAATGGCTCGGAAGTTGAAGCCAGTTATCGTATTTGACAATATAAGTAGGGATGTGACTTAAGGCATGAGCATTCTTGTAGATAAAAATACGAAAGTTATCACGCAAGGTATTACGGGAGCAACGGGCTTGTTCCATACTAAGGGTGCGCTTGATTATGGAACACAGATGGTTGGAGGAGGAACGCCGGGTAAAGGTGGAACGACAGTTAATATCACCCTTGAAAATGGCAGTGAAGTTAGTCTTCCGGTATTTGATACAGTCGCAGCTGCTAAGGCAGCTACTGGTGCAACTGCTAGTGTGATTTATGTACCGCCAGCATTCGCAGCAGACTCCATCATGGAGGCTGTAGATGCAGAGCTGGATTTGGTTATCTGTATTACCGAAGGTATTCCTGTGCTTGATATGGTAAAAGTCTCTCGTTATATGGAAGGCCGTTCTACTGTATTGATTGGTCCAAACTGTCCGGGTGTTATCACTCCTGGAGAGTGTAAGATTGGAATCATGCCTGGTTATATTCATATGCCTGGTTATGTAGGAGTGGTCTCGCGTAGCGGAACGCTAACCTATGAGGCGGTTCATCAGCTGACCACGCGTGGAATTGGGCAATCTTCGGCTGTAGGTATTGGCGGAGACCCGGTGAAAGGCTCTGAGTTTATTGATATTTTGAAGCTGTTTAATGAAGATCCGGGTACGAAGGCAGTGATCATGATCGGAGAGATCGGTGGAACTGCAGAGGAAGAAGCGGCAGAGTGGATTNNGTTGTAGGCTTCATTGGAGGAGCAACTGCACCTCCAGGCAAACGAATGGGGCATGCTGGTGCTATCATTTCTGGAGGTAAAGGTACAGCTAGCGAAAAAATTGCCGTACTGGAAGCTTGCGGAATCAAAGTAGCCCCTACGCCTGCTGAAATGGGTTCAACACTTGTAAGTGTGCTTGAAGAGCGCGGTATTCTCAATGCTTTTACATCGCACTAATTATTGAAGTTAAGACAGGGAAATCACTCCACGTAGTGAGGTTATTTCGTGTATAATTAATTTAAGAGGTAAGCAACCTTTTGTTCCTATCTAGGAATGAAAGGTTGCTTTTTTTTATTTTAAATAGAAAATTATTCAATTTGAAGAAATACTTGCATTTTTAAGATGTGTAACACAAAATAGGGAAGGCTAAGCCTTCCATTTAAGGAGAGAAAACTTATATGGAAGTACAGGATCTACTTTTCGGTTTTAATGAAGTGGAAGGTATTGGCTGGAAAAGTATCGACAAGATTCGCAGAGCAGGGCTTTTGTCGGAAAAAGCATTTTTGTGTAGCTCGGAGGACTGGGAAAAGGTTGGATTGACTGAGAAAATGTCGATTCATCTTGCTTCCATATATACGTTGGAGTGGATTGCTAAGCGTCGTTTACTAATGGAAGAAAGTGATGTGATGATGGTTACGGTGTTTGATGCAGACTATCCCAATTTATTAAAGGAGACGGCTCAGCCACCATGGATCCTTTATTATCGTGGGCGTTTGGAACTGTTGTCGACACCCAGTGTGGCGATGGTCGGCACTCGTGTGCCAACAGCTTATGGACGGAAGGTAGGGGAGATCCTTGCGAAAGAGCTTAGTGCAGCGGGTCTAACGGTAGTTAGCGGACTAGCAAGGGGGATTGATAGCGTGTGTCATGAAGCTGCGCTAAGAAGCGGTGGAGGCACTATAGCGGTAGTAGCGACAGGACTTGATCGAGTCTACCCGCCCGAGAATAGGGAACTTGAGCGATTGATTTCCCGTGATGGACTAGTGCTCACAGAGTATCCTCTCGGAACAAAAAGTCATCCAGGGTTATTTCCGCAGCGCAATCGTATTATTGCAGGTCTCACATATGGGACAGTGGTCGTGGAGGCTGATAGCCGCAGTGGATCACTCATTACAGCGGACGCTGCCTTGGAGTCTGGACGGGATGTCTTTGCTGTTCCTGGGCCTATTACATCTCCTAAAAGTAGAGGTGCTCTTGACCTGATCAAACAGGGAGCAAAGTTGGTTACCAGTGCAATAGATATTTTAGAAGAATATACTTCTTATCTCGGGGCAAACCTCCCAAAACCGGGTGATAGTGGCTCCCCTAAACAGGTAGTTGACGACATGTTAATTGAAAAGAAATTGACAAATGAGGAGTCTCACCTATACCATATACTGCATCAAGGACCCTTTATTTTGGATGATCTGCTTGAGAGGACAGGATGGGATTTTGGACATTTGCATTCAGTTCTGTTATCTTTAATCATAAAAAAAGCGGTAGCACAATTACCAGGAGCTATTTATAAGGTAATTTAATATAGAGGTACGAGTGTAACGAGGAGGAAGAGTCTATGGCAGATGCATTAGTAATTGTCGAATCGCCAGCAAAAGCGAAGACAATTGGCAAATATTTAGGTAGTAAATATATTGTAAAGGCATCTATGGGACATATCAGGGATTTGCCAAAGAGCCAAACCGGTGTCGAAGTTGAAAATAATTTTAACCCTAAATATATTACTATCCGTGGTAAAGGTTCTATATTGAAGGAATTGAAAGACGCTAGTAAAAAAGTGAAAAAAGTTTATCTCGCAGCTGACCCTGACCGCGAAGGAGAAGCGATCGCCTGGCACTTGGCGCATGCATTAAATTTGGATCAAACACAGGAATGCAGAGTTGTATTTAATGAGATCACTAAACAAGCAGTAAAGGATGCTTTTAAGACGCCACGCAAGATTAACATGGATCTTGTGAATGCGCAGCAGGCAAGACGTATACTGGATCGGCTAGTAGGTTACAAGATTAGTCCCCTATTATGGAAGAAAGTCAAAAAAGGGTTATCCGCTGGACGTGTACAATCCGTTGCTGTAAAGATCATTATGGATCGAGAGAATGAAATCTCCGCTTTTGTACCCACTGAATATTGGAGCATTACGGCTAAGCTAGGGATTCGGGATTCCGTCTTTGAAGCTAAGTTTCATAAGCTGAATGGTGTGAAAAAAGAACTTAATCAAGAAAGCGATGTTCAAGAGGTCCTTGAAGCGATCAAGAACGCAGCTTTCAAGGTGAGTAATGTCAAGGAGAAGGAAAGACAACGGCATCCTTCGGCTCCTTTTACAACAAGCTCCCTTCAACAGGAAGCAGCCCGGAAACTTGGATTTCGTGCGGCTAAGACGATGTCTGTTGCACAGCAACTATACGAAGGTGTGGAACTAGGCAAAGAGGGAACCGTAGGTTTGATCACCTATATGCGTACGGACTCGACGCGTCTATCTGTTACTGCACAGGATGAAGCTAAAGAGCTGATTACTGCAAAGTATGGTGAAAAGTTCTTACCCGAAGCACCTCGCCAGTATTCGAAGAAGGCGGCTGGAGCACAAGAAGCGCATGAAGCGATTCGACCAACCTCAGCACTACGTGAACCAGAAATGGTCAAAGAGTTCCTGAGCCGGGATCAATTCCGTCTCTACAAGCTGGTATGGGAGCGGTTCGTTTCAAGTCAAATGGCTTCTGCCTTGCTG
>DJUJ01000018.1:0-5639 GCA_002438345.1 Paenibacillus sp. UBA6285
CACGTTTCTTACCTAATTCCAAGCCTGCTTGGATCGCATAGATTTGTGCGGCTGCATTCTCCATTTTTTGTTCCTGTGGGATACGTTCGGCATCGCTTAACATGGCAAGCTCCTCTTGACTACTCATTGTTCCATTCACCCCGGTTCTTAATGATAGTTCGCAACTGCTTGAGCCCTTTATGCTGCCAAGTCTTAACCGTTCCCTCAGGTTTATCCAGAATATTAGCAATCTCACTTAACGTCATATCATTGTAGTATTTAAGCAGCAGCACATGGCGATACTTGGGCTTAACCTGTTCGAGTGCCCACAGCATTTCCATCCGATGATGGCCGATGTGCGTAATTCGCTCTCCTATTCTCTCGTCCACCAGTGGCATTGAACGTTTTCTGCGTCTTTGTTCATCTATACAGACATAAATCAGAATCCGAATGATCCATGACTTGAACGCTTTGGGATCCTTTAACGTTTTTCTTTTAATCCAGGCCCGGCAGGTCATTTCCTGCATTGCTTCCAGCGCATCGTTTCGGTTACGCAAGTAGCTATAGGCAATACTGTATAGTTGTTCTCTATGTACCAATATGGAATCGTAGAAATCCGTTTCGCTCCGAGAATCAAGCATCGTAACTTTCTTCATTTCTGCATTAGTCATCGTCATATCCTTCCTTAGCCCCCTCTCCTCAACCTTTCATAGATTAAGACGGGGAGGGTATAGAAACGGTTTTTATTCTCATTAACTTTTTTTGGGGCTGAGCACTTTAAGATTATAGCATTCTATAAAAACTGCATGAAAAATGTTATGATAGGTTAAATTGGACATAATCAATAGTACGTACTTAAAAGTACCATAGGCACTAAAAAGTACCTATAGATTGGAGGATATCATGACAACCATCAAGAAAAAATACAATATTTCCGTTGAAGCCACACTCGAAGTCATTGGTGGGAAATGGAAATGTGTGATTCTCTGTCACTTAACACATGGCAAAAAACGCACATCGGAACTAAAACAGTTGATGCCCGGGATTACTCAAAAAATGTTAACACAGCAGCTGCGAGAGTTAGAGGCCGATGGAATCATCAACCGAATCGTATACAATCAGGTTCCACCCAAAGTGGAGTATGAACTTAGTGAGTATGGTGATAGTTTAAGCGACATTTTGACTTCTCTATGTAATTGGGGAGAACAACATATCATTAAGCTGTACGGTGATAAATATGCTGTTTTAGAGGACAATATTTTAAATAAATAACAAGAGGAGCCATAAGTTCACTCTTTTAAGAACCCCTTCCTTAATGGTTGGGGTTTGTTTGGAGATTTATGCTGCGAGAGTTGAGGTATTAATTATACGCCCATGAAAAAAAGGACAGCTAAATCAGATCGATTCAACTGTCCCATAACTTAAATTACGCCATCTCCCCCAATAGCAGTTGCTGTGAATGATATGGGTCCAAATAGATTTATAGGCAGGTTGCTATCATTTTGAATGACCAATTCATAGTTGTGGACTCCAATATAAGGGCCATCCACCCACAGAACATTTAATTGAATATCAGTAGTTGCAGTAAAACTAAAAAAGGATCTATAAATATCGACTCCAGCACGTCGGATTAAAACAAAAAATTGACTATTAGCAAGTGCAGTAAGACTAAAACTACCATTTAACTCGACTCTACTGGAGAAAGAGGCTGGATTAGCCGGGCTAATATTTACTTGCGCTGTGGCTAGACCCGCTCCAGCTCCAGGAATCCCTGCAACCGTTGTAACAGTAGTAAACGGGTCTAAGGGGATTTTTGCCTGTGAACCATAACTTATAATTGTCGCCATTTATCATCACTCCATTTCAAGGTTATACAGTATTATATTGANNTGATTATATACAATTTAAGTTATACCTTGCTAGATCATATAAACCTAGATACTTCGTCTATCACTATCTAGTTTCCACCTATTGACAGAATCCTTCTTCAGAATTACAATAATCCAAATATCATGAACAACGCTGACAAAGGGTAAGTAGACAACCGAACATGGACTTCAGAGAGCCGGTGGTTGCTGCGAACCGGTGTCCAGCGCTTGATCGAATGGCCTTTAGAGTTGCTCTTCCGAACCATCTTGATAGGATGTTGTAGGGATAGCCGGGGTTCCCGCCGTTATCAAGGGACCTGTATCCGAGATGATCTATAACCCTCTCCGTACAGGTAAGAGAAGATCGTAAAGCAACCGAAACTTATGGTGGTGACGCGATCATTTAAGGTGGTACCACGACAACTTCGTCCTTATTGGATGAGGTTTTTTTGTCATTTAAAGGAGGTGATGGCCATGGATGATGGCTGGTGGTGGCGACTCAATGTTAATCAGAAGCAACAAAACAGGAGGAATTTAAATGATAAAAGAACGTGTATTAACTGGAGATCGAGTGACTGGAAAGCTTCACCTTGGCCATTACGTGGGCAGCTTACAGAACAGAGTGGCGCTACAGGAGCAATATGATACTTTTGTGTTTCTAGCAGATATTCAAGCGCTAACGACTCACTTTGATCGCCCTCAACTACTTGGTCAAAACTTGAATGAAATCATACTGGACTATTTATCAGCGGGTATAAATCCAGATAAAGCAACAATATTTATTCAATCCATGGTTCCTGAGATCGCTGAGCTGACCGTCCTATTCTCCATGTTTGTTACTGTGAATTCGTTGCGGCATAATCCTACAATTAAAGCCGAATCGAAGAATTCCAGCTTAGATGAACTGTACTACGGTTTTCTTGGTTATCCAGTTAGCCAGGCTGCGGATATAACCTTTTGTAAAGCGACGATTATTCCTGTAGGAGAAGACCAGCTCCCCCATCTGGAGTTAACTCGTAAAATCGTACGTAGATTCAACGAGTTGTACAGCCCCATCCTTGTGGAGCCCAGAGCGCTCATCAGCGAGACGCCAAGACTAGTGGGAACAGATGGCAACGCTAAAATGAGTAAAAGCCTTGGCAATGCCATCGAGTTGGACTCCACGAAGGAAGAGATCACCTTCAAGATCCGTAAAGCCACAACCGATCCAGCCCGTGTTTATAAAAATGATCCTGGACATCCAGATATTTGTCCTATTTATGCTTATCACCGTGCTTTCCGTTCACATGGCGCCCCAGAAATTCGCGAAGGTTGTGAAAGTGGTAGTATAAGTTGTTCTGCTTGCAAGCAGCTTATCACGGCAGCTCTAGACCACCTTATTGAACCGATGCGTGAGCGTCGCTCCTATTATGCTGCTAGACCCAAGGTTGTTGAGGATATCTTATTATCCGGGACTAAGCGTGCCCGTAACATCGCACAAGAAACGATGAAAGAAGTACGTGAGGCCATGTACCTTAATTATTTTTCAAAATAAAAATGATCAGTATAAACAATAAAAACGCCGGACTCTCTATTGAAGAGCGCGCCGGCTGTTTTTTTGAGAAAGTATTATTTAATTAGAGCATCCTCTGACATCAACCGCTTCAGGGTATTAAATTGCTTCGCATCACCTGCAGCTACAAGCGTCGATCCCTTCTTGAAGCAATACTCTGGACCAGGGTTTAGGACTTTACGTTTGTCCGCTTCTACAACAGCGATGATCGCTGCGCCCGTACGTTCTCTGATCTCAAGTTCCCCTATGGTTCTACCAATCAAAGGACAAGAAGAATTAATCCTGAGCCAGTCTACAATCAGGTCCTCAAACAAACTCTCCTCGACTTCGACTGCCTTAGGCTTATAAGTAATACCAGCAAGTATTGCCGATACAGTTCTTGACTCTTCATCATCCAACGTCACATTGGACAGGGTTTCGTTACCTCCATCGGTCACATGATACAATTCACACCGTTCATCATTATGAATCACAATGGTTAAGCTCTCTCCCGAGCGTGTGTTTATGCAGTATTTACGACCAATACCAGGCAAATCCACTTCTCTAATATCCATTTTACTTCCCCTTTTTCCTCCACCTGTTCCAAAAAGGCTATGGCTCATAGTAGATTTCCCTCCCATCAGCAATCCGTCCATCTCTAACAACTAGTAAAGGCATATGATTCATGGCTGAAGTCTCCTTTGCATAACAATATAGGCCTTCTAGAAAGAAGGTCTACTATAAGCTTACCAGTTTATAAAAAGGACACAACCCTAACCGATAATACATGGCAATTAAAATACTTTCTATTACATAAATCCTTTCACCAAAGAAAAAGGCCGCAACCTCCTAAAGCGAGATTACGACCTTAAATTTATACCTTACAGCACCCAATTTCCCTTACGGAATACCGGTTCAATCGTGCCATCTGCTAACTCTCCATCAATATCCAGCTCAGCAGAGCCAATCATGAAATCGACATGCGTTAAACTAACATTAGCTCCTCTTGCGACAAGCTCCTCATTAGTAAGCTTTGTGCCACCTTCAATATTCACTGGATAAGCACTACCAAGTGCAAAATGACAGGATGCATTCTCATCAATCCCTGTATTATAGAAAATCCGGTTCAGACGTGAGATGGGAGAATCATGCTGTACCAGGGCCACTTCTCCTAAATAGGACGCGCCCTCATCCGTTTCCAGCAGCGAGGTCAGATGCTCACGTCCGGATTCAGCTTCATAAGCTACTACTTTTCCATCTTTAAAAGTAAATGAAAGTCCTTCGACCAGACGTCCGTTCAGATTTAGTGGGAGTGTGCTTCTTACCGTACCGTTAACTCCTGTACGATGGGGCATAGAATAAATCTCTTCTGTTGGCATATTAGCCACGAAATAGACGCCCTGATCATTCTCTCCGCCGCCTCCTCGCCATAGATGGCCTTCCGGAAGTTCCACATGTAGATCCGTTCCCGGAGCGCGGTAATGCAGGCTTTGATAACGCTTAGCGTTCATTCTATCCTGACTTTCNNTACACGATTCATCTGGAATACCGCTTCCCACATTGCCTCCACTCGCTCTTCCTCTGGAAGATCGGCAAACACCTTGTTCGCCCAAGCACGCGTTGGAGCCTTGACGAGGGACCAGCTGATTTTACTATTACGAGTATATTTGGAGTAGTTCTTACGAGCAACAGCTGCCGCTTTAACCGCTCTTGATACTTTGGAAGAATCAATACCATTGAACAATTCCGGATCTGGTACTTTAATATGTAAGATGGCGCCGTTCTCTTCCGCAAACTTCTCCATCATTTCTGCTTGCCACTGTGGATAGTAATCAAAGGAATCTTCTGGGGCTTTTTCGTAACGAATACGTGTAGTCGCTTCATCGTCCCAATCAACAATTACATATTTTGCTCCTGCTTCATAGGCTTTACCTACAATCAAGCGAGTAAGCTCTGCAGTTTCAATAGGTGCATGCACCATTAAGACTTGTCCAGGCTGTACATTTACCCCTACTTTTACAACCAGGTTCGCATATTTCTCTAACATTACATCAAAATCTTTCATGATTTCTTTTCCTCCATCTCTATGGTTGCTTTACTGTCGCACCAAAGCACCGGAGCTCCTTAATTAGCAGACGGTCAGCTTCACTTCTTATTTTAACGCAAAACACGAACAGTTGCGATTCGATATAATAAAGCGGCCCCCATGAAAGGAACCGCTCGCGTAAATCCTTATTTTTTATCCACCTGCAGCAAAGTTA
>DJUJ01000018.1:5743-16545 GCA_002438345.1 Paenibacillus sp. UBA6285
CTTTTTCGATTTCCTTTTGCTTTTGCTTCAGTCGATAATACTGCTGCACCTTTTTCTCCATCATCTTCACGCTCCTCTATAGACATGTGTATGCTGGATGCGTGGAATAAATAAGTTGAGTTCCCTATCATAAAATTTTATAATGAGCCGGTAAAGCTAATTTACTAGTGACAATCAATTCTTTTTACAAAAAAAAATTCTACGGCAGGTGACCTATGTTTCATTCGTATGTATTCCCTATTTCTTATGCGTTCATGATGTTTCCTATAGCAGCGCTGATCTTCACACTACCTTTTCTCATCGTTCAATACCGTAGACACGGCTATATCCATAAGCTTAGAGCCTTAATCCTATACTTACTGCTGCTCTATCTGATGAACGCTTATTTTCTCGTTTTGCTTCCATTACCTTCATCCCGGCACAATGTGGCACCTTCTGGAAGTATCTTTCAGCTCAACCCTCTACAATTCATACAAGATATAGTGGATGGTTCATCGATCATACCTGATCAGATCTCAACTTACTGGTCGATACTGCGTGAACCCGCTTTTTTACAAGTTATTTTTAACATCGCTATGACTGTGCCGTTTGGAATGTTTCTGGGCTATTATTTTCGAACGCGTTGGGGCGTGTGTATTCTATTGTCCTTTTTTCTTTCGTTATCCTTTGAGATCACTCAGGTTACAGGTATCTACGGATTCTTTGACCATCCCTACCGTCTATTTGATGTCGATGATCTAATTACCAACACTCTGGGAGGTATCTTTGGATTTCGAATTGCCATTTGGATCAACGGGTTGCTGCCACGTATAGAACAACTGGATACGAATATCGATCGATCTGCCAAAAGAGTCTCCTACACCCGCAGAGGGATTGCTTTTCTCATCGATAGTATGGTGTGGATCATTGGATTCGGTGTACTTTATGGATTCGATATAAGAAGTGCTTTCTGGATTGCAACAGGTATTTACTTCATGCTAATTCCATCTCTCACAGGTGGGCGGACTTTAGGCAAATGGATTGTACGTATTCGGGTAACGAACAGCTGTAATCGGGCATCTTTCTGGGCTCTTTTGATCAGATATGGTCTGCTATATTGGGTGATGCTTGGAGTTCACGTTCTCCTCATCAATTCTGCCGTGACGGGACACCTGTCATCCATATGTAATATGATTGTTCATCTCCTTGTTCTACTGGTAGACCTAGCTTTCTTTATTCATTTGGTCATTAAGATATTCAAAAAAGACGATCAGCTAATTTATGAGAAATTGAGCCGAACCTCGCATGTTATTTCATGGCCAGAGAAAAGACGTCTCTCCGATGCCTCAAACAGCAGCCCTATAGAAGATTAAAAATGCTCTCTTTTATATGGTGTTTATAGATTGGAATTTATAATAGAATAGNNCATTCTCAAAATTTAGGAGATGAATGAATGGAAACTACAAGTAGCTTGCAGTTAACTAGAAGTCTTCCAGAAGAGCAGGGCATTTCATCAGCCGCAATATCCAACTTTATTAGTGCAGTAGAGAATCAAAATTTAGGTCTGCACAGCTTTATGTTCCTTCGGCATGGTTATGTGATCTCTGAAGGTTGGTGGTCTCCTTATAAGTCTGACCTTCCACATATGTTATTTTCCCTTAGCAAAAGCTTCACCTCAACCGCTATCGGGCTTGCGGTTACAGAAAAGTTAATCACGCTCGACGATTCGGTCATTTCATTTTTCCCGCAAGATGTACCCGAAGAGATTACGGACAATTTATCCAAGATGAGCATTAAGCATCTATTGATGATGGGAACAGGGCAAGTCGTGGATACTATGGATTCACTTCATCAAAGTGCAGATGGAAATTGGGTGAAAGCCTTCTTCACGATACCTGTGGAAAAAGAACCTGGGACGCACTTTCTCTATAATACAGGCGCTACTTACATGTTATCCGCAATTCTTCAAAAGGTCACCGGCGAAACGCTGCTAAAATATTTAGAACCACGACTCTTCACGCCTCTTGGCATCCGTGGTGCAACTTGGGAATCATGTCCACGTGGAATCAACACAGGCGGATTCGGTTTAAATATAACNNATAACCACAGAGGATATCGCTAAATTCGGTCAGCTATACTTGCAGAAAGGCATCTGGAATCATCAGCGTCTTCTGCCTGAGGAGTGGATCTATGAAGCCACTTCTAAACGCATTTCAAATGGCGAAGGCGATCATGACTGGGCGATGGGCTATGGATATCAATTCTGGCAATGCCAGCACGGAGCTTACCGGGCAGACGGTGCATTCGGTCAAATCTGTATCGTGCTTCCAGAACAAGATGCTGTAGTTGCTATCACTGCCGGAACAAATAGTATTCAGGGTATATTGAATGAAGTGTGGGAGCATCTACTACCCAACATGAAGGAAGCCCCCCTTCAGGAAGATCAAACATCAACAGCCAATTTGATTGACAAATTACAGAATTTATCCATTGATCCTCCACAATTGCAACTGTCATCTATTCTAGAAGAGCAAATCAACGGCCAAACATTTAAGTTCGAAAACAACCAATTTTCACTAGCTACCTTATCCATATCTTTTAACAACAACGAAGCTGAACTTACTTTAGTAGATGAGCATGGTGAGCAAAAAGTTATTCGTCTTGGCCGAGGACAATGGGTCGAAAGCTTTGCACATATCCTTGAGTCTTCTACGAACCGGATCATGTCCAGCTTTACTTGGACTGCAGAAGATGAGCTTCAATTATCCTTGCTGTTCGTTGAAATGCCTTTCTGTATAACTCTTGATATTAAAATTCTAGAGAACATGCTAATCCTTAAGCAGCGGCTAAATGTAAATATGGGCCCGCTTGAATTCGTTGAGATCACAGGTAGAATTTAAGATACACTAGGTTTACTTTCATAAAATAAAGGCCGCTTCGTCCTCTCTCAGGAACTTAGCGGCCTTAACTCTCTTTATTTAGTTCGTAAAATCAGCAAGTTTCAAGATGACTGGGCAATGATCACTGCCCATGATATGACAATCGATTTGAGCATCAAGTACATTAGGCGCAAGTCTAGAAGANNAAGCTAGGAAATAATCAATTCGCCAGCCTACATTCCGCTCTCTCACTTTCGGCATATAAGACCACCATGAATACACTCCCTCTAGCTCCGGGTGAAGATATCTAAACGTATCTATGAACCCGGACTCTAGCAGCGTATTCATTTTCCCTCTCTCTTCATCGGTAAAACCAGAGTTACCTCGGTTAGCCTTTGCATTCTTGATATCAATATCCTCATGGGCTACGTTTAGGTCTCCGCAGACAACAACTGGTTTACGCTTGTCCAGCTCTAAGAGATAATTGCGGAAGGGGTCTTCCCATTCCATTCTATATTTCAATCGGGTCAGATCTCGTTTGGCATTAGGTGTATAGACATTGACCAGATAAAAATGTTCGAACTCTAATGTAATGATCCGACCTTCCGCTTCTTCATCTTCTTCCATCCCATATCTAACAGAGATCGGTTTGATTTTGGTGAACACTGCCGTGCCTGAATAGCCCTTCTTCACTGCGTAATTCCAATATTGATCATATTCCTCGGCATGCTCTAAAGTAATTTGCCCTTCTTGCAACTTCGTCTCTTGAACACAGAAAATATCTGCTTCTGCTTCTTTGAAATAGTCACTAAACCCTTTTTTGACACATGCCCGAAGGCCATTAACATTCCAAGATACCAGCTTTATCATTGGCTTTTCTCCTTGCATTTTGCTTTAATTATTTTCAGTTTATCATAGATTTATATCCTAATCATTCAACATCCATGATACAATAACCAAATTGACTCTAAACAAATTTTATTTAATATGTGAGGTAAAGAGACTTATGAATGCACCAACACTATTACGAGGGTTTAACTTTTTGTATTTTGCGCTACTAGCTATGTTTATTCCTTTTCTGCCAGTCTATCTAGGTGAGCAGGGTCTAAACCCGGCGCAAATTGGATTCATTATTGGTACTGGAGGTTTTGTTACCATTATTGCTCAACCCTTATGGGGGATGATCAGTGACAAAACAAGAACGATCCGCAAAGTACTACTAGTTCTACTGTTATGTTCTGCGGTGACGGGATACTTTCTATTCGATTCCAGCAGCTATGTGGGACTTATTCTTTTTACTATGCTGCTCTATTTCTTCTTGATGCCTATCGATCCGCTAGCTGAAAGCTTGAATTTTCGGGTCTCCGAGGCAGCTGGAATCAGCTACGGGTCGATACGTACATACGGTGCGCTGGGGTACGGTATAATGGCCTTGCTCACAGGTTATGTGATGAGTTTTTTCGGCTCCCATGGGATGGCCATGTTGTTCGTTGCGATTAGCCTTACAAGCTTTATAGTCAGCTGGTTCATGCCAGATGCTCCAGTCACCGGTAAACCGGTTACACTTGACAGCCTGAAGCATTTTCTTAGTAACAAAGAAACACTGCTGTTTCTAGTGCTCATATTTATTAGCTCCGTTCCTGCACGAATGAACGATACGTTTCTTGGTGTTTACATCCGCGAGCTTGGTGGCAGTCCTGAATTAGTAGGTCAATCTTTCTTTATCGCCGCAATGAGTGAAATTATTGTTTTTGCCCTAAGCTTTTGGTGGCTGCGAAAAGGAAAAGAGTTAATCATTATTTCGATTTCCGGTGCCTTTTATTTTCTTCGATTCTTTATTTCAGCTTGGATTACTGATCCGCATTTGCTAGCTTATCTACAGATTCTTCAAATCCTTACCTTCCCGGTATTCTACTCCGCAGCTATTCAATATCTGTATAGTATTGTGCCTGAGGAATGGCGTGCTACGGGTCAAACTGTACTGGCGCTGCTGTTCTTCGGTGTATCAGGCATTCTCGCTTCTTATGCTGGCGGAGCATTATATGAAGCCTTTGGTGGTAAGGCCCTATACTTAACGATATCCGTAATGTCATTTATCGGTATGCTGTTCGGATTGATATTGTACCGGATTTATAGCAAAAAGACCCATGCTTAGCTTGGATTATTATANNTGATACACTTGTAGAATCTATGTTTGAATCATTGCTTTTGGAATTTGGAATAGTATTAATTGGTTTTGACATAGGATATACCCCCTTGAAGTTTGTTATTTATTTAACTAATTACATTATATAATCTTGAGTAAAAAATGCAATAGATTTTGTGAAAAATATATCAATGTTAATAAATTGTTTAAATATATAACTACAAATAAAAAAACACGGGAACATCACAAAATGTGAGGCCTCGTGTTTTTTTATCTATTACTAATTAGCCTCCGATAGCAATCGCAGTGAAGGTAATCGGACCAATCACTCGTGCTGTAGATGCTGCATTACGATTCTCTACTATTAATTGATAGTTTTGCGTGCCAAAAGGAGCTTGCTCTATCATTTGCAGAGAAACAAGTGAATACTCGTCATCACCATTAAATGCATCTCCTGCTAGTGCATAATAAATTTCGGTGCCTGCACGCCATAGACGAATAATGATTTCTGGATCCCCCACGATCGAACGATATCCGAATGTTGCAGTCAATTCCACTCTATTCGTTGCAGAAGCTGGGTTAGCAGGATCAATAAAGACCGAAGTGGTCGCAATGGATACACCTGCAGGACTGGTTGGAACAAGGATATTCACACCATTCGCAATAGGTGTTACTACGGTTGCATTATAATCAATAATTGTTTTGGCCAATAATCTCATCTCCTTAATTGTGATACTCTATTTTATGAGATCTATAAGAAGATGCTTGGACGAATAGATTGACCAAAAACACATAATATTTAATTTTACTATCTTTGTTACTTTATCGTATGTTCCATAAGCTGCTGCAGCTTAAGTTCAGTATTCGAATCTGGGGCAGGAGTATAAATACTACAACGTAAATCGGCACTGCCATGAACCTGTAGCGAGGTTAAATGAAATAACATCTTTCCTGCCTTGGCATGTCTAAATTCGAGTAGAACATCTGGAGCAGAACTTACCCGACTTTGTTCCCACATTTCATTAAAATCCGGATGCAGCCCTTTTAATTCCTCAATGAATTCATCGTACCAACGATCCTCTACATATTGTCCGTAATAAGCTCTGAAAATGGAAAGATAACCACTTACGAATTGTGCCCAATTTACGGCTAAACGTCTGAACTCCTTGCGAACAAATAATAAACGAATCATGTTTCTCTCCTCAATTGGCAGCTTAGAGAAATCGAGAAATACATGTGCTGCAGCCTCATTCCATCCTACAATCCCGCAACGTCGGTCTGAAATAATCGTGGGACAGGTCTTAAGCTCCTGTAATATTTTCTGTAGAGAAGGATTTATTACAGAGGATTCCTCTTGTTGAAATAGAACATTTCCTGTTCCAGTCTCTAGTGCTAGTGCAAAAAGATACTTCCGCTCATCTGGAGACAGCTTTAGTGCAGTCGCAATACAGTCCAGAACAGACGAAGATACTTTAATATCCCTACCCTGTTCTAACCATGTATACCATGTGCTGCTTACCCCCGCTAACTGAGCAACTTCTTCCCTACGAAGTCCAGGCGTTCTCCTGCGGGTACCTTCTGGCAATCCAACAGAGCTGGGTGAGATCGCTGCACGGCGTGCTTTTAAGAAATCTGATAATGCCTGTAATCTCGTCTGATTAGCCATAAGCTCCTACTCCTATCCGTTACATTCTTTAGTATAGTACAAATTATACTAGGATAAACGATAACTTGTAATAGGATAAAATAAGTAGGAAAATACCTATATACACTTCTTGAGGAGGTTCATTATGGAACGCGTAGTTATTACAGGCATGGGCTTAATCTCCCCCCTTGGAAATACAATAGAGCAATTTTGGGACCGTCTAGTTTCTGGTGAGTCAGGAATATCCCCGATCACTTCATTCGATACCTCTAACTTTAAGACAAAGATCGCAGGAATTGTACATGATTTCGATGCGGAGGCTAGATTTGGCCGTAAAGAAGCCCGCAGAATGGATAGATTTAGTCAGTTCGCCCTCGCAGCCGCTGAAGATGCATGGATACATTCCGGTCTACAGCTTGATAAGATTGATAAAGAACGACTCGGAGTTTATGTTGGATCAGGCGTTGGTGGGATTCAGACTTTAATGGAGCAAGGGAGTGTGCTAAAGGGCCGGGGACCGGATCGGGTCAGCCCCACTTTAATTCCCATGATGATCTCCAATATGGCTGCGGCGATGATCAGCATTAAATTAGGAGCCTTAGGGCCTACAATGTCTCCAGTAACTGCCTGCTCTATTGGGAATACGGCGATCGGTGAAGCCTTCCGGTTGATCCGTTATGGTGGTGCCGACATCGTAATTGCTGGTGGGTCAGAAGCAGCAATTACTGAAATCTCCTTAGCAAGTTTCGGCAATGCCACCTCCTTATCCACTCGAAATGAGGAGCCGAATAAGGCGAGTCGACCTTTTGACGGGGAGCGTGACGGATTTGTTATCGGAGAAGGTGGTGGAATCGTTATTCTGGAGTCACTGTCTCATGCGCAGCGTAGAAACGCCAAGATCCACGGAGAGGTTATCGGCTATGGTGCCAGCTCTGATGCTTATCATATGGTCGCTACCCATCCGGAAGGAATCGGCGCTTATCAGGCAATGAAGCTGGCACTGAATGAAGCTAATCTCCTGCCAGAGGATGTGGATGTAATCAGCGCTCATGCCACCAGTACAGTAGTAGGTGACCGCTCCGAGACACTTGCGATAAAAAAGTTGTTTGGCGATCAAGCGCATCGGATTCCTATAACAGCTAATAAGTCTATGATCGGACACGCTTTAGGGGCGGCTGGTGGCCTAGAGGCCATAGCCCTGATTAAGAGTATACAAGAAGGAATCATTCCCCCTACTATTAATCAAGAGATCAAGGATTCCATCTGTGATCTAGATTATGTCCCGAACATTGCGAGAAAAACTGATCTTACTATAGGAATGTCTAACTCCTTTGGTTTCGGTGGGCATAATGCTGTCATTGTAATTCGGAAGTTTGAAGACTGACCGTTCATAAATAAAATGAGGTTCCAGCTTAGTCATTCTCAGGACTAATTGGAACCCCATTTATACTACCAACTCTTTTAAAATTTTATTATTCCATCGCAGATACATGGCTGCCCCAGATAGAGATACCTTCCTTAGAAACCGAAGTAAACGTCATGACGTTACTTGCTGTAGCTTCATTCCACTCTTTCAGGAACACACCTTTATAAGTAGAACCGTCAATAGTAAGCTCTGAAGAGGATCATCGATAAGCTTCCACTTCCCCTTTACAGCGCCCTTGATCTTACCACTCTTCGTCAATTGAATCAGCTCTGACTGCACGATATCAGCCGTAATCTCTTTATTATGATTCACATATTTGTATTCGCCTGTAATTTGCTCTTTCGAGTATTTATCAATAGTCTACATATATGGAGCTTCTATCCGAGCATGATTCGCACCAAGAAGCTTTTTGCCATAACCTTGATCTGGTAGTGGGAAGCCTGTATTAACATCTAGTTCCATAATGAAAATACCACCGGAATAAGAACAGTAGATCATCCACAATCTCCCTTCTTTATCAAAAAACACATCAGGATCCACTACATTCGGCTTTTGAGTGGCATCGTAAATTTCTTCGTCATCACCAATACCTGCCATACCTGACTTCAGAATGACACCCTTATTCTTGTAGCCCTTCAATATTGTCCGACACAGCTTTTCTCATTGTTATACCCCCTATGTATGCCTTTTCACTTTGAAACGAAAACAAAAAATAGTCAATCCTTTTATTTAATTAAGTTCATATTATTTCACACTTATTTAAATCACAGTGAATTTTTTTCCATAAAAATAACGCCAAGCCATCGAAATGGCTTGACGTTATTGATTAGGATTTCACATAAGTTAAGCTGCTTATTTAGCGTTATTTTCCACTAAAACAGGCTCTGGATAAGTGTTCTTAAGCACACGTTGTCTCTTCTTAACAACTTCCGGCGGCTCAACCTTAGGAGCCATCGGATGCAACAGCCAAGACTTCACCATATGTGTATCCGAAACTTTATACATAGGTGGCTCTTTTTCCATGTCGATCTGCATAGCATAAGTGCTACGTAGTGCGAAGGCATCACCCTTTGGCGGTTTGATCAGATCGGGTGGTGTACCTGGAATCGCTGTGAGCAAAGATCCTTTGCTTTCCAAACTTGGCATGGAAGCTAGCAAGCCCCAAGTGTATGGGTGTCTTGGATCATAGAAGATCTCTTCCGCTGTTCCCATTTCAACAATTTGTCCGGCATACATTACTGCTACGCGATCTGCCATTCTTGCTACAACCCCGAGATCATGGGTGATAAAAATAATAGCCGTATCAATCTTCTTCTGCAATTCTTTCATCAAATCAAGGATTTGTGCCTGAATAGTTACGTCGAGCGCTGTAGTCGGCTCATCCGCAATCAGAAGTTTAGGGTTCGCAGCAAGCGCCATTGCTATAACTACACGTTGACGCATACCACCACTAAATTCATGTGGATATTGATTAAAGCGACGTTCTGGTGAAGGAATACCCACAAGATTAAGAAGCTCAATCCCACGTTTATTCGCATCAGCCTTGGAAATATTCTCATGTTTAAGCAGCACTTCAGTAATTTGTCTACCGACCTTCATCATCGGATTCAGTGAGGTCATCGGATCTTGGAAGATCATACCGATCTCTTTACCACGAATTTTCTGCATCTGCTTCTCAGTCTTGCCAATCAAATCTTGTCCATCGAAAAGAATCCGTCCGCGTTTATATTCACCTGGTGGAGTAGGAACTAGCTTCATAACTGCTTGTGAGGTTACACTTTTACCGGAACCTGACTCCCCAACAATCGCTAGAGTTTCACCTTTATCTACATGGAAGCTAACACCACGGATCGCTTGCACTTCTCCGCCGTGTGTTTTGAATGATATCGCTAAGTCTTTTACCTCTAAAAGGCGCTCCATCTTGTCACCCTCTCATTTCCTCGTCAATTATGATAATGATTCTCAGCATGTTGTAAGCAATAAGTATTATTTTATCTAGTTTTAAGGGTTCTAGTCAAGATTTTTCTGAAAAAATATGGCTAGCAGCAGACTTTAGTACTAGTTCTGTTTATTGCGTGCTTATTATTCACTAGCTGCGACTGATACCACGCTGTCATCCAATAGTCGATAATACGCATAAATAGAATAAGGAAGAACTCCTAGTACTATTGTAACAACGCTAGGTGTATACATTTCCAAATAAATAGTCTGTCCAAGATGAGTAAATAAATGGAAGAAGAATATTGCAAGTACTGCTAAATACAATAAATGGTATGAAAAGAATACTGCGATGCAGGTTACTGCCACTATCAAAATATACACGAATAACACATCCAAAGCAAAATTACGTTTAGTCANNTGCATCATCGAGTGATACATTTTGCGCATAAATGATCGTGAAACATAAATAGTATCGGCAACAGCCACAGTAAATTTCCCTCATTTATATGTACACTCAGCCATTCAAACATGAGCGTCCCCTTCCTCCTGTTCTTCCTCCTAATCTTCTATATTGTAGTTGTGCCAAAAATGTGTTAAGCCATAAACCGATCCCAGCCCTCCAGCAAATTATCATGTGCCCACTTAAGGTGGTCTTGGCTGTCGTACTTGCGCGAATAACACTCGATGAAGTAAATTAAGTCGATATATAAATCGTAGAGTTTTTTGCGAGCACATTCATTAGGGTTGTCGAAGCTATTCCCGTAACCTCTGCAGAAATGCTCGGAA
>DJUJ01000045.1:0-887 GCA_002438345.1 Paenibacillus sp. UBA6285
TAATTCGTGATAGATCACTATTATCTTCTAGATCAAGAAGCTTTACGGCACTGGCTAATGTGTTAGGTTGTATACGGTTAATAAATTCATCATATGTTTCATGCTGCCGTCTTGTAAGGCAATCTAGAGCTTCAACAATCTCTTCCTCAAATCCTTCATATCTTAATTTTTCGAATGTCATGTCTGTATCCTCAATGACATCATGAAGCACTGCTACAATTCTCATCCTATCTGTACTCGCTTTTGTTAGCAGCCGAAGTGGGTGAAGTATGTAGGGGTTATTTCCTTTGTCTAGTTGTCCGGACGGTTTTTCATTTTGTTTACCATCACCCTCCCTATAATAAATAAAAGTTAAATGTATTTAAGTATTGACTTTAACTTTATTGAATATATAATGAATATTATTAAAGTTACATCAAGGGGAGGTAGCAAAATGGACAAGGATCAAATTCCGCAATGGGTAACGTCGTTGGAGAATGAGGATCTGGCTTTTAGTAAAAATTTCATCCTGCATTCGGGTTCTCTCAAGGAAATCGCCAAAATATATGACGTATCCTATCCAACGGTTCGTTTGAGGCTCGATAAGTTAATCCAAAAAATTAACATCAGCGATCAGCAAGAGAATGAACCGTTTACGGTCTTTATCAGCAAGCTGGCTGTCGATTCCAAAATCGACTTAGATACAGCCAAACAAATCATTGAATATTATAAAAATGAAAAGCGGGGGGAATAGCAACATGTGGATCAAGGTTATCATGTGGATCGTTCTGATTGGGTTAGTGATTCTAGGGAGTTATGTATCCAGCAGAAGTTCTTGGGTTTGGGGAGGAATTATCCCAGCCGTTGTATTAATTAGTTCTATCGTTGTATTTATCGAGTTGGACTTA
>DJUJ01000045.1:975-9769 GCA_002438345.1 Paenibacillus sp. UBA6285
AAACGGAATTATCGATATAATCGATTGCTAAGTGTGAAAAATTTACAGGTGCGGGAATTCTTAATGATGGTACTTTTCGGTCATTGCCTAATTTAAAGACATGAAATAGAAGAGATTTTTTCGTCGATTTGCTGCATAGAAGACGTTATAAGATTATCCATCATCTCTCCAACGGCACGTGGCTTGTTCCGTACGGAGTATACAGGCAGTACCCTTCGTGAACATCTAGGACTGGCACGTCCGTGTATCCGTCATTTCTAGAAGCGTAGAGTGGCTGAAACAGCGGCTAGTAAATAGGTCGGATTCACTCCTTTATTGGGTTTGGAAAACCAATGAAGGAGTATTTTTTTATGAAAGAATAATGTGAATAGTAAAAAATCATCCTATAAATCAAAAGTACCTCGTTTGAATGTAGTTGATGGAAAGGCTAAAATTGACTCTGATAACCGTCTCCAACAAAAATGGTTTGAGGAATTTAAGAAATAATAGATGAATTTAAAAGGCGGACAGGTTTTTTGGTATGAGGTGGATTATCCAAAAACAGGAAAAACTGAAATAATACCAGTCGCAATAGTGGAAATTAACTAAACCCAATCGATTAAAAAACGTTAAGAAAAAAAATGGAATTCCTCGATTCAGGGGATGGATTTTGGTAATTATACATAATTTTTTGAAGACACTTGTTCATCGAAGTGTTTTTTTTACCATAAAGCTGGAGGATACTGTTCCCTAAATAAGGACGTCATGAAGAAATGAGGTTCGATATGATAAATGTTTATCTTGATGACTTACGAGACTGTCCAGAAGGGTTTACCTTGGCATGAACATTTGAAGACGCCGAGGGAATTGAACTAAAGAACGGGTATTGATTTTGTGGAATACTTTTGTGAGCATGGTTTAAGGGCAAATAAGATCTATCATCATACGGATAATCCTGTAGGCAGAAGGAATATGTACGAGACCTTATTGGCTGCTCAACGCAGAGGTTTTATAAATGAAGATATAGAAATTTACTATTATCCCGTAACCGTTAATAAATATAGTGGAGATTGATAAGAGGATTCTTTATTATGGAATGAATCTATTAGTACGAAACAATAAAAAAGTACCTGCAATTCTGTGAGGCAATCCATAGACAATACTCAAAACTTTGATAATCTTCCATACTTTACAACTGACGCAGAAAGATTATTTGAGGCTTTTCAACACTTTTGATACAGGAATTGGACAACGGTCCGTTCCAGTATGGATACCAGGAGGTAGACTACATGTTGGAGCATTCCTGCCGCAATTTAGATGAACATCAGTACTCTATATGTCTGAAGCGGATTTATGAGCCGGCAGCCCCGGAGGACGGGTACCGGATACTGGTAGACAGGCTGTGGGCGCGCGGAATTACGAAACCGCAGGCTGTAATAGACGAGTGGATGAAGGAGATTGCTCCAAGCCCGGAGCTGCGCAAATGGTTCGGCCACATGCCGGAGCATTTTGCGGCATTCAGTGACCGTTATATTCGGGAACTGGAGGAAGATCCGGCGCGTTGGAGACTTGCAGCGACAATCAGTGAACGGGTGCTCAAACAGGATGTTACGCTGGTATATGCCGCGAAAGACCCAATACATAATCATGCGAATGTATTATATAAATGGCTGCTTTCCCGTTAAAAAGCACACAGACCTCCCCCAAATCATTAAGGATTTGGAAGGCGGCCCGTGTGCTTTTTTTAAAAATAAAATCAGATGCTGGGTGATTAGACTCACAAATCTAATTGTTGTTCAATTGGAGTGCCGGTCCGAAAAACTCGTAATGAATTTGCTCTTCTCTCATCCCGAGCCTGCGCAGTTCGCCAATCATCGCTTCCATAAAAGGAACGGGTCCGCAAACATAGGCATCACCGGTAATATCTACATAAGCCTTCAAGATTTCGCCTGTAATGACGCCATCCGGACCGCCGGAGTAGAAGATTCTGGTCTTAATGCAGCTCATTGCCGCTGCATGCTTCTCAACATCCTGACGGAAAGCGGCGAGCGTTTCGTTTCGGGCAGAGTGAAGGAATACCGTCGGGCGGTCCGGTGTTACAGCAGCAACAGTCTCAAGCATACTCATCATGGGGGTAATGCCTACACCGCCGGAGATGAAGGCTACAGGTGTCGTTTTGGTAACATCAAGCAGAAATTCGCCTGCCGGAGCACTGACTTCAACGCTATCTCCTTCGTTCACCCGGTTATGAAGATATACCGAAACAACACCATTCGGGTCATTAGTCTCTTCACGTTTCACGGAAATGCGGAATTCATCTGCTTTGGGAGCTTGAGACAGGCTGTATTGGCGGATCATCGTATACTTCTCTCCAGGAATCAGGACACGGACAGAGATATACTGGCCTGGTTTGTAATCCGGTACATTGGAACCGTCTGCCGGCTTCAGATAGAACGATGTAATGCTGCCGCTCTCTTCTGTTTTACGTACAACGGTAAACGGTTTAAAGAAGTTCCAGCCGTTGTCTTGTTCGCGTGCTTCCTTATACATGCTGTCTTCGACACCGATAAACGCGTCTGCGATGACAGCGTATGCTTCTTCCCAAGCACTGAGAATCTCATCCGTAGCCGCATTGCCAAGCTTCTCCTTGATTGCCTTCAGCAGAAATTCCCCGACNNTAATGCTCTGGCTTGATGCCGAGGCTGACATGTTTGTGTGCGATCTGGACTACCGCAGGAAGAATATTCTCAAGGTTATCTATATGGACTGCCGCTGCGTAGACCGCATTGGCCAGTGCCGCCTGCTGACGGCCTTGCGCTTGGTTGGCATGGTTAAATACATTCAGCAATTCCGGGTGGGCTTCGAACAAATTACGGTAAAATACCGTTGTAATAGTTGTGCCGTGTTCTGCCAGGACTGGTGCTGTGGATTTGACAATGTCACGTGATTGTTGTGATAAAATAAAGATCATCCCCTCTCAATTAGTACAAAATTAATATATACTCATTTTAAGTTAAAAGATATATTTAAAATACCACTTTAACAAAATGGACAATATATATAATATTATTTGTAATAAATATCACTTACTATGCATGGGGGTAAATATGAGGCTAACGTTATACACTGATTATTCCTTACGAATCCTCATCTATCTTGGCGCGAAAAAGCGGGAAGAGCTGACAACCATACAGGATATTTCGAATGCCTATGCTATCTCCAAAAATCATCTGATGAAGGTCTCACATGAATTAGGAAAGGCAGGTTATATTGAAACGGTCAGAGGGCGCGGGGGAGGTATACGGCTTGCGCTTGAGCCTGAGAAGATAAATATCGGGGAGGTCGTGCGCCGGATGGAAGACGATTTCTATCTTGTCGAATGCTATAATCCTTCAGGCGGCAACTGTCCGATCTCCCCAGTGTGCGGACTTAAAGGCGTGCTTGGCAAAGCCTTGCAAGCCTACCTGCAGGTGCTGGGCGAATACACGCTGCAGGATTTACTGATTAACAAGGATGATTTGCGTGCCATCCTGCAGGAGAGAAGCGGGGTTACGCCTCCTCAAACAGAAGACGTTCTTCATCCCGGCTATGAATCGCGTTCACTACCAGTAGCGCGTGGAACTGGTGAAGCACCTCCGGAGTGAGGCCTTCTTCAGCAAGCAATGCTTTGACATCTTTTACTATAATCCGCAATACTTCATGATCACGTGTAAGCCGGAGAACAGCGTCTTGCAGACTAGGATTCTTCCTGGCCATTTCCTGGTAGAATCCGTCTTCTTCCGCGTCGGCGTGGCTGATGATCCGCGTCTCCCAGTACTCAATTAAGTGATCTGCGGCCTGATGCGCCACTTCGAATTCCTTCGCTTCCAGCAGTTCTTCCATTTCTTCCGTCTTGGCTGCAGCGCCGGAGAGCCCGCCCTGATGAATGGCATGATGGGCGTGCAATTGGCGCAATGAGGGTCCTGGCATGTTGCTTCATCCTCCCGTTTTTTTGAAAATATAAGAATTTATATGTTTCACATGATAAATAATCCTTCTATTTCTCGCTGAAACGGTACCGTCCTCAAAAGAGGACGGCAAAGCCGTTTCCACTTGTCAGTATAGCACACAGATCTATAGTGAGATTCCCGCTAAGGTATTCCCTGGACGATAAAGAGGGAAGTCCCTAATGGGATCCCCTGCCTGCAAGATACACGGCAAGAACACAGCTTTTCTCCTCAGCGGGAAAGGCTTTTTGCTTTTTATTCAGATCAAGGGAATTCCCGAGGTTCAATAGGTGTTTCCCTAATGGGAAGCACGGCCGGGTAGATCCATAATGGTATTAATTGAATAAATTTTGAAAGGAGTGTTCTTGATCGATGAAGAAGAAATTCGGCCTTAACTTTTTTAAACCGGTTGAAAGCTATTCCGGGAACTGGTCCATTCTTGAAGAGAAAAACAGAGATTGGGAGAATATGTACCGTCAGCGCTGGTCTCACGATAAAGTAGTGCGCACCACTCACGGAGTCAACTGTACAGGCTCCTGCAGCTGGAAGGTGTTTGTGAAGAACGGAATCATTACCTGGGAGAACCAGCAGATCGACTATCCTTCCTGCGGGCCGGATATGCCGGAATTTGAACCGCGCGGGTGTCCCCGCGGAGCTACATTCTCATGGTACGAATACAGTCCTTTGCGCGTGAAATACCCTTATATCAGAGGGAAGCTGTGGCGGCTGTGGCAAACGGCGTTGAAGGAGCATGACAATTACATCGACGCCTGGGCCAGTATTGTTGAAGACCCCGAGAAGGCGAGCCAGTACAAGAAGGCGCGCGGTAAAGGCGGCCATATACGTGTGGCCTGGGACGGCGCGCTGCGGCTCATCTCGGCGCAGCTGATCTATACGATCCGAAAATATGGTCCCGACCGTATCGCCGGCTTCACCCCGATTCCGGCCATGTCCATGGTCAGCTACGCATCGGGGGCGCGGTTCATATCACTACTAGGCGGTCAAATGCTGAGTTTCTATGACTGGTATGCCGATCTTCCTCCGGCTTCGCCGCAAATTTGGGGCGAGCAGACGGATGTGCCGGAATCTTCGGATTGGTACAACGCCGGTTACCTGATGATGTGGGGCTCTAACGTACCGCTAACACGGACGCCGGATGCCCACTTTATGACTGAAGTACGCTATAAGGGAACCAAAGTCGTGTCGGTCGCACCGGATCTCGCAGAGAACGTCAAATTCGCCGACAACTGGCTGGCCCCAAATCCAGGGTCGGACGCTGCGCTTGCCCAGGCCATGACACATGTTATCCTGCAGGAGTTCTACCAGGAACGTCAGGAGCCGATGTNNTGTTCCTGAATTATGCGAAGCAATATACAGATATGCCATTCCTGATTCTGCTTGACCCCCATGAGGATGCCCTTAAGGGCGGACGTTTCTTGCGGGCGAGTGATCTTGGGGATACCTCCCAGCACTCGGACTGGAAACCGGTAATCTTCGACGAGGCGGCTGGTGAGATGATGGTTCCGAACGGAACCATGGGGCAGCGCTGGGAGGAGGGCAAGAAATGGAATCTGATCCTAAAGCGGGAAGACGGCAGTAAAGTGCAGCCCGCCCTGACCATCGAAGGCCACGGGGAAGAGTGGACGGAAATCGTGTTCCCGTACTTCGATAATGCCGGCAACGGCACCTTCAGACGGATGATTCCGGCCCGGAAAATACGGCTAGCTGACGGTACAGAACGGTATGCCGCCACAGTCTATGATCTGATGATGAGCCAGTATGGCGTCACACGTACAGAAAGCCCGCTTAATGCCAAAGGGTATGAGGATGAATCCTCTCATTATACCCCGGCATGGCAAGAGAAAATTACGACGGTGAAGGCGAGTGTCGTCGTTCAGATTGCCCGCGAATTTGCCCAGAATTCGCTAGACACGGGCGGGCGCTCCATGATTATCATGGGCGCAGGGATCAACCACTGGTTCAACAGTGATACCATCTATCGTTCCATTCTGAATCTGGTGGTGCTGACCGCTTCCCAAGGTGTCAACGGCGGCGGCTGGGCGCATTATGTCGGCCAGGAGAAATGCCGTCCGATCGAAGGCTGGTCAACGGTTGCTTTTGCCAAGGACTGGCAGGGTCCGGCACGTCAGCAGAACGCGACTTCGTTCTTCTACTTTGCAACAGAGCAATGGCGTTATGAGGAGAGCGGGACCGACTCACTGAAATCGCCGACTGGCGGGGAAGTAGCTTACCAGCATCCGGCTGACTATANNAGCGTCTCGGATGGTTGCCATCCTTCCCACAATTCAATAAGAACAGTCTTCTGTTCGCCGAGGAAGCCGCGCAGCAAGGCAAGAGGACTAACAGCGAGATTATCAGTCACACCGTGGAAGAGATTATATCGCGGAAAACACGTTTTGCCGTGGAAGATCCCGGTGCACCGGAGAACTTCCCCCGTTCATTGTTTATCTGGCGCTCGAACCTGATTTCAAGCTCTGCCAAAGGGCAGGAATACTTCATGAAGCATTTGCTCGGAGCTTCCGACGGTCTGCTGGCCGAGCCGAATGAAGAACAGAAACCTGAAGAGATTATCTGGCGGGAGGATGTCGAAGGCAAGCTCGATCTCATGGTTGCCCTGGATTTCCGGATGACCACAACACCGCTCTATGCAGATGTCGTGCTGCCGGCCGCAACCTGGTATGAGAAGACAGACCTGTCGTCAACCGACATGCACCCGTTTGTTCATCCGTTCAATCCGGCAGTTAATCCGCTGTGGGAATCCCGTTCAGACTGGGATATTTACCGCCAGCTGGCAGAGGTATTCTCCGAAATGGCAAAATCGCATCTGCCTGGCGTCTATAAAGATGTTGTGATGTCACCGCTCGGCCATGATTCGGTAAGCGAGATCTCACAGCCGATGGGTCTTGTCAAAGACTGGACCAAAGGCGAAGTCCCGGCTATCCCGGGCAAAACAATGCCGAATTTCACTGTTGTAGAGCGGGATTATACCAAAATTCATGACAAATACATTTCACTTGGACCGAATCTCGCAATCGGTAAGGCAGGCGCGCACGGCATCAGCTTCTCTGTTGCTGAAGAATATGAGGAATTGAAGAAGCTCAGCGGTGTTTATTTCGATGAAACGATCAAAAACGGACTGCCGAAGCTGCAGACTGCCCGTCAGGCCGCAGATACGATTCTACATCTGTCTTCGGCTACCAACGGCCGCTTATCCCAGAAGGCTTACGCTGCGGCAGAGAAGGATTCAGGTGTAGAGCTCCGGGATATTTCGGCAGACCGGGCAGCGGAAAAGATTACGTTCCAGAGCATCACCGCACAGCCGCGGGAAGTCATTCCGACACCGGTATTCAGCGGCTCAAACAAGCAGGGACGGCGCTATTCACCATTCACCACAAACATTGAACGCCTCGTTCCGTTCCGGACGTTGACCGGAAGACAGCATTTCTACATTGACCATGAAATCTTCCAGCAGTTCGGCGAAGCGCTGCCGGTCTACAAGCCGACGCTGCCTCCGATGGTCTTCGGGCCGCGCGACAAGGAAGTGAAGGGCGGACAGGATGCACTGGTTCTGAGATATCTGACACCGCACGGGAAATGGAATATCCACTCGACCTATCAGGATAACCAGCACATGCTGACGTTGTTCCGCGGAGGTCCAACCGTGTGGATCAATAATGAGGATGCTGCGGCACATCACATTGCCGATAATGACTGGCTCGAAGTCTATAACCGTAACGGTGTCGTAACTGCACGCGCGGTTGTCAGTCACCGGATGCCGAGAGGCACCATGTTTATGTACCATGCCCAGGACAAGCACATTCAGGTCCCGGGTTCCGAGATTACGGATACGCGCGGCGGAAGCCACAATGCGCCTACCCGGATTCATCTGAAGCCTACCCAGATGGTCGGCGGATACGCACAGCTCAGCTACGGTTTCAACTACTATGGTCCGATCGGCAACCAGCGTGATGTCTACGTAGCCGTCCGCAAAATGAAGGAGGTCAACTGGCTTGAAAATTAAAGCGCAAGTTGCAATGGTAATGAATCTGGATAAATGCATCGGCTGCCACACCTGCAGCGTGACCTGCAAGACGACCTGGACGAACCGCAAGGGTGCGGAATATATGTGGTTCAATAACGTGGAAACGAAGCCGGGGATCGGTTATCCGAAACGCTGGGAAGACCAGGAGCTCTACAAGGGCGGCTGGCAGCTGCGCAAGGGGAAGCTGGAGCTGAAATCCGGCAACAAGCTGTCCAAGATCGCACTCGGCAAAATCTTCTACAACCCCGACATGCCGGAGATGAAGGATTATTATGAGCCGTGGACTTACAATTATGAGCATCTGACGAATGCAGGAGAACAAAAGCATTCTCCGGTGGCGCGGGCTCATTCTGCTGTAACAGGCGAGAAGATGGATCTGGACTGGGGACCGAACTGGGAGGATGATCTGGCGGGANNGGCCCGCTGGACCCGAATATCCAGAAGATCGAGGAAGAAATTAAATTCAACTTCGAGAAATCGTTTATGATCTATCTGCCGCGCCTCTGTGAACACTGCCTGAATCCAAGCTGTGTCGCCTCCTGTCCTTCAGGTGCGATGTACAAGCGGGATGAAGACGGCATTGTCTTGGTTGACCAGGAAGCCTGCCGTGGCTGGAGATATTGTATGACAGGCTGTCCGTATAAAAAAGTGTATTTCAACTGGCAGACCAACAAAGCGGAGAAGTGTACCTTCTGTTTCCCGCGCGTGGAAGCAGGGCTGCCTACGGTATGCTCCGAGACCTGTACCGGCCGGATCCGCTATCTCG
>DJUJ01000045.1:9843-31793 GCA_002438345.1 Paenibacillus sp. UBA6285
GCAGGCGAGAAAAGACGGCATCTCTGAGGATTGGCTGGAGGCAGCCCAGAACTCACCGGTCTATAAGTTGGCGATCGAGCACAAGCTTGCCTTCCCGCTTCATCCGGAATACCGTACGCTGCCTATGGTCTGGTATGTACCGCCGCTTAGCCCGATCATGAATTATTTTGAAGGCAAAGATTCGCTGAAAAATCCTGATATGATCTTCCCGGCCATCGAAGAGATGCGCACACCAATCCAGTATCTGGCGAACATGCTGACCGCAGGCGATACGCAGACCGTCAAAGAAGCCCTGCAGCGGATGGCGATGATGCGCTCCTATATGCGTGCTAAGTCCTCAGGCCAGGAGTTCGAACGCAGCCGTCTTGAACGCATCGGTATGACCGCACAGCAGACAGAGGAAATGTACCGGCTGCTCGCGATTGCCAAATATGAAGACCGGTTCGTCATCCCGACCTCCCACAAGGAGCAGCACATGAACCCTTACCGTGCCCAAGGCTCGGCCGGTTACGGAAATGCGATGGGCGATATGGGCTCGGGCTCGGGCTGTGACGGCTGCGGACCGGCCAGCTCTATCGGTGACACGATGAAGACCGGCAAGGAAATGTATGAAGAGAATTTCTATGGGGGGATTTGGCGTGATTGATCTGACCAAACTGCATGATTACAAGCAATCCTTCGGTTATTTTGCCCTGCAGCTCATGTACCCGGAAAAGCTGGATTTTCATCCTGCTTTTCTGGAAGAGGCGTTTGACAGCGATCATCCGGGTTATGCCCATGTGCATACCTATTGGAAGCGGATGCAGAGCTTCAGCCTGGATGAGATCCAGGAGAGCTATGCCGCCACTTTTGATTTTCAGAAGGACTGTGCTCTATATATGACCTATTTCAAATTTGAGGAGGCCAAGGAACGGGGGCAAATGCTCGCCAAGCTGAAGCTTCTGTACGAAATGTTCGGTCTGGAAATGCCGGAAGGTGAACTGCCTGATTATTTACCGCTTATGTGTGAATTTCTATATGCCGCGCAGTGGCTGGAAGTCCCGGGAGCGCCGGAGAATTTCCGGATGCTGATAGCGATTCTTGAAGATGGTACGTATCATCTGCTCAAGGCCTTGGAACGAAACGAAAGTCCCTATTTCCATCTGGTCAAGGGATTGCGCGAAACATTCAAAGCTTGTGCTGAACAGGAGGCCCTGAGTCAATGAATATGCTGGGTCAGTTTTTATGGGTCATTTTCCCCTACATGTGTATGGTGGTCTTTATCGGCGGCCATATTTTTCGTTACCGTAAGGATCAGTTTAACTGGACGGCCAAATCCAGTGAATTTATTGAAAAGAAACAACTGAAATTCGGCAGCATTCTGTTCCATCTCGGAATTATGCCGGTTATCCTGGGCCATATCGGCGGGCTCGCTGTTCCGAAATCATGGCTGGGGGGCATCGGCGNNCCGAAATCATGGCTGGAGGCCATCGGCGTAAGTGATCATCTTTACCACATCGGCGCGGTATACATCGGGGGAATCTTCGGTGCAGCCACACTGCTCGGGATGCTGATTCTGACTTCGCGGCGCTTTACGCTTAAGAATGTCCGCCGGCTCAGCAGTGCATCAGACCTGATAGTCAACTCACTCCTCCTGTTTATCGTGTTTATGGGGATGTACTCTACCATTGTAACGAATGCCGTACAGCCTGAGTTTGACTACCGCGATACGATTTCAGTCTGGTTCCGCGGCCTGTTCATGTTCCGTCCTGACCCGTCACTGATGAGTGATGTGCCGTTTTCCTTCAAGCTTCACATCCTGTCAGGGTTTGCGATCTTTGCCTTTTGGCCGTTCACCCGGCTGGTCCATGTATGGAGTGTTCCGTTGAAATATATAGGCAGAAGTTATATCCTATACAGAAGAAATAAATCCAATTAACGGAAAGAGCCGGGTGAATTTCTTTCCCTGTTCAAATGAGGAGAGAAAACGATGATAAATAAGGTGGATTACCAAATTGAGCTTGACCAGATCCGCGCAGCTCTAGGATATGACTTCATGTCGCTGGCTCTTGTTGAACCGGCGGAATATGACTATGTCATCCGGTGGAAATACGCCTCAGGGAACACAAATAACCGTTACAAACGTATTGTACTTCAATCTGGCAGAGGGATTGCAGGGATCGTGTTCAAGACCGGCAAACCGTTCTTAATCCCTTCTGTGCAGAAAGATGTGAAGCCTGATACCTTGTTTAATTATCCCATTACTAAGATGGAGAATTTGAACAGCATTGGTGCAGTACCGGTGTGGAATGATGCCCGCGTCGCAGGCGTGCTTCTGGGCGGTTTCAGGGGTGAACGGCAGGTAACCGCTGAAATGCTGAGAGACCTGGATAGGGCAGCTCGTAAGGGCATTGGAGACTTGAACGGGAAGGAATTGTTGCTCAGTTGATGACACCCGGAATGGATCTGCGGAGCCTGCTCATGACGAAGCTGTTTGAGAACAGCTCGGAGGCGATGTTCTTTTTTGACCGGCAAGGGAAAGCCTTGGCGATGAATCCAGCTGCCGAGAACATCGTTGACAAGGATATTCTGAAGCAGTTGTATCAGGGAAATCCGGAGGCACTATGCGGGACCTGCCGGGGATACTCGAGTGAGACGGAGCTCCGCACATGCCTTAATTGTTACTTTCATACACCGGACTCAGAGGAGTTTACCTCTTATCAAGTCTATCTGGAGACGAAAGATAAGGGGATTGTCCCTTATGCAGCCACCTTTCACACGATAGATGACGAGAATGGCATCAGAGTGTTTATGCTTAGGGATCTGACCAGACAGTTCACGACACAAGAGAAGTTCTACCAGAACAAGATGATGAAGCATATCATTGAGGCCCAGGAGAATGAACGCAAGCGGATTTCCCGTGAACTGCATGACAGCGTTGCCCAGGAGCTGATGAGTGCCGTGATCGATCTGCGTGTGCTGAAATATATGACAGCTGATGATCAGCTGCTGAAGAAGATGAAGCAGACCGAAGTATCCATGACTAGGCTTCTGAATGATATCCGCAACCTTTCAGTGGAGCTCAGGCCGGCTGCGCTTGATGATTTCGGGCTGGAGGCCGCATTCCGGTCACACTTCAAGCGGATGGAACAAAGCTATGGCCTTATAATTGAATATGAGTCCCGGCTTTTAGAGAAACGGTATGAGAGTGAGATTGAAACCGTCATGTACCGTGTGTGCCAGGAAGCTGTGTTGAACGCCCTGAAATATGCCCAGGTAGACAGCGTCAAAGTATCACTTACAGAAACCGACGGCNNCTTTAATCAGGGTGACGAGCCCGCTGGAACCGGACTTGGCCTTTTTGGCATGCAGGAACGGGCGGAGCTGGTGGGCGGCACCTTTAGCGTAGATTCAGAGATAGGCAGGGGCACGACAATCATTTTACAGGTACCTGTATGATTTGCCCGAAGAAAGGAATGAGCTTCTGATGAAGATTGTCATTGCAGACGACCATGCGATCGTACGCAGCGGATTCTCCATGATTCTCAATTTTCAGGATGACATTGAAGTGATCGGAGCGGCGGCAGACGGCAGGGAAGCTTATACAATGGTAGCCAAATTCCGTCCGGATATTCTGATTATGGATTTAAGCATGCCTCCGGGAGAAAGTGGGCTGGTGGCGACCGGAAAGATTAAAGAGGATTATCCCGATACCAAAATCCTGATTCTGACGATGCATGACGATGATGAATACCTCTTCCATGTACTGAAGAACGGGGCCTCCGGTTATGTTCTCAAGAGCGCGCCGGACGAGGAGCTTCTGCTGGCCATCCGGACCATTTATGAAGGCGGTACCTATATTCATCCCAAGATGGCAACCTCGCTGGTCCGTGAGTTCATCAAGCAGGATAAAACCACCGGTACAGAGGACCTGTTTGAGCTATTGTCCAAGCGGGAGCTGGAGATTCTGCCGCTCATCGCCAAGGGATACGGGAACAAGGAAATCGCGGAAAAGCTGTTCATTTCGGTAAAAACGGTGGAAGCCCACAAAGCGAAAATTATGGAGAAATTAAACCTTAAAAGCCGGCCGGAGCTGGTCGAGTATGCTTTAAGGAAAAAAATGCTGGATTTCTGACCGGCAAATGGAGGTATAGCAGGATGCCGGAATATGCAGGACTCAAGTTTACGATGCCCGCCATGCGCATTCTTGAGAATGAACACCGCTATTTATCTTTTCTGATGGAAGAATGGCATGCCCTTGTACTCTGGTTTGAACAGGAGCAGCCCGCTCTGGAAGAAGCCAGGACACAGCTTCATAAGTTGCGTAAGGCGATTCTGGAGTTTACTGGTCCGTTGAAGAAGCATACTGTGAAGGAAGAAACGCATTTTTTCCCGCTGCTGGGCAGTTATATCGGTTTTGAACAAGGGCCGCTGGCCGGCATCCAGGAGGAGCACCGCGAGATTGACGGATATATAGGGCATTTCCTGCATCACACGGAGGGCAATACAGATCTGATGCCGCTTGAGGATATCCTTGCAGCTGTTAAGGATGCAGGGGAGGCTTTTGAGGTATTGATAGTACACTTTGTCAAAGAAGAGACGGTTATTTATCCGATGGCCGAGAATCAGCTGAGTGCGAAAGACAAAGAACGGTTAAGCCGACAACTGAATACGCTCATTACGTGACAATGAACTGGCTGCTCCTCACTACTTGGAGCGGCTTTTTTTATCATTATAGGTTTTTAAGTTTCCGATGTCCCCGCATAGTACCTGATTAGGCTCCGAAGTCAAAGCCCCACTTTGTGGGGTTCAGAGTGTCGAGAAAGTCCAAAGGACTTTTCGACACTTCAATTTTTATATGGGGAGACTCATCTTTCAAAACAAAAATCGATTTAAAACGATCTGAGGACCCTAGTTTTTAGACTAATAATGCAATTTTAAACCCCCTGCAAAAAAACAGGGGGTTTCTCGACAGCCTGAGCCCCACTTTGTGGGGTTATTTTATTTTCAGGGTTTCCCCTGTCAGGGAAAGGGGACTCCCCTATATCTGTGGCGGGGGATTGGCGGATACAATGAGTACAGGAAGTATCGGTATGAATAATCAAGAGAATAAACGGCGAAAAGGTGAGTCGAATGATTAAAAAAATGCAATTGCCGCTACAAACATTAAACTTGATTACCGGATTCATGGTGTGGGTGATCATCTCTTCCCTGATGCCCTTTATTTCCGAGGATATCAGCATTCCTCCGGGGCGGCTGGCGATGGTCACGGCAATTCCGGTGGTGCTCGGCTCTATTCTAAGGATTCCTTTAGGCTATTATGCAAACATTTTGGGAGCACGCATTATTTTTATGTGCAGCTTTATCCTACTTTTGTTTCCGGTCTACTTCATCAGTGAAGCCTCCTCGGTTACTCATTTAATTATCGGAGGCTTGTTCCTAGGAATCGGCGGAGCCGTATTTTCGGTAGGTGTAACCTCTCTGCCGAAGTATTTCCCCAAAGATAAGCATGGTCTGGTCAACGGAATCTACGGGATCGGGAATATCGGAACAGCTGTCACTACCTTCTCGGCTCCGATGGTGGCAGCACAGATTGGCTGGGCTCCTGCGGTTAAAATGTATCTGATTCTGTTACTGGTGTTTATCGCGTTAAACTTCTTCTTCGGTGACCGTCATGAGCCTAAGCTCAAAACACCGATTATCGAACAGATCAAGGGCGTATCCAAGAATGAAAAGCTCTGGCTGTTCTCCTTGTTCTATTTCATTACCTTTGGTTCCTTCGTGGCCTTCACCATTTACCTGCCGAACTTTCTAGTTTCGAATTTCGGTCTGGAAAAAGTGGATGCCGGGATGCGTACAGCCGGCTTCATTGCCGTTGCGACCTTCTTCCGTCCGATAGGCGGCTGGCTTGCCGACAAGTTCCAGCCTTTGTTCCTGCTCACCGGCACATTCAGTATTTATACGGTTGCAGCAATCATCCTGGCATTTATGCCTGACATGGGCTTATATACAGTGGGTTGCCTTGCTATTGCGTTCAGTGCGGGAATCGGTAACGGAGTCATATTCAAATTAGTCCCGCTGTACTTCAATAAGCAGGCGGGTGTCGCCAACGGGATCGTATCGATGATGGGCGGCCTGGGCGGCTTTTTCCCTCCGATTATGCTGTCGGTGATTTATTCGGCTACAGGGCAATATTCCATCGGGTTCATGCTGCTCTCCCAGGTGGCGCTGGCCAGCCTAGTGCTGGTAGTGTGGCTCTATTTTCAGGACCGGCTTGCGCTTACCTCTGAAGTGTTCAATTCTACCGGACAAGGGATTCTGGTTACTGATGTTTCCGGTCTGATTAAAACCGTCAATCCGGCATTCACGAAGCTAACCGGCTATACCGAAGACGAAGTTCTCGGCAGACAGCCCAGCATTCTGAAGTCAGGCCGCCAATCCAAGGAGTTCTACCGCTTAATGTGGAGCGAGGTCAGGGAGAAGGGGATGTGGCAGGGTGAAATTTGGAACAAGCGCAAGAACGGGGAAGAGTATTTGCAGTGGCTGAATATCAGTGCTGTGAAGGATGAGACCGGTGAAGATGTCCGGTATGTAGGCACATTCAGTGATATTACGCAGAAATAACCGGATGAACCGTTTTATAGTCCGGCACCAAGTTAGGAGCAGATGAAGGTGGAGAATACCAGAACTCCGGTTACCGTTGCAGAAGCTGTATTCCGGGTAATTGAAAGAGTATGCCGCACAGGTACAGAGAGTGTCCCGCTTGCCGAAAGCTATGGACGTATCCTGGCAGAACCGCTGACGGCAACCCATGATGTTCCGCATTTTACTCGATCACCCTATGACGGATATGCAATCGCTTCGGCAGATTCTGCCGATGCTTCCGGTAACAACAGGATCAGCTTCACTGTTGTAGATCATATTGGCGCAGGGGAAGTATCACAGGTTGCAATTGGACCATGCGAAGCGGTCCGTCTGATGACGGGGGCGGCGCTGCCGGCAGGAGCGGATGCGGTAGTGATGTTTGAACAAGCCTCGGCAGCAGGTCATACGTTTACAATCCGCAAAGCGTTTGCGCCGCAGGAGAATCTGTCTTTGCAGGGGGAAGATATGCGGTCAGGAGAAATGATCGTTCCGGCAGGCAGCTTCATTCATCCCGGTATTGTAGCGCTGCTGGCTACATTCGGTTGTGGGTATGTTCAGGCAGGAAAGCGGCCGGTTGTAGGGATTTTGTCTACGGGAACCGAACTGCTGGATGTGACGGCTCCGCTTGCCCCCGGTAAAATCCGCAACAGTAACGGGCCGATGATTGCAGCCCAGCTCGCCCGTATGGGTATCCCTTACCGGATGTACGATACAGCCGCAGACCAACTAGAAGCATGTCTGCTGACGGTACGGAAGGCGCTGACAGAAACAGACTGCCTGATTACAACGGGCGGTGTATCTGTCGGTGACTATGACTACCTGCCGGAAATTTATAAGCGGCTCGGGGCTGATGTGCTATTTAACAAGGTGGCGATGCGTCCGGGCAGTGTGACCACAGTCGCGGTTACTGGGGATACCTATTTGTTCGGATTATCAGGCAATCCGTCTGCCTGCTTCACGGGATTCGAGCTGTTTGTTAGGCCCGCCCTGCTCAAAATGATGGGGGCAGATAAAATTTATCTGCCGCGCACGACGGCGGTACTGGCAGAGGACTTCCNNCCCGGTTTATCCGGGCTGTTCACGACCTGACCTCGGTGCGTCCCGCAGGCTTCAATAAATCTAATGCAGTATCCTCCATTGCAAGGGGGAATTCACTGATTGTACTGCCGGGCGGGACAAGAGGGTATACCGCTGGCGATCCTGTTGATGTACTGCTGCTCGGCGTCGAAGAAGGTACGAATGAATGGGTACTGTAAGCCTACCGGAAGGGAGATAAGAGTCATGAATGCACATCCACTACAGGATCAACTGCGACGACCTATCCATGATTTGCGGATTTCGGTAACAGACCGGTGCAATTTCCGCTGTTCCTACTGCATGCCGAAGGAAGTGTTCGGTGATGATTATGCATTCCTCCCCGCAAGCGAGCTGCTAACCTTTGAAGAAATCTGCCGGCTGACGAAGCTGTTCGTATCCCTTGAAGTAAGTAAAATCCGGTTGACCGGAGGCGAGCCGCTCATGCGGCGGAATCTGCCTGAGCTTGTTGCAGGAATCCTCGCCATCGGCGGTGTAAAAGATATGGGACTGACGACGAACGGGGTACTGCTTGGTGGGCAGGCAGCGCCACTGTATGCTGCGGGACTTCGCAGACTGAACGTCAGCCTGGATGCTCTGGAGCCTGAGCGGTTTGGAAGAATGAACGGACGGGGCTTTAAGTCTGGATTAATTCTGCAACATATTGATCATGCCGTAGAAGCCGGGTTTGAGGTCAAAGTAAACATGGTGGTACAAAGAGGTGTGAATGAATCGGAGATTGTGCCGATGGCAGCCTATTTCAAGGATAAGAATATAACGATGCGGTTCATCGAGTTTATGGATGCCGGCAACGATAACGGCTGGAGCTATGAGAAGGTCGTAACCAAACGGGAAATACTGGAGCGCCTCCAAGGCTCATTTGAACTGGAAGCACAGGACCACAATTATTTTGGCGAGGTGGCCAAAAGGTACCGGTACAAGGGTAGCTGCACAGAGATCGGTTTTATTACTTCCGTATCTGAATCGTTCTGCTCCTCCTGTACACGTGCCCGGCTGTCTTCCGACGGCAAATTGTACACTTGTCTGTTCGCATCAGACGGTTTTGATCTCAGGGCAATGCTCCGCAGCGGGGCGAGTGACCAAAGTCTGCTGCAAGCCATTAGGGACATATGGGAGCAGCGGATAGACCGTTACTCCGATGAGCGGACAGAACAGACCGTGAAGAACAGAACAAAGATAAGCATGTCCTATATTGGAGGTTAAAGGGCAGAATGCAATTTCAGCTGTTGATCAAGCCGGATTGCAGATCATTTTTGGCTGACTCAAAATTGCCCGAGCCTACACGGCGGCGGATTTCACCTTCTGTCAGCTCCCCGTAAGCTGAGCAAATTATTGAACTTGCACTGCAGACGGAGGGCCTTGTGGTCATGGAATTCGATATTATCGAGGAGAGTAATGTGTACTATTTGTGCCGCCGGGATCGAGCAATCAGGATATGATCGTAGAATAGACTAACACAGCAACAAGGAAGCTCCTCTACCCGGATTACCGGCAGAAGAGCTTCCTGGTTTTTTACAACTGTATACTAGAAGTACAACACGAGCACAGACACATATAACATGACGGAGAAGCCGATTTCGATGATTCCAGTACGTTTTGCTGTGATGCCCGTCCTTGGTAGGACGGCTGCCCGCACAAGCAGGATGAGCAGCGGAACAAGCAGAGATGGAAACAGGAACAGCCCGGCTGCTGCAACCAGCAGGTGATACAGTACAGATCCGTAATAGAAGCTAATATTATTTCGTTCACGAATGACGGTTTTGACATACAAAGCGGTTCCGACAAAGTACAGGACAGCCAGCAGGAACAGCTCGGTCGCTGTCCGCCAGCTTTCTCCCTGACCGACATAGAAGACCGGATAAATGATCAGGCAAAATACCAAAATGGCCGAGATGTCATTGAGCAGGGCACGTTNNTTAGCTTTTGCATAATAGAGATTTACAGCGAACAAAGGCACGAGCGGCAGAACAAACCATAACAGTGCAGGTTCGGCTATCACTAGATAGACGATTATAGGCAGCAGCAGAATTCCATATACCTTCAAGGGCTTTTCATAGCGCTCAAATTTCCCTGTCTTCACCCCCTGCAGCAAAGGAAAGCTGAACAAATAGATCAGAAGCCAGCAAACAAACAGCGGAATATGTATAGGTTGCCCCCGGGATGCGGCTACCCCGAACAGAAAGGGAAGGACGAGCATCGCCCAGGCGCCGTGCTGGTTAGGGATATACTTCTTCATAGTAAACATGACCTCCTACCCTTAGATATTATGGCATGTGAAGATGCCAGGCACCTAAACTATACTTTTTTTATGGAGGGACCTAGGTGATTTGAAGCACAAGGTATGCGCCTGCCGGCCGGTAATCTGAGTATGCTTAACAGTGCTATAATCTAATAGTTCTTTTTAAGAAGAGGAGTAAACATCGTGACTATGGAATCTCATCATGCAACAGTACAGGGTCCGGTTCCTGTATTACAAATCGTCGGGTACAAGAATAGCGGGAAAACAACACTTGCCTGCCGTTTAATTCGCGCTCTATCCACTCAAGGTATACGTGTCGGGTCTGCTAAACATGATGCTCACCATTTTCAATTAGATGATCCGGGCACAGACAGTAGCAGGCATCTGCTGCACGGTGCGATTGAAACTGTACTTACATCGTCTGAGGCTACAAGAATAATGCGGAAGTCCGAGACTTCATTAGAAGAAATCGTACAGTCTATGTATGGTAAGGTTGATCTGCTGATCGCTGAAGGGTTCAAATCTGCAGATTACCCCAAAATTGCCTTGATCCGCAATGTAGATGAAATGATAACCTTACGAAGTCAAGCAACGAATATTTATCTGTGGTTAAGCTGGGAGGAGGACGCGAATATGAATAGTGTAACGTCTCCGGTAAGCAAGAATACTCCCCCTGTACTACCTTTAAGGGATCAAGCTCTTATTGATCAGGAGGTCCTCAACCTGGCTTTGTCGCTACTTCAATCTAATCCGGGAATCCTTGACATGGGAGAAGGAGGTTCCCTTACAGGAGGTGCACATTGTGCTGACTGGAATAATACTGGCAGGTGGACGGAATTCCCGGATGAAGGGTCAGAATAAAGCGCTCCTGACCTATCACGGGGAGCATTTTATTGTTAGACAGGTGAAGGAAATGCGTACCCTTTGCTCCAAGATCATTGTTGTTACGAACGATGCATCCCCGTATGAGGATTGTCTTCCATCCGGTCTCAGTTATATACCGGACATCTATGCAGGGCATGGACCCTTAAGCGGGTTTCATGCCGCTTTTGCCATGGTGGAAACGGATTATGCTTGGGTTGTCGGATGCGATAGCCCTAATATTTCTGCACCTGCAGCTTCGTGGATGCTCACCCGGTTCAAGGAAGGCGACTATGATGCTGTTCTTCCCATCATTAACGGAAAGCATCAGATGCTTCATGGGGTATATCGGCCGCACCTGATCTTGCCAAGTATCATTGAAAGACTGGAAACACGACAGTATCGGCTATCAGGATTATTAGATTCGATGCATTGGTTAGGGGTAGATAAGGACGATCTCGCTAGTGCTGGTATACATGAGGATTTCACTGCAGATGTAGATACACCTGAGCAATATAAGGATTTGCTGCATCTATCGAAAGGGAGTGATCACATGGGCAGTTCATTATTTGAAATTACTGACGGACCGATCACACCAGCAGAGGTATCTGATAAAGTCCTGCGAAGAGAAGCCGGAGCGATTACCTTATTCCTAGGCACTGTACGGGAGTTCACGCAAGGTAAGCGGACATTATATCTTGAATATGAAGCTTATCCGCTCATGGCCGTAGCGCAATTGGAACGAATCGGGCAGGAAGTGAACGAGCGTTGGCCGAATACTATGGTTGCTGTTACCCATAGGATAGGAAAACTTGAAATCACTGATATCGCCGTTGTGATCGCTGTATCCTCGCCGCACCGTAAGGCCGCTTACGAAGCGAATGAATATGTGATTGACCGGATTAAAGAAATCGTACCTATTTGGAAAAAAGAAATGGGCGAAGATGGCGAAGCATGGATTGGCGATCAACTGAATCAATTAACCTATCCGGAAGGCCGTCCATTATTTCCGGATATTCCTGCAGAAGATACGAAGTAGAGGCGACTATTAACGAAGTAGGAGAGGAGTTCTACATGCTAGAGCCGATAATTCGGGATCTGAAGAACTTTCGGATTGTCGGCCTGTATGCATTCAGGGAGCCACCGATAACGGTGACTCCCTGTTTTTTATTCTAGAAGCACTTATAGCGGTGCAGAGACAGAATGCTGATCCCGCAAGGTTTAGTTTCCGATTAAGCCTGATGAGTTTTATTTATCTGTTGTCAATTTGGAAGGGGACCAGGAATCGATAGATAAACCGGATCAATACAGTTACAACCTTCCAAGTAAGCCAGGGTACTATGTATATAAATTATCTGCTGTATGGGAACAAAGGAATACTGCAGCGTATTATTTTGGTATTCAAATAGACGACTGAAATAGCAAAGAACATAAATTAGTACTGCTCAAATTGCCTCTTATTGTATAATAAAAATCAATTCAAGATACCCGAAAAGCGAGGCGTAACGAAATGAATGCATCTGAGTTTCAACAGTATGTTAAGAAGTTTAGTGAAACTAAAGGGTTTGACACGAGCTCCATTGAGCAGAGAATGCTGTACCTAATGACTGAAATGGGGGAGTTGTCCAAAGAAGTATTATCCGTATCCTTCGACCCAGATGCGGAGAAAAAAGAAAACTTGGGATATGAGATGTACGACGTGGTGTGGAATATCTTTGATCTGGCCAATAAGCTGGATATTGATCTGGATCAGGCTTTTAAACGTAAGCTGGAAATCAATGAACAGAGAACATGGGAGTAGCATAAAAAATCCAAGGTCATCCCACTCGGGAAGCCTTGGATTTTTTCATCCATAATTGTTATTTAAACGAAGCATAACCTTCATCTGCCATTACAACACTACCGTTAATTGCGCTTGCTTCTGGTAAGGAGAGCAAATATACAGTATCTGCAACTTGACTCCATAGCTCTTATTGTCATACTTTTGCTCTGAATCGCAGTATATTTGAATGAATAGTTGCATCTGAGTCCGATAGCTGAGCGAAATGGTAGAAATCAGCTTTATATGGTCTCCTCGGTCCGATACGTCAGAATTAGAGGTAAGTAAAGTGAATCAGGAAGCCGAAGGTAAAGAGGCAGGACACGGATAGTAAAACTGAGGTAAGCATAATCCAAATCCTTACAGAGGAGCGCCATGTCTTCTCCGATCTTTTGTAAAGTTAGGTTTATATTGGGTGTGAAATGTTGAGAATTACCCTTCAGAAGCAAGTAAATACAAGGAATAATTGTTATAAGCCAACACAAATTGTTATGTTGTGTTATGATAGTAGGGAGGTGACTCCCATGAATGATTTTGAGAACTATCCCGATGAGCTGGGTAATTTCATTCGGCACATCAGAAAGACAAGAGGGTTAACCTTAAGAGGACTGGAAGAAAAGAGCGGCATAAGTTATTCACAGCTTAGCAAAATCGAACGTGGAGAGAGCATTCCGCTTAAGGACAATCTGGACAAGATCATTGAAGCGCTTGGAACAGATCTGAAGAATCGGATGTATCATTTGGCAGATTATATGCCAGATATTGAATATATCAAGACCTTGAAGCATGGTTATGAACTACCACAGCTTAAACAGTCTCAAGACTACATTTATGAGACAGCCTTTAACAAGCTTAAGGAATTCAGGGCAAAGGAAGGTAAAGAAACATCTTACGTTTCCTTTGATTCTAATGAAGTCATAGTTTATGAAACCGAATATGGGGCAGGAATGGTAATAGAGAAGATTGAGAAATACAATCTTACCGATGTCCTGAACGATAAGTTTGAGGGTTGCCTCGACTCCTTAAGAAAGAGCCCTCGGAAAGGGCGTCAAGCCTTTCTATTTGGCGAGTGGTTACGGGAGTGCGTTTATGAGCTGAAGGAAGNNAGGATCAGGTCATACAAGCGCTCAAAGAATTTACTCAGTTTAAAGTACAACAAATAAAGGGTGCTTATAAATAATGTATGCCTTTCGTAAATGATCTCAAAAATGAATAATGTTGCCCTTTCTTGCAGCCATCTATTCATCTTGATCCATAAACTAACAACTAAAAATGGTTTGACAGAAAAGGGGATATTAATAATGAAAATTAACATGAAGTTTACCAGCAAGGGAAAAGTCGCTATAGAGAATTTTAATAACGAGGAATTGCTGGAGATCTTCGCACGATACATCAAGACATTATCCAAAAAATATGATATCGAAGTTGATGTTCCTCTTGAAGAGAATCAAAACATTGTTGGTGATGGTGCTGTAATCGCGACTGCACAAAATGTGAAATGTGATGTTGAGACTTTCTTTAAAGAATTGGGTAGAGATATTAAAGTTCCACTTAAGAAAAGACTTGGCGGCAAATTGGAGAATGTATTTAAAACGGAAATTACGGAGTAGGAAATTACTTTATTTCAGGGAGTAGTACTTGCTTCATACAAAGAAGGTAGGGCCCTTAGAGGCTCTACCTTCTTTATGTTGATGAAGTTAACATTAAGACAATCTAGAGAACACTCGCAGTAGAAGCCATGGGAGAATATATAATTGCGACATATTAAGTGAATTAATTAGGGTAGGGGGATGTTATACTTTTTCAGAATGTATGAGATCTCTACTGTCCAAGATTTCTTTAACAATCTCAATGAAATCTGGTAAAGCTTGTGCCTCAACCGCTAGCGTATAGATATTAAGTAATTCTTCATCAGAAATCGATTCAAGAGCTGAGGGTCGTGGTGAGGGATGAAAATAGTAATTCATTTGGTTCCTCCATCATAATTATGTTTTTTATTACATGTTTATCTATATGGTATCATTTGGAATACAATCCGTCTCCTGTCATTCATCCTACGAATTTCTCTTTACATCTGAGGGTAATTATGGCATAATGGCTTTTTTTTGTGGGTATAAAAAATAATCCCGACATGTTGAGAACATGTCGGGATCTTTTTAATCAGAGTCTTTCTTAAGAGAAGATAAGTATTTTTTTAGGCGAGGTTCATTGGACTCCGATACAGTTGTAAACTGCTCACCATGATTAAAACAAACGATTTTTCGTTCGGAATCATAGCCTTCGATGTTGTTAATGTTGACGACATTGCTGCGGTCAAGGCGTTTAAATCCCTTACCCTCATACGCTGTGAAAAGATCGGAAAGAGTTGTGGGGAGAACAAATTCGCCTTCTTTCGTATGGACGAATATTGTATTCTTATAATTCGAGAAATACAATATTTCTTCCTCCAGAATATCACAAGAGGAACCGTCTTTCTGTAAGACACGCATCTTTTCCCCATCCTTGTTTAATTACTTACGCAATTCTTTTGGAATTTCTGGGCTGTGAATGTAAGGCTTGATTATTGTTGCAAAGACAAGAGCGGATATGCCAAGCGCACCAGAAGCAACACGAGCAAGAGTTTTCTTCATCTACTGAACCTCCCTTGTAACGGAATGATTACTGTTAAGGACTGAATGAAAAAAGCCAGTCCGATGACAGACGAGTTAATCCAAAAATTCGAGAGTACTAACATGATGGATAACAGTTTCAATCCCAGGTACCAGTCTTTGGAGAGTTGTGCGTTTCGATCTGGATTCGGAGCAAATAAAACCATTGAAATTAGACTGAATAGATTAATCCAGATCAAATAACTATGTGAAAGGGATGTAAGATGAGGGATTAACGAACATATAAAAATGGATGTGATATTACAAGCTCTTGCGGTCTTCAAGTGGGCTCCGCCAGAACACATCCGTAGCAATCCAAAACTTAATAGTGCGATCAATGTTCCCATTAATTGCCCTGTAAAGCCCCCTATAAGAAGAGAAACTGTAATAATGAATAAAGTATTCAAAATAATGCTTAGCGCATACTGCATCACTTCTATGGAATGAGTTTGCTCAGGGTTTGTTTTTTTTATGGCCGAAACGATTCTAAATGCTAAATGATTCATAGTCATTTCTGTCCTTCTTACAGGATAAGTACAAATACCCCCATAATATTACCCCATAACAAATAGGGATTAGGAGAAAATAGTCTGACTGAAAAAAGAATGAAACTGAAGTTATAATAAATAGAGCAGGAAGATTCAGAGCAAATAGTATTTTCTCGCTTGAGCTTGGCTTTATTTTTATATCGGGTTTATCGGGTACAAAATCAAATCCTTTGCGTTTTCGACTCACATATACACCAATACCTATGGCTGCTAGAGCTGATAAAACTTGAAGTGCAAATATATTAAGAGAAACAGAATTGGAAGAGTCTAAAGGCAGTTTGATTATAAAGTTTAGGAAATAATAAAGAGTGGTTTGAATCACGGAATAAGCTTGATAAGCCATCCCGGTCAGTATGGAGGCATAGAAGGGATGGATTCGGAATAATAGCCACATAAAGAGTAACATTAGTGCATATTGTGAGAAAATATCCAATTGAAATAGGTTGTAGTTAGTCCGAAGTGAATAGGAGAAAAAACCCATTACAAAACTTCCGAACACCATCTCCTTATGATAGAGATCAATTTTGAAGATTTTAAAAGCTAAAAAGAAAATGGCATAGGTTTCTAGTCCTGAAAAAACCATGAAGAAAATAAAATCTAGCATGCCGACACTCCCGATGACTAGTTTAACAAATCTTAATATTGCAAGTATCATACATTATTAACTAAAATACAACTACCAGCACGTGACTTTTCTCCATATTTTTCAAAAATAATTCAATATGTGAGGTGTTTCTGTATGGATCAACGTCCAGAGAGTAATGAGTATTTGAATGAGCTGTCAAAGTATATCTCTTTAGTACCGACAGAAGGGGATATTAGGACTATTTTTAGAGAGCAGACGGCGGAGATTTGTACTTTTATTTCGAACCTTACGGAAGAACAAGGGGACCATCGTTACGCTACTGAAAAATGGAGTATTAAGGAAATGGTCGGACATCTAGCGGATACTGGAAGGATTATGTCTTATCGTTTGCTGCGCGTCGCAAGAGGAGATACGACCCCGCTGGCGGGCTTTGAGGAAAAGGACTATGTTCGTACCGCGAATTTCGAAGCGCAGACTTTAGAAAAACTACTGGCTCATTACAAGCTTGTCCGAGAGTCGATGCAAGCCCTTTTAGATACGCTGCCGCAAGAAGCATGGACTCGTAGGGGAACTGTTAACGATGGAACCATCTCCGCGAGAGCAGTGGCCTGCGTAATGATTGGGCATGATCTTCATCATTTGAATATTCTTAAAGAAAGATACCTTGTTTAAGCGAGAAAGATTTCTTCTATTTTAAAAAAAGCATTCCAGAGGCCAACGCGGCTTCGGAATGCTTTTTTATACACGGTTACAGCGGAGGATTCTTGTGACATTTACGGCAAACTGGATAGTAGGCTTCGTTGCCACCAATTTGGACTTGATCCCCTTCATAGACGGGTTTACCGTCGATATAGTGAAGATTCATAATTGCTTTTTTGTGACAAAACCAGCAAATAGTTTTCATTTCTTCGATTTTATCTGCATAAAGTAATAGATATTTTGAACCTTCAAACAACTCATTACGAAAATCATTTTTTAAACCAAACGCCATCACAGGAATATTCAATTCGTCTACAATTCTAGTAAAATCTAAAACATGTTGTTTTTGCAAAAATTGTGCCTCATCAATCAAAACACAATATGGCTTAAACTGTAAATTACTGATGGTTTCAAAAATATTGGTTTCCGCAAAAATTGGCAATGCTTCTCTTTCTAAGCCAATGCGACTGGAAACTTTCCCAACACCAGAACGTGTATCCAAACCACTAGTCATAATGACAACTGGTTTGTCTTGCTCTTCATAGTTGTGGGCAACTTTTAAGATTTCAATTGTTTTACCACTATTCATTGCGCCATATTTAAAAAATAATTGTGCCATTCACCAATTCCTCCGCTTCACTCTTTGATATTATAGCGGAAATAGTCAGCTTTTTACAGTAGGAATTTCTTTGGTGAGGGAGGGACAGTTTCTTAAAAACTTATTCCCCCTTGGAAAAAACAAAAAGCTGCCCTCAAATTTTTGACGGCAGCTTTTCAGGGAGTAAGAAAATGAAAAGAAAAGTTTGTTGGGTTTGGGTTGTTTGTTGGTATGTGTATATAGTAGCCAGAAAATGTGAACATTTTATGACAAGAGTTTGGCAAAACCGTACTTTTTTTCTAATGCTCAGCTTTAATTTTAAAAATTTTTCACCTTTTAATTTCCAAAGATAGTGGATTAAGGCATATGAATTTACCGCATTTTCTCTAGTTGTCTGCTATACTTAAAGAAAATGAATGCGACTTTAAAGGAGTTTTTTATGCATATTATGCGAGTGCTACGGCAAAAATCGCGTCGTGCACGTTTTTTTATTGCCAGTAATGTTTCTTCTATCCAAGTGATTGTAAGTTACTATTTAATTATGACGGTAATCTCATTACTGCTTTTTTATTTGCCTTTTTTCCGACAACCCAATGTTCATGTTCCTTTTTTAGACATGGTATTTATGGCAATTAGTACCGTGAGTGTGACCGGCTTAACGACCTTCAATATCAATCATGTATTCAATGATAATGGCGTTATCTTGTTGGAAGTTTTATTTCAAATCGGTGGTTTAGGCATTATGATGATTTCCACCTTCTTTTTTATTATTTCCCGCCGCAAGATTTCTTTAAAACAACGGCAACTGATTATGACAGATATGAATCAACCGCGTTTAAGTGGGATTGTACGCTTGATCCGGATTACTTTCACGATGATTTTAGTCTTTCAAGTGAGTTTTGGCCTATTATTTGCTGGCTACTTTTTATGGCAAGGTTATTATCACAAACTTAGTGATGCGCTGTTTTACGGTTTTTATCAAGCAATTTCTGCTGTCACCAATTCTGGCTTTGATGTAACGGGAGACTCCATTATGCCTTTTGCCCATGACTATCCATTCTTATTGGTCATTATGTTTTTGATTTTTATTGGTGGGATTGGTTTTCCCGTTTTAATGGATTTTTACGAATGGGTTTTATACCGGCGCAAGAAAATTCAAAGACGGCTTCCTTTTCGTTTTTCACTATTTACTAAGATTGCTGTCTTAGCCTTTGTCATTTTATTTATTGGTGGCACACTTTTAATTTATTTATTGGAAAGAGATCACCTCTTTGCCGCCATTGATCCTTTTGGTCGCTGGGTGAACAGCATGTTTTATTCCATGACGACCCGTAACGCTGGTTTGCAAATTCATGACCTGGGAGAATTTCAAGTTACCACCTTGATTATTTTTTCCTTATTAATGTTTATCGGTTGCAGCCCTAGTTCTGTCGGCGGTGGTGTACGAACGACAACCATTGCAATCATCGGCCTGTACATGACCTCATTTCTAAAAAGTGAAGATAATATTAACATTTTTGGCCGTCGTATTAGTGATGCGGATGTGAGAAAGTCAGTTGTGGTTTTTATGTTGTCACTGGCCATGTGCTTTTTTAGTGTTTTATTACTAGGTGCCACTGAAGAACAATCTTTAATTGCCATTATTGTCGAAGTCACTTCCGCTTTTGGAACTACCGGGCTATCTCTTGGTATTACCGCTGATTTATCCGTTGTCGGAAAAATCGTTATCGCTTTATTAATGTTTATCGGACGTATCGGCATGTTATATACGCTGTTATTGTTCATTCCAAAAGAAACCCGCGATCAGGGGTATGAATACCCGACAGAACAAATTATTATTGGCTAATTTAAACGCAGCTGCAGGAAAATTCCTGCAGCTTTTTTTACACTTAAATTATCGGTTACAAGCAAAATTTAAGAAAAAGCAAAGGTGTTACCGTAATGTATTCAGACTATGGTATGATAAGTTGAATTTATGAAACAATTTAACGTTAGTTTAACCAAAAGGAGTAACAGAATTTATGAGCTTACGTAGTCACCTGGCGATTTTTGCCGGTAAAAGTGCCCAATGGATTTTAAAAACATTTTTTAAAGGCGGTTCTAGTTATCCCGGCCAACTTGCTTTAAAAATTGATCCCAATGTTTTGGATCACTATTCTGACCTTTATGAGGTAGTTGTCGTGACCGGTACCAACGGAAAAACGCTTACTACTGCTTTAACGGTCAATATTTTGCAACAGCAATTCGATGAAGTGTTGACCAATCCGACTGGTGCCAATATGGTTCAAGGTATTGTTTCGACCTTTTTATCCGCAAAACCAAAGAAAAATCAAAAAAACTTTGCGGTCTTAGAAATTGACGAAGCCAGCCTAAGCAAAGTAACCGAATATATTAAGCCGGAATTATTTGTTTTTACCAATATTTTTCGTGATCAAATGGATCGTTACGGCGAAATTTATACAACTTATCGTTTAATTGTAGAAGGCGCTGCACAATCCCCCAATGCCCCAATTTTATGTAATGGCGACTCACCTATTTTCAATTCCGTGGATACGGTGAATCCGCGAAAATATTATGGTTTTGATCACTTGCCTGACAAAGAACAAATGGCCCACTATAATACCGATGGCGTTTTATGTCCGCAATGCCATCATATTTTGCACTACAAAATGATTACTTATGCCAATCTTGGGAAATATTATTGTCCTAACTGCGGATTTCATCGACCTGAATTAGATTATAAACTAACCAAAATGGTAGCCATGGACAATACTTCCGCAGATTTTATTATAGACGGTCAAGAATATGGCATTGAAGTAGGCGGCATGTACAATGTCTACAATGCGTTAGCAGCAACTGCTGTGGCGGAGTATTACGATGTACCTGCGGAAAAAATCAAAGCAGGTCTTGGCTATGATGAAAAAGTTTTTGGTCGACAAGAAATTATCGACATTGATGGCAAAAAATGCACCTTAGTCTTAGTCAAAAATCCAGTGGGGTTAAATCAAGTTATCGACATGATCGGCCTCTCCCCTTATCCTTTTTCACTAGTGGCGTTATTAAATGCCAACTACGCTGATGGAATTGATGTCAGCTGGATTTGGGATGGTAATCATGAAGCTTTTGCTCAAATGAACATTCCCGCAGTGATTGCTGGTGGTGAACGTCACAAAGATATGGCTTTACGCTTAAAAGTAGCGGGCATTACTGACGATAAATTAACCGAAACAAAAGATTTAGACGAAGTTATTGAAGATATTAAGAAATTACCAACTGAAAATGTTTATATTTTAGCAACTTATACTGCCGTGTTACAATTACGAAAAAAATTGGCGGAAAAAGGTTACATTAAAGGAGGAATGGATCGTGGCTGATTATGAACTAACATTAGCCCATCTATACGGCAACCTGTTAAACACTTATGGGGATAACGGTAACTTATTGGTTTTACAATATTTGGCAAAAAAAATGGGGATTCAATTAGATACAGAAATTGTTAGTATCCATGAAAAATTTGACGCAACCAAGTATGACTTAGTATTTTTTGGCGGCGGTCAAGATTTTGAACAATTAATTGTTTCAGAAGATATTCAGCAGAAAAAAGCCGACTTAACCGATTATATTGAAAACGATGGAATCATGTTAGCTATTTGTGGTGGTTACCAATTATTAGGCCATTATTATATGGGAGCCAATGGCGAAAAAATCAATGGGATTGGCGCATTGGACCATTATACTTTGAATCAAGATAACAACCGCTTTATTGGCGATATCGTCATTCACAATGAAGAATTTGACGAAACTTATTACGGCTTTGAAAATCACAACGGTCGCACTTTCCTAGGCGAAGGGGAACGTCCCTTGGGTAAAATTGTCGAAGGTAAAGGCAACAACGGGGAAGATCAAACTGAAGGTGTCATTTACCGCAATGTTTATGGTTCTTATTTCCACGGGCCAATTCTAGCTCGCAATGAAAAATTAGCTTACCGCTTATTAAAAACTGCGCTGGAAAAAAAATATGGGGCAATAGATGTACCAACTTTAGCTGAAATTGCTTAAAACAGGAAAAGCGGAACAAACGTGCTCAACTCTCAAATAATAAGCTGGAATTTTAATAAATTGCTCTCCAAATTTCTTAAAATTTCAGCTTATTACCGTAGAGAATTCGTTTGTGACGCTGGATTAAGAAAAGCTAAAGGCAGCGGCTAGCTCTTTGGAAAAATCTCAGAAATT
>DJUJ01000045.1:31810-40428 GCA_002438345.1 Paenibacillus sp. UBA6285
ACACAACCGCATATCTACTTTTTGTAAAAAGCGACCACTCGTCACTACTTCTGCGTTAATTTCTGCAAATTGTCCCTCGTTTAATTCATAAAGACTAAATCCTGCATGCTGAATAAAACGCACAATTCCGGCCCCTTCATCTTGCCCTAAAAAGGAAAGACCATCAGCAGTATAATAAGGAATTTCACCTACTGTCCTTTGATAATGACTATGGGTGTGGCCATTTATAACTGCTAAAACATCATAACGTTTTAAAATCTGCCATACTTGCTGAGACTGGGGTAATGGGGGCGTCGCATATTGCTTTTCAAGTAAATGATGATGAGTCATAAATAAAACCGGTTTATCGTGATGGGTAGAAAGAATTTCTTCCAGCCAATTTAATTGTCCCCGATCAATATGTCCGTCAGCTTTACCATACACCGAACTATCAAAGGACAACAAATAGAAATCTTTAAACGCGTAGACAAAATTATAGTAATGGGATGTTGGAACGTTTTTCAACCATCCCTGGTAAAAATTTTCTTTAATATCGTGATTTCCTAATGTCACAAAGACAGGCGTGTTGGGAAATGCTTTGTCAAAATATTTTTTTAAAAAAGCATAATCTGTCACTTCACCATCCTCGGTCAAATCCCCCGTAATTAGAACCAAATCAATTGTTGCTTGTTCTTTCGCTTTTTTTATCGCAACATNNCCATTTTCGTCAGCATCTCTTGGTACCCATTTTCTGCGGGGAGATATTCTTGACGATAATGCAGATCAGATAATTGTAAAATTTTCATTAGCGTAACTTCCTACGAATCCAGCCAGTAAACAAATCTAAGGAAAAGACAGTTACCACGACTCCTAATAAAATGATGCTCACGCGATCCCAACTTCGAGTTTGGATGGCAAATATCAGCGGTGCCCCGATTCCGCCAGCACCAACTAAGCCCAATGTTGCAGCACTACGAACCGCAATTTCAAAATGATTTAATGCTAACGAGCTATAAATTGGCAGTAAATAAGGAATTCTTACTGAAAAAACAATCTGCCAAAAATTGGCACCAATCGCTGTTGCATCCTCTAATAAGGCTTCATTCATCCCTTCTGCTTCTTCAGTAAATAATTTACCTAGCATCCCAATTTGATGTACTCCAATCGCCATCACCCCAGCAAAAGGTCCTGGTCCGACAACTTTGACAAAAATAATCGCATATACCAGTTCAGGAAATGCTCGTAAAATGTTACAAATAAATTTGCCTATTTTGGCTACCCACGGATAACTTTGCCATAAGTTGCTGGCACTAATTAAAGTTAGCGGCAATGCTAAAATAGTTGCGATAAAAGTTCCTAAAAAAGCAATACCAATCGTCAGTAGCAAAAGACTGATTAAATCTTCGCCGCTGCCGTCATAGAGATAGCGCCAATCTGGATGGGCTAATCCTTGTAAAACTTCTTTACCCATCGCAAGAGAAAAAGTTTTTAAACTACTATAGTCAATTCCTATTGCGGAATAAATGACCAAAATTAAAAGTAACAGGAGGAAAAAATATGTTTTTTTACTAATTTGGTTGATTATCATCCCAATCTCCTCCTAACTGCTTCACTTAAACCGTCCACAATCGCTACTACCACAAATATCGTCAAAATAATAATCGCTACCCGATCGTAACGCATTAAAGCCAAGGAAGAGTTCAAGATTACACCAATCCCGCCAGCTCCAACATAACCTAAAACCGTTGAAGCCCGCACGTTCACTTCAAAGGCATAAAAAGTGTAGCTAATAATCTGATTAATGACTTGCGGTGCAACAGACCAAATAGCAATTTGCATTTTATTGGCTCCCACAGCTTCATTGGCTTCGATTGGGCCAAAGTCAATGGTTTCAATGGCTTGAAAAACCAACTGAGAAACCATGCCAAATGTAAAAACGGCAATCGTTAGGAAACCAGTTGTTCACCAATACCAAAAACAGCAACAAATAATGCTGCCAACAGCAAATTAGGAATTGTACGGATGACACCTAAGAAAAAGCGGATAATATAGGACAGCATACGCTGTTTTGTTACGACCTGGGTGGCTAAAAAGCTAATTGGAACGGCAAATAACACCCCTAAAAAAGTTCCTATAACAGACATTTGCAGTGTTTTGACTAGAGGCATTAAAAGATTTGGCAAGTAACTAAAATCCGGCTTTAAAAAGCGCGCTAAAAAAATTCCCATTTGATTGGAATTTTGAAAAACTGCCTGAAAGTCAGCCCCAGTCAAAACCACGCTACTTTGAAAACAGACCAATAAAACAACGACAACAAAGAGGTGCTTGTACCAATTAAAGTGAACAGTATCTTTAATTTGCATTGGCCGCCACATCCTTTTCATAGGCCTTACCATAAATCTCACTAAGACGCTGCGCCGTTAAGTTTTCCGCTGCGCCATCAAAGACAATTTCGCCACTTTTTAAGGCAATGATCCGAGTAGCATAGGCTTTTGCCAACGGTACAGAATGAATATTAACAATAATCGTTTTGTTTAAGCTCTGATTGATTTGTTTTAAATCTTCCATCACTTTTTCTGCCGTCACTGGATCTAAGGAAGCAACAGGTTCATCGGCTAAAATAATTTCGGCTTGTTGTACTAATGCTCTGGCAATTAAAACCCGCTGCTGTTGCCCACCACTTAATTCGTCACTTCGGGTATGCAATTTATCAGATAAACCCACTTGTGCCAAGGCTGTCGCTGTTTTTTCATAATCTTCTTTGGTAAACAAGCCCAAAATACTTTTCCACGTGGAGTAATAGCCCAGTCGACCAGATAACACATTTTTTTGGACGGTACTGCGTTTGACAAGATTAAAACTTTGGGAAATCAAACCGATATTGCGGCGAATTTGGCGCAATTTTTTCTTGCCCGCTTTTGTAATCGACTCATCATTAATAATAATTTCACCCGCAGTTGTGGCAACCAAGCGATTGATAGAACGTAGCAACGTACTTTTTCCTGCTCCACTCAAGCCGATGATTGCAACAAATTCCCCATCTTGAATCGTTAAATTAATATTTTGTAAACCTTTGACGCCATTAGGGTATACTTTGGCGACATTTTTAAATTCAATCATGTATCTCGCTCCTAATTTAGTAGAAATTAATTTCTAACAGCCAAGCAGTTAGAAAAAGCCAGCTCTTAAGAACTGGCGATTTTGTTATTCGGAAGCTTTTTTAGTATATTCGCGAATTGTATCATAAGCACTATCTGCTGCTGCTTGATAACCTTTGTGTCCCCATAAAGCCATTGCTTCTTGACCCGCTTCATCTTTTGGCATCGCTAAGAAAACATCTTTAATTTCTTTTTTTANNTTTTTTTAGTTGGCTAGCCATTTTCGGTTGCACTGCAATCGCATCATTGGGAATATCCCCTTGTGTTAATGATAAAACCCGTAAATCTTTCATGAGATCTTGATCACTAAATTTTGATGCAAAAACATTGCGGGCTCCTTCAAAAACAAAAGCAGCATCCATTTGACCGTTTAAAACTGCCGTCATTTCACTCGGAATATCATTGACAGTGGTAAGGGTGGCATCTTTTGTAGGGTCAATACCAGCATCTTTTAATTCTGCTACTGGATAAATGTAGCCACTCGCTGAATTTGGACTTAAAGTCGCAATCTTTTTCCCTTTTAAATCAGTTAAATTTTTTAAATTACTATCGGCTTTCACCAAAATTTCACCTTTAAAAGTATTCGTCAATTTATCGGTGGGTAAGCCTGTTTTTCGATCGTATGCACCTAATTGAGAGGTTAATAATGCTTCTGCTGCATCCATGTCTTTTGCCTGTACATATGCTGCTGGAGGCATAATGCCTACATCTACTTGACCAGAAGCCATTGCTTCCACAATAGTAGAGTAATCTGTTGCTAATGTTACACTGACATCTCTATCTAACTTTTCAGATAAATACGCTGCAAATGGTTTTGTTTTAGCTTCCATGGAACCATCATTATTAGTAGGAACAAATTGAACTACCAATTTTTCTTTTGTATTCCCTTGTGCTTTTTGCTCATTACCACATCCTGCAAGACCAACTAAAATTCCTAGCGTTAAAAGACCGGTCGCCAACATTTTGAAACGCATTTTTTCTCCCCCTATTGGAAAATGATTTATATTGCTTCCACATAATAGCAAGAATTATTCGAAACAAAAATGACCTGTGTCACTTTGACGGTAATTTTTTTGTAAATTTTAGGTAAAACCCGAACATTACCGCCGTAAACAAGCAAAAAAGGATGCTTTTTTACTTGTTTACCGTTATAATCAAAAATAACAAAACGCACATGTGAGAAAGGACGCTTTTATGAAACAGCTATTGGATAAAAGCCAGTTAGAAGAAGCGATTATTAGCCATAACTTGCAAGATTACTTGGATACCGATTTATTTTCAATTGCGACTTTACGTACTTTTGAAAAAGATGAGGATTTAATCCAAGCGGGCACACCATCTAAGTACTTGTATTTTCTTGTCGAAGGTTCGGCCATGGTCTATTCTTACGCCTACGATACACAAAATATTTGTATCAATTATTGTTACGAAGCGACCATTATCGGTGAAGCCTCTTCCTTATGGGAAACCACCCCCAGAAGTAGTGTTAAGGCTATGACGCCTTGTACTTGTGTCTGTGTGAATTTATTGCAATACCGGGCACTTTTACAAAATGATTTACGTTTTTTAAAACATACCTGTCAACTTCTTAGCTATCGCTTGAATACAGGCATTAGTCTAGCCAATTCCTTAAGCGAACCGGTGGAAACACGCCTTGCACGTTTTATTTTAGAACACGAAAAAGAAGGCCGTTTTTCTTTTCAGTTGAATAACTGCGCCGCTATTTTAAATGTGAGCTATCGTCATCTTTTACGTACTATGACAAATTTCAAAGAACAAGGTATCTTGCAAAAAGGCCGTGGGGGCTACATTATTTTAAATAAAAAAGAATTGGCAGATTTAACAGCTTAAGTTGATAGCAATACGACAGATGTCTTCTTTTGTCGTATTGCTTTTTCATGGTAAGACTCTTTTTTTGTACCTTCATTCAATAAGNNTGAGGTGAAAAAAGATGAAAATTTTAATTTTAGGTGCCCATGGAAAAATAGCCCAACTTGTCAGAGAAAAATTATCAGAAACGTCTGATTCTTCTAATTTGATTCGGCTATTTTTACGCGATGCTAACCGAATCCAAAATATCCGCAAAAATGAAGAAGTGATGGAAGGCGATGCCGCTAATTTTGATGATTTAGTCAAAGCTTTAGTAGATGTTGATTTCGTGTACGCAAATTTAGCCGGTAAAAATATTGAAGACCAAGCCAAAAATATTGTCAAAGCAATGGATGCTGCTAACAAGAAGCGTTTAGTCTGGATTTCTACTTTAGGCATTTACGATGAAGTCCCTGGCGAATTTGGCAAATGGAATCATCAAATGTTAGATGGTGGCTATTTGGAAACTTACGCTGCCGCAGCTGAGATCATTGAAAATTCTGATTTGGATTACACTATTATCCGACCTGCTTGGTTAACCAATAAAGACGAAGTTGATTTTGAATTAACCCAAAAAGGAGAACCTTTTAAAGGAACAGAAGTATCACGAAAAAGCATTGCCGCTTTCGTGACTGAAATTATGCAAGAACCAAACAAATATATCAAACAATCCCTTGGTGTAAATAAGCCAAATACTGCTGGCAAAAAACCTGCCTGGTATTAATCACCTTAAACAAAAAGCTAGAATAAGGAACTAACATCCCTATTCTAGCTTTTTTTGCGTATAATAAAATTAATAGTAAATTATCAAAAATAAGGCTTACCCAAGCATCCCAATGGGTAAATCCAAAGGAAGATAGAAAATGAAGGAAACTCTTGCTGATGATTTAAATCTTTTAAGCACTTTTTGCGGTGTACGCGATCTTACTACTTTATCGCAAAGTGCTCTTTATCAAAAATACAATAAAACCAAAGCAGACGCTTTTATTTTATTCGGCGGCAGTATTTTAGCTGGAATCGATGTCATGATAACCGCCATGAAGAACCAGGTGGCCAAACATTACTTAATTGTTGGTGGCCAAGGCCACACCACCGATGCGCTACGTTCAAAAATTAATCATTTTTATCCTCAAATCCAAACAAAAAATGCTAGCGAAGCTAAAATGTTTCAAGATATTCTGCAACTAAAAACAGAACATACCGCCGATTATTTAGAAGAAAAATCGACTAATTGCGGTAATAACATTTCCAATCTACTGGAGGTATTGGCAACAAATCACCTGCCAAGCAATACGCTGATTTTATGCCAAGATGCAACGATGCAGCGCCGCATGGGAGCTACATTAACTAAGGCTGCTCCTGAAACCACTGTTATTAATTACGCCAGCTATGAAGTAAATGTCATTACCAAAAACAATCAGCTACAATTTGACCGCAACCTCTTGGGAATGTGGGAGTTGGAGCACTACATTACTTTACTGCTTGGTGAAATAAGTCGGCTGCAAAATACTCCTACCGGCTATGGTCCAGCCGGCAAAAATTTTATCGCTCCTGTGTTTATCCCAAAAGATGTACTAGCGGCTTTTTATCGGGTTGCAAAATTATTTCCCAATCAAATACGCACTGCCAATTCGGCCTATGCTTAAAATTTAAGTGAGTAATTTTTTCTCTATTTAAATAAAAAAATGGTTTATCAAAATACTTTTTAATCCTTGGAGGTTGATTATGAAAGGCATGCTTTTTGACTTTAATGGTACGTTGATTAATGATACAAAAAAACACGAAGACGCTTGGCAAACATTTATTACTCAAGTTACCGGCTCCTCTGTTTCTAATGCTGACTTTGCCAGATATTTTCATGGTAAAAATGCGAAACACACTTTAGAACATGTTTTTAACCGCCCTTAACACCAAAAGAAATTGAGGATTATGCAGAAGAAAAAGAAGCAATCTATCGTAAAATCTGCTTGGCCGATCCCCATTATACTTTGCTAAAAGGTGTGCCAGAATTTTTAACCCGGTTGCAAAAACACCAAATTCCTTTTACCATCGCCACAGCTTCAGGTAAAACAAATTTAGATTTCTATTTTGAAACACTGGGGTTAAAACAATGGTTTGATCTGAATCAGGTTGTCTATGACGATGGCACTATGATTAGCAAGCCCGATCCGGACCTTTATTTAAAAGGGGCTGCTCGCTTAAATCTTCCTGTTGCAGAATGTGTCATTTTTGAAGATACCCCCGCTGGTCTTGCGAGTGCTTATAATGCTAATCCAGCAAAAATAGTTGCGGTTGCGACATCTGTCAAAAAAGATACTTTAGCTTCATTACCAGGTGTTTCGCTTGTAATTGAAGATTTTACCGATTCAGCCCTAGATGAATTACTCACCCACTTTATTTAAAAAAACAACAGCCATCTTTTTTNNCTCCCAGATGGCTGTTGCTTTTTTATACTTTTACTGCCATTGTGCCGTAACACTCACGCCAAAATGATCACTCACAATTGGTGTTTTGTCACCATCAAAAATGACTTCATGATCAATTACCTTAAATTCAGGGGTCATAAAAATATAATCAATCCGTTCTCCTGAACTTTGTTCCCACCCAGCGATTTTTGCTAAAGTTGTGTGGTCGCCAACTCGTTTTGTGGCCGCGTAAAAACTATCTTGCAGCTGCCAGTCACTTGTTAAGATTAATTTATAACCTGGTGTATGGGCTGGGTTATTAAAATCCCCCATTAAAACAAGAGGATAAGAATTATTTGCAAAAAAAGCTTGCGTCTTTTCCCATTCAAAAGAAAAACCTTCTGTCCACCACGAAAAATGACCACTCACTACTTGAAGAAGCTGCCCTTCTACTTCTGTTAAAGCCGTTAAAATTCTTCTGGTATGATAATCCGCTACATCACTTGTCTTTGAAACCAAACTATCTTTGGCAAAAAAAGGTGTTTTGGCTAAAATCGACACGCCTTCATAAAAGCGATCATAACCAATATGGTTATAGCACCAACTCCAGTAATAGTCTTTTTCTAGACATTGCAATTGTTCTTGTAGACGCAAAGCAAAATTGTCCTCATGAATGGTCACATCTGTACTACTGGGAATAAACCAATCATCTAAAACAGCTATTTCACTAGTCATCAGCTGATTAACTTCTTGTAAACAAATGACATCGTAATCATTTGCAGCAATATTTTGCACAATTTGTGTTAATTTTTCTACTTGATTTTCTTCCAGCCAACTATGACAATTTAAAGTTAAAAATTTCATTTCATTGCTCCCATCTTTGTTCTTTCAAGAATAGCACACTTTTATGCCTAAGAAAAAGGACTGCACCTTTAGACGCAGCGTCTTTTAGCGCAATCCTTTCCTATTTACAGTGCTACTTTGGCTACTTCTGTTTTACCGGTAAGTTCTCCAGTTTTCGTCAAAGTCACAGACTTAATTTCATCTGCATTGGTAAAGGCTACAATAATGGTCGTTTGCTTATCAGCTGCTTTAATGGCGGCTAAATCCATTTGAGCAATCACATCGCCAGCTGAAACTTTATCACCATCTTTTACATTGACTGTAAATGGCGCACCTTTCAAGTCTACTGTATCAATTCCCATAT
>DJUJ01000045.1:40571-42731 GCA_002438345.1 Paenibacillus sp. UBA6285
CAATCACTTCTGTTTGTGGAATTTCCATTCCGGAATCAATGGCATCTTGAATATCTGATTTTAAAATATCCGCTTTTGGTCCATATACAGCTTGAACCCCTTTGTCTTTCACCAATAATCCCATTGCTCCGGCATTTTTCCAATCTGGCTCGCCACCAACTTTGGCAGGATCTTTGACGGAAACGCGCAAACGCGTCATACATGCATCAACATCCATAATGTTTTCTTTTCCACCTAAAAGATTGATAACTTTCACAATTTGGGAGTTTGGATCCAATTTACCATCTGCTGTGACANNGTGGTATCGACATCTTTATTATCATTTTCATAATTGCCGTTACGTCCTGGCGTAGCAAAATTGAATTTTTTAATTAAGAAATTAGCGATAAAAAACATCACGACGCCAAAGACTATCGTTACCCAAATGAAATTAAATAAATCTCCCCCTAAACCAGCTTTAATAGCCATTGGGGTTCTGGTTAACAATTCAATATTCCCAAACGAATGGACTCGCAAATGAACGATATCGGCCATCGCAAAAGCTGCCCCTTGCACAACTGCATAAACCACATACAATGGAACCGCAGCAAACATAAACATAAATTCTAGTGGTTCTGTTACTCCAGTTAAAAAGACAGCCAATGCAGCAGAAAGATACATGGATTTATAAGCATTGCGTTTGTCTTTAACCACATTGCGATACATAGCCAATGTTAGACCCATCAAAATACCAGAAGCACCAATCATTTGTCCAACTTTAAAACGTGCTGGTGTAAAATGATTTAATACATATTCATATTGAGACATATCCCCTTGACCTTTTAAGTTAACCAAATCAGTGGCCCACGCCAACCATAATGGATCTTGGCCAAATACTTGTTGTCCGGCTTGTGCCCCTGACATAATCGTATAGGCACCGCCCAATTCCGTATAATTAATGGGAATCGTTAACATATGATGCAACCCAAATGGTAGGAGCAAACGTTCCAATGTTCCGTATAAAAACGGTGCCAAAATTGGCGCTGTTTCTTGTGATTGTGCAATCCATAAACCAAAATTATTAATACCTGCTTGAATTACAGGCCAAACAATTGCTAAAGCTAACGAAACTAAAATCGAACGGAAAATAACCACAAAAGGTACAAAACGTTTTCCATTGAAAAAGGCTAATGCATCCGGTAATTTGCGGAAATTGTAATATTTATTGTAAGCTGTCGCCCCTACAAACCCGGCAATAATCCCGACAAAAACCCCCATGTTTAATGCTGGAGCTTCTAAAACGCTGGTAAAAAAACCATTTACCATAATTTTAGTGCCAAATAACGTTTTAGTTAGCGCTTCTGGATCAGCTAGCATTTCACTTGTCACACCAAAAACCGCTCCGGTAATACGGTTAATTAAAATGAAAGATAATCCGGCCGCAAAAGCACCACCCGCTCTTTCTTTGGCCCAACTTCCCCCAATTGCTAAAGCAAATAAAAGATGAAGGTTTCCGATAATGGCCCAACCAATGTTTTCAATTACACCACCTGTTGTCACTAAAGCCGCCATCTCCGGATTCATCATAGGAATTGTTTTCCCAATACTAATCATTAAGCCCGCAGCTGGCATAACTGCTATGACAACCATTAATGCTTTACCAAATTTTTGCCAAAACTCAAAACTAATTAATTTTTTCAGATTTTCTTTCACAGACCTTCACTCCTTTAATAATTTCCCGTTGTTACAATGAATAATTACATCCTTTTCCAATTGCGCAAACAACGCAATCGGTTTCGTTGCAAATTATTATAGCGGAGTTCGTTTTTGCTGTAAAGGTAAAATTAGATTTTTATTTATACCCAGGTTTTCAAAATAAATTAGAGAATAAACAAAAAAGTCCCTTCAGTGGAAAATAATTCTTTTTTTAGTTAAAAAAAAACTTTCGTAGAATTTTTTTGCAAATTATTGCTTGACTTGCGCAATCGATTGCGTTTATTATTTAGTTAACGAAGACAACACAAGGAGGATTATAAAAATGAATCAGATTCAGCGCCTATTTGACATTGACCCCTGGAAAATCACTACCAAAACTTTTGACAAACAAAATCGTCGCTTGCAAGAATCACTGACAAGTACTGGTAATGGTTACATGGGGATGCGGGGAAATTTTGAAGAACA
>DJUJ01000199.1:0-849 GCA_002438345.1 Paenibacillus sp. UBA6285
CTTTGACATCAAGATGGGAGCTGTTTGACTCTTAACCGGGGTCCAGCCAACATTTTAACCAAAATATACGCTATGACATTAATTGCCAGATTGAAACTGGATTCTTTTACTCTAAGAGTTCCAACTTTTAAGGTGATCAAAGGCACTACTCAATTTTATCAATAAAGGAAGACCGATCGTCCTAACATGATAGGATGGGCGGTAGCAGCTGACTTTATCTCCTCATGGAGTCTGTGTATTAATGGAACAGAAAACTGGAATAAGGTTGTTGGCGGGTTCTTCACTATATTCTTTTTTTAGAAGCATTTTTTGTTGCCATTAAAAATCGTTATGCTTCAAAATAGTTGATAACATCTGTACCTCGATAGTAGAATCATGGAAGCCGAAAAATTCCCGGATTTGCGTTCGATGATAGGTGATCGAGCGCCCGGTCCAATCGTACTGGGCGTCTAATTCCGGTTCAGAGTAGATCTGTTTTGCGATGTAGTCGATAAACTGGTTGGACCGTTACTTCACGGAATTCCTCAACGTGTTGAATGACTGGAATGTAAGTCAGCCATACAAATGCTAAGTCTGAGCATGCTGCCACATGAGATCGTATCATTATTAGATGAGTTCTTGCTTAGGCATCTGAGACAAGTAGCAAAACGTGGGGCTGGCATTGGACGTATACAGGAGATAAAGTCAGCTGCTAACCGTTCTGTAGGTATTAAAGAGGGCACGGATCTAGCTAAGATGGAGTTGCAACTGCTGCTCAAACAGTATCAACTCATTCAAAACAAGTTTGATGAACTTCATCTAAAGATCGATGAATAAATTGAGCAAATACCAGGTGTAGATCAACTTTTA
>DJUJ01000199.1:895-6700 GCA_002438345.1 Paenibacillus sp. UBA6285
AGAAGGCGAAGTGAAAGCAAGGGGGAGTTTGGGTAAAAGTGAATTTTCTTGACACTCCTCACTGCTAAAGTAGTGGGATTCTTTGGGCGGCAATGGTCCTAAAGATCCGCACTATATGGCATTCCTGCCTGGGCACCGAGCTTCATGACCGACCTTCCGGCTACCTTCCCCGCAAACGATATGGCCTCACTTAATGTCCAGCCTGACGCGATGCCGAAGCCTAAACCTCCGTTGAATGCGTCCCCAGCGCCAGTTGTATCGACGACATCGACCTTCAATGCGGGAACTGTCTGGATATTCCCATTCACCAGATATGAGCAGCCATGCTCGCCCCGGGTCACGATCAGCTTATGTCCGAAACGCTCCTCCCAGCTGGAAAGAACCGATCCAAGCTCTTCCTGAGTAGAGAAATCACGACCCACCATCTGTTTTAGCTCAGTTTCGTTAGGGGTTACATAATCGCAATTTCTCAGTAAACCATCGGAAAGCGGCTGGGCAGGCGCCGGATTCAGCACTGTAGTGACGCAGCATTCACGGGCCAATTGTAAGACATACTCCACTGTTTTTAACGGAATTTCCAACTGCACCAGCAGCAAGTCGGCTTCCGCAATCAACCTGCGATGCTTCTTAATGCTCTCCTCTGAGAATTGATCGTTCGCACCGGAAACGACCACGATGCAGTTGTCTTCGGGTGTATGGAGCACGGTTGCGGTACCGGTTGGTACTCCTTCCAGGTTCTGAACGGCCGAAATATCCACCCCGTTGTCCAATAAATTCCGAACTAATTGTTGTCCGAACATATCTCGTCCTACTGCTCCAATCATTGCAACCTGGGCGCCCAACCGCGCGCTGGCGACTGCCTGATTTGCTCCCTTGCCTCCCGGCATGTAATGAATAGCTTGCCCTTGCAACGTTTCTCCCACGGCCGGCATCCTGCTCATCGAGATGACCATATCCATGTTCAAGCTTCCCACTACTACAATTTTTGGCTTATTCAAAATGAACACTCCCATCTTAATATAAGTTTCCTTATTTGTTTGCTCGGCAAATGTCAGATGTAGTTTAAGTGATACGAACGGGAATATCAATCTTTTCATTCACTTATCTCAGTCCCGACCAGCTTAAAAGGCTATGAAGTGGTTAAATGCATCAAAGTAGAAACTTGAAACATCTCACCGGGTGGAGAAATGAATCTTCAAAGCCCGCATTGGTGCTGGGAATAGGAACAGTCTCGTGTCTATACTATAACTGCCGGCGAAGAACACGAACAGGGGGGGATGGTTTCCATAGTTAAATCGTTTTCGAAAAGCAAGTACTATTACGTCATGTTTTTAATTCCATTCGTCTATTTTATCGTGTTTCATTACATCCCGTTATTCGGGATCATTATTGCTTTTAAAAAGTACAACGTGTTCCAGGGAGTATTCGATAGCCCTTGGGTAGGGACAAAATATTTCAGTCAGTTCCTCAGCGACCCTTACTTCTACAAGCTGCTCAAAAATACGCTGATGATCGGCCTGTACCATATTTTGTTTTCGTTTCCGGCTCCGATCGTGCTGGCCTTGCTTCTGAACGAGCTCAAGAATCAGGTGTTTAAACGGTTCGTTCAAACGGTCAGCTACTTGCCGCACTTCTTGTCCACAGTTGTCGTTGTGGGGATGATAGTCAACTTCACGTCTTATGATGGAATCATCAACCGTTTTCTTGGCCTGTTCGGAATGGAAGCCGTTCACTTTTTAATGCTGCCGGAATGGTTCCGAACGATTTACATCGGGTCGGAAATATGGCAGGGGATCGGCTGGGGATCGATCATTTATTTGGCCGCCTTATCAGCAGTGGATTCTCAATTATATGAGGCCGCGGTGATCGATGGGGCCAACCGTTGGAAGCAAATGATTCACGTCACGCTGCCGGGCATAGCGCCTACGATCATCATTTTGCTTTTGTTCAACATAGGAGCGGTGATGCAGGTTTCGTTCGAGAAAGTACTGCTTCTTTCGAACGGCTCCAATATGCCTGCTTCCGATGTCATTTCTCTTCACGTGTATAATCGGGGACTTGTTTCCAGCGACTTCAGCTATGCGACGGCCGTAGGGTTGTTCAATTCTGTCGTAGCCGTCTTGTTCTTGGGCGTCGCCAACCGGATCAGCAAAAAGGTTAGTGAAACGAGCTTATGGTAAAGGAGGAACCCAGTGAGAAACTACCAAGGGATCGGATCCCGAACGTTTGACGCATTCAATATCCTTTTCATGATTGGATTGATCTTCGTTACGTTTTATCCGCTGTATCATATTTTCGTTGTATCCATCAGCGACGGACATTCCGTGCTGCGGGGGGAAGTGAATATTTGGCCGATCCGTCCCAATCTGGACACCTATCGCTTGCTTCTTCACGATTCGGCAATCATCCGTTCTTATGGAAATACGATTCTATATACGACAGTAGGCACATTTGTCAATGTATGCTTCACCATTCTTTGCGCTTATCCACTCTCTAAGAAGGAATTTCACGGTAGAAGCTTCTTTACCCTGATGATCGTGTTCACCATGTTCTTCAGCGGTGGATTGATTCCCAGTTATTTGCTTGTTCAAAAGCTTAACATGATAAATACGATGTGGGCCCTCATCGTACCTGGGGCGATCAGCGCGTGGAATATGATCGTAATGCGTACGTTTTTTCAAGGAATCCCGAATGAGCTGTTTGAAGCGGCCCGAATTGACGGGGCCCAGGAACTGCTTGTGTTATGGAGGATCGTATTGCCCCTTTCGCTGCCGATCATTGCCACCATCTCAATGTTTTACGCTGTAGGCCATTGGAACAGCTTTTTCCCGGCCTTGATTTATTTAGATGAAAAGGCGAAGTATCCGGTGCAAATTTTGTTACGCAATATGGTCGTTATGGGACAAATGTCGGAGCAAAGCCAAGAGCTAAGTGGGCCTTACGCGGGGGTCACGTCAACTAACATCAAATATGCCGTCATCATGATTGTGATTGCGCCGATTATCGCGATATATCCTTTTATTCAGAAATATTTCATCAAGGGGGTGATGATTGGCTCTTTGAAAGGTTAGAGCTGATTTGTGCGAAAGTTTTTGACATATTCAATTGTTAGGCAAGCTGTTACAATTAATTATAATCATGGAGGGGTAACATGGATAACAAAAAAATGAAGTTCCAACTCCTAGTTTTCGTCACACTAGCTGTAGCGCTATTCTCAGGCTGCACTGCCAAGAACAGCGAGGGGGAGCCTTCCACGATGGAAGGCCAGAAAGAAATGTCACTGAAGATGATCCGCTACGAGCATCCGTCGCAGGCGCTTAGGCAGGATACGCTAGTACTGAAGGAAATCGCGAAAAAAATGGGAGTCAAACTCCAGGTGGAAGGCATACCACAAAGCAACTATATAGAGAAAAAGCAGGTTCTCATCGGCACGAACAATATTCCCGACATTATTCTGATTGATCAAAACGATCTCAACCAGTACGCCAAGACAGGCGTCTTCCTTAATATTTCCGAATATTTGGATCAAGCTCCGAATCTTAAAAAACGGTTGGAGGAAAATCCGGAAACAAACAAGCTGCTGATCGACGGCAAATTGTACGGCTTCCCAATTACCTCCCAAAACCAGCTGTCGGCCGGAAAGGCTCCGATGATTCGTACCGATTTACTGAAAAAGCATAATTTGAAAACGCCCTCAACATTCGAAGAGCTTTATCAGGTGCTAAAAAAGTTGAAGGAGGCTTATCCGGATTCGACGCCATGGACGTCTCGGGGGATGGGTTCTTTTCTGGACGCTGTCGCTCTTGGTATGGGAGGTGGGTACGGAATATATTTCGATTACGATGTGAAAGACGGCTCTTATGTATACGGAACTAGCAAACCCTCTTTCAAGGAAGTGCTTACTTACTTGAATAAGCTTTACAGCGAAAAACTGCTCGACCCTGATTTTTCTGTGAACACGCAGCAGAAGTGGGCGGAGAAGCTGACTGCCGGTAAAGCATTCTTTTATTTTGATAATAATACGTTTGCGGTGAACTACAACCAGGCGCTGCAGCAGCAAGACAAGGCAGCAAAGTTGGAACTAATTCCGTATCTTAGCAACAGTCAGGGCAAGGTTAGAGGCTTCGCCTACCCGAAATCCGGATGGATTTCGGAATTATATGCGATCAGCTCCAAGGTCAAGGAACCTGCGGCGGTCGTAAAGTTTTACGATTGGTTATACAGCGATGAGGGTATTCAGATCGCCAACTTCGGTGTGCTAGGAGAAACATATGAACTCGTAGACGGTAAGCCCAAAATACTTTCAAGTGTCCTTGATAAATATAAAACGGCAGCAGATCCGGCGAGAGCTTTGCTATCTGAGCTAGGAGCGGGATATTTAAGTCTGGCGCCGCATGTGGACGAGACGCCAATCGTACAAGTTTCAAATCCTGATTTGGTTCGTTGGGGAGAGCAAATCGACAAGGACCCGGGTTCCAAAAATCGCGCACCGTCTTTGAAGCCGCCTTTTACAGATGATGAGAACGAGAAGATCAAGCAAATTAATTCCAAATTAAGTCCGATAACGGCTGATGTCGTGAAATTTATTATGGGATCCAAGCCGCTTTCTGAATTTGACGCTTTCGCAAAGGCTCTGAATGATAACGGAGTGCCTGAGCTCGAAACCATATATAATTCGGCTCTCGGAAGAGTGAAGAAATGATAGCCAATACGCTTAACGACCGCAAGCGGCCTAAACTCGATGTTGAAACCGTATCGATTTACAAGCCAGCAAGCGAGTATGATTGGTCCTATTCGCACCATGCCCACATTACGCATTACAAAGGTAAATTTTATGCCATTTGGTCGAATGGGAGAATCAACGAGGACGACGTCGGCCAACGAGTGCTAATGGCGGTCTCGGATGACTTCCTTCGTTGGTCAGTACCTCAGGCTTTGGTGGACACTACTGGGGGAATACATTCGGATCTGGTGCTGACTGCTGCTGGATTTCACCAGCATGGCGACACGCTAATTGTCTACTATGGGCAGTACGAATACAAACCGGAGCATCTGGAGAACGGATCGCGTAAGAGCGGCGACAAAGGACATATGAATACGTTCCTGTATGCCATTGTCACAAAGGATGGAATGAGCTGGAGCGAGCCGATCCCGATGTATCTACCCATCATCCCGAATCACGGACCACAGCAGACGCAATCGGGCAGGCTGATCATCAGCGGCAATATCATGTTTCCGTATTCGGACGATCCAACTGGAATGGCGGGGGGGGTTCAATCGGGTATATATCCGCCTGAAATGTCCGGAACGATCTGTGACGACTCTGAATCATTCTGGCAGGTGAAGGAAGCGCGCCAATGGCCGGTTGGCTTATGCGAGGGTTCGTTCTATCAAACTGCCGACGGAATCCTTCATATGCTATTGAGAAGCAATAGCCGCAAGCTATGGGTGACGCGGAGCGCCGACGACGGGGCGAGTTGGTCGAATCCGCTACCGACTAGTTTTTCCGATAACAACAGCAAATTCNNTCATTTTGGTCGGTTATCGGACGGGACGATTTACTATGTTGGAACGCCAGATCCAGAGCCCCGAGGCAAACGCAGTCCGTTAGTCCTGTCGCTATCGCTAGACGGGATGCTGTTCAACCGCCACTTCATTCTGAAAAATGAAATGTGTGAACGGCTCTTCCAAGGAATGTACAAGGGCGGCGATTACGGGTATCCTCACACGCTGGTGCACGACGGATATCTTCATGTCATCTACTCGGTTTGCAAGGAAAGCATTTCAGCTCTGAGAGTACCGATC
>DJUJ01000196.1:0-837 GCA_002438345.1 Paenibacillus sp. UBA6285
CGCGCAAAAGAATACGTGGGTAATGACACCGATGAACGTTTTGGCAATGGAGACTAGGAAGGCTAGTCCAATCGTCTCATCATTAAATACAGCACGATAATTCTCTAAGGAGAAGTCCGTAGACCAAAATATGAATCCGCCTTCCGCGAGCGCCTTGCCTGAGCTTAAGGAGGATANNCAACGATAATTACAGTACAAATACAGAGTAAGATAATATTTATGGTGTTAAAGATTCGACTGTCGAGATCTTCTTTAGCTACCGTACGATTCACAGAAATGCCTCCTTCTACAGAACTGATTGATTATCATTTAATTTATTGGATACTTTGTTGGCACTAATCAGTAGGATCACAGAAACAATGGAGACACCTAAACCAACAGCAGTAGCATAAGAGAAGTCACCTTGCGTCATACCCATACGATACACATAAGAATTAATTACTTCTGCTTTGACACGGTTCTGAGAATTCATCAAGACCAAGGTTTGATCCAGATTCGATCCTAATAAACCGCTTACTGTCAGAATCAGATTTAAACTGATAATCGGCTTCATGTTAGGGAGGGTAATATTCCAAATTTGTCTCATACGACTTGCCCCATCTATCTTAGCAGCTTCATAATAAGTAGGATCAATTTTCGACATGATGGCTAAGTATAAAATCGTTCCCCAACCCGCCTCTTTCCAAATATCCGATAATGTTGCAATCCACCAATACTTGTTCGCATCAAGCAAGATATTTACCGGTTTCGAGATTATTCCTAAATTGAGCAGGATCTCATTAAACATACCGGATGAAGAGAACCAAGCAATCAACATCCCACCCAGAACGATCCATG
>DJUJ01000196.1:899-2985 GCA_002438345.1 Paenibacillus sp. UBA6285
ACTATTTTCTTAAAGCGTCCACCGCTTAATTCGTAAATCATAACGGATAGAATAATAGGAATAACAAAACCTATGGCTAATTTCAGAAAGCTGATCCCCAAGGTATTGACTACAGCATCCCAAAAATATTTGTCTGATAAAATAATCCTGAAATTATCAAGCCCAACCCATGGTGCAGAATCGAGCGTGTCAATTACGGTGTAACTCTTAAAAGCAATCGTTAATCCGTAAATAGGTATGAAACAAAAGATAATCATAAAAATGATTCCCGGGATGATCATGGATTGGATCTCCCATTGTCTCTTATAATCAATCACAAATTCTTTGACCCTCTGTCCCATAGGTTTCTTACTGTTCATTGGATTCTTCCCGTTCACTGGCACTACGGCTAATTTATCCATGTTTTTCTTCTCCCCTCCAAATCATGATGCCCAAAACAATAAAAACGTTTTTATTTCTTTTTAAAAAAAACCTCCTAAAAGCAATAAAAAATTATAGAAAATGATCGGATACTATCTTGTTGCCCTTCTTAAAAGCGTTNNCAGTACCGATCAATCTTCACTTGAGTAGAACCACGTACAATTAGTTCGCCTGGCAATTTCATCATTTCGCCCTGTTCCTTCTTCTGAATCATGCGAACCAGGTGATTTATGGATAGAATACCTTGTCTGGCAATTTGATTTCTTACCGTCGTTAATGGCGGTGAGAAATACTGCGCGATATCAATATCGTCAAACCCCATAACACTTATATCCAACGGGACTGCATATCCATGCGATTTCAAAGCTTGAATACATCCAATAGCGCTCAAATCATTCCCTGCTAAAAAAGCATCAGGCATTTTTTCAGGACTTAAGTGAACTAGTGACTTAATAGCGTTATAGGTGCTCTCTTCCTCAAAATATCCTTGTATGATATACTCTTCGTTCGTCGGAAGCTGATATTGACGCAAGGCAGCCAAGTATCCTTCTTTCCGCTGAACACTGTCATACATCTCATCTACACCAGATATGTAAGCAATTTTTTTGTGTCCCAGACTGATTAAATATTTCGTTGCTTCGTAACCAGATTCAAACGAATTAAAGATCACGCTGCCCATCGTATCATTCTTAAGTGGTCGATCCAGAAACACAGCCTTGATCTTGTCTTTCACCATTGCGGCAATTTCTTCCTCATCTATTCTCATCTCTTCGTAGATAATGACGCCATCCACACGTCGGCCTAGAATATTGCTCATAATCACTTGTTTATCCTTTGTAACAAATACATTTAGCCCGTAACCTAACCGATCACATTCACGAGACATGGACTCCACCAGCTTATAGAAGTAAGGACCCGATACACTCGTTGTGAAAAAACCCAGCATTTTAGTTTTTCCGTTCCTTAGGAGCTTGCCATTTAGGTTTGGAACATAATTTAATTGCTTCGCAATCTTAAGAACATGTGATTTCGTCTCCGGATTTAATACATCTACGTCATTTAGCGCGTTGGAAACCGTAGAAATGGAGACTCCAGCCTCTCTGGCAACGTCTTTGATGGTTACCTTTTCCATAATGATTAATCTTCCTTTACGAATAAAAACGTTTTTATAAATATAAATTAACATAAAAACGTTTTCATTACAATAGTTTTATTAATTTTATTTTATCTGTGGTAATAACGCATCATTCATAATAGACTCTGAACACAATGTCTTGCTCATAATTCCCAAATCCACGTCCAAATAACGTTAATCCACCTCTTCTACGTCCGCTATCCTCTGCGCTTAAACGTAATGTCCACTGGTCCTGCTCTACAAGTACATCATCCAGCGTCACCTTTGATAATTGCTGCCCATCCATAAATGTTCCACCTGCATTAATCCGCAGAACCTTCAGCAAACCGTATTGGTTAACATCTGAATTCCACCAAGCGGGGGTTAATCGTCCTCTAGTCAGGCCGAAATCTCCGGGACTTGNNATGGCAAAAGCAATATCCGACGGCCATTTTTCATTTACATGTGGAGCCTCAGAACCAATCTCCATGGAAATTTCTATCTCCTGCACCACCTGATCCTTAAACAGATAATTAGGGACCTTATACTCAA
>DJUJ01000196.1:3038-3394 GCA_002438345.1 Paenibacillus sp. UBA6285
ACCGGCATTCACTCGTTCTGGGTCCAGAAAATAACGCGGATCGTCATAATATCCGATTAATTTGTCAGTAGTTGCAATTCCGCATGTAGGTGACGCTTGAACATCGGTATACTGTCCTACAGGAACCGAAACCTCAACAACCTTTCTGGCAATTCCCCGAGAACCTGATAATTTAATCTGCAGGTAATTCGCAGACAGTGAACAGTACTTATACGTCCCTCCATCCACACGTCTCATTTTAGAGCTGATCAGACCTGCTTTTTGCAGCTTGGCAACATGGGTACTAACTATCGCACTACTGAGATAGAGCTCAGCTGCCAGCTCTTTAATGTGCATCTCTTTTCGATCCAATAGAC
>DJUJ01000196.1:3420-4802 GCA_002438345.1 Paenibacillus sp. UBA6285
CTCCTATGCCTTTGAATTAGTTTTTTAACGAATCCTAAATTATTCGATTGCTTATCATGTCTTAATATAAGTATTATTTAACCATAGAAAGCGAATTATCAGTTAGCAATAACATTAATTCTACTTAAGGGAGGTATGTATCCATGACGATTAAATCCACAATGATTATTGACAAGGATTTCAAGCTATCAGAAGTAGACCCCCGGATCTACGGCTCATTCATCGAGCATCTAGGCAGAGCAGTGTACGGTGGTATTTATGATCCTGGTCACCCTACTGCAGACCACAATGGTTTTCGGGGAGATGCCATTGAAGCTATCCGAGCACTTAATGTTCCTATCATTCGTTATCCCGGAGGTAATTTTGTATCCGGTTACAACTGGGAAGACGGCGTTGGGCCCAAGCACGAACGTAAGCAATCCCTTGAATTAGCTTGGTGGACAACAGAAACGAATCAAGTGGGTACTAATGAATTTGCAGATTGGGCTAAGCTCGTTGGATCTGAAGTCATGATGGCGGTTAACCTCGGTACACGCGGCATCGACGCGGCTAGAAACCTAGTAGAGTACTGCAACCACCCTTCTGGCTCCTACTTCAGTGATCTGCGAATCTCACATGGATATAAAGAGCCTCATGCCTTTAAGACCTGGTGTCTTGGTAATGAAATGGACGGTCCATGGCAGATTGGCGCTAAAACAGCGGTCGAATATGGCCGACTAGCGAACGAAACGGCGAAAGCTATGCGCTGGGTGGATCCAACAGTTGAGCTTGTGGCATGCGGCAGTTCAGGAAGCGGCATGGACACTTTTGCAGAGTGGGAAGCTACCGTGCTAGATCTTTCTTATGAGAATGTAGACTACCTCTCACTCCATACTTACTACAATAATAACGAAGATGACACCCCTAATTTCCTAGCCCGCTCACTGGATATGGATCACTTCATCAACAGCGTAGCTGCTACCTGTGATTATATTCAAGCTAAGAAAAAGAGCAAGAAGAAAATTAATCTTTCACTGGATGAATGGAATGTTTGGAAATCGCAAGGAAGCAGTCGTGCCGAAAAGCGTTGGCAGATCGCTCCGCCAGAGTTCGAAGATGTCTACACCCTTGAAGATGCACTGGTCGTGGGCTGCTGTCTCATTACATTACTAAAACATGCGGACCGTGTAAAGATGGCCTGCATCGCACAGCTTATTAATGTTATTGCCCCTATTATGACCGAAAACGGCGGCCCGCTATGGCTTCAGACCACTTACTATCCTTATCTGCATGCATCTCTTTATGGCCGAGGAACCGTACTTCACCCGCTGATCTCTAGCCCTAAATACGATTCCAAAGATTTCAGTGATGTGCCTTACTTGGAAGCGATTAGTGTATACAAC
>DJUJ01000196.1:4857-5148 GCA_002438345.1 Paenibacillus sp. UBA6285
CCTGTGAATCGTCATTTGTCCGAAGGACTTGATCTAGACGTGGACCTACGCAGTTTCAGGTCGGTGAGCATCATTGAGCATATAGTACTGGGACATGAGAATATCAAAGCAGCCAACACCAAGTCCAATCCACATACAGTGATGCCAAACCATCAAGTCAACGCTGCTGTTGAAGATGGGCATGTGAAAGCCCTTCTCGCGAAAGTATCCTGGAATGTGATCCGTCTGCGGGTGAACGGCTAGACAACCGTCACATTGCATCACAGAAACACCCCACACGAGTCTTTTAAT
>DJUJ01000197.1:0-242 GCA_002438345.1 Paenibacillus sp. UBA6285
ACCACTACTATTAATTATTGAACCGGAAGCCCTCGATGAAATCGACTTCGAATCACTGCCACTAGGATGGGCTGAATTTGATATATGACCCATCAAATTATAATGCCTCGTCAGCATTATCACTGACGAGGCGATTTTTACAATCGTATTAGCTAGGTGTCTTATTGAGCTATCGTACCCGTTAGCCATCCATGTCGCTCACGCGACACCACAGATTATGGAAGTAATTGCGTTCTTCCATG
>DJUJ01000197.1:402-7749 GCA_002438345.1 Paenibacillus sp. UBA6285
TTATAACTGGAGAGGGATATGTTGTGTTTCTCGTCGCCAAAGGTAACCCATGATTAAGTGTAGCAATCGTGACATTCATACCAATCATTGTACCGTCCCCTATACTAATTCCACCTCTATCTTGGAAGGAACAGCCTATGTTGAAAAACACATTCTTTCCTATAGTAATATTTTTCCCAAAGTCTGTATAAAACGGCGGAAAACACATAAAAGACGAATCAACTTTATTGCCTGTTAGTTCACTAAAAATCTCCACTATTTCTTCTCTTGAATGATAGGAAGTATTCAATTCCATTGTGATCTTTTGAGCTTGATAACTACATTGAATTAATAATCCATGTAATTCTTTATCCTCACCCGAAATTGGGCTGCCTTTCTTACAAAAGTCTATAAAATCTTTCATGTCCATTTTTAAAAATCACCTACCTAATTTAATTATACTTCTTGTTTTGTTGGGCGAATAATCAGATCACTAACAGACCCTTGTTAAAAAATATCAAGTACATATAAGATGAGGCTACTTCAATACTCCCTGGATAGTTTTCTAATACTTCGATACCCTCCGTGATTTTCCGAATGATATTTATTCAATTCACGAAGGTTTTTGTACACATTCTACACATTATCAGTATGTTACACAACTCTCATATACCAAATCCATTGTTACGCTAAACTGCCCGTTAGCTTAATAAGGGATAAGTGAAAATGTAGCCAGAAGTAAGTGAATAGTTACGAAATGAAGTAGAAAATATTACCTTATTCTGATATTACTTCCAGAATCATACATTGGGGGTATTTATTTTTTTATGAAAAGAATTATTGTTCCAATCTTCATGTCACTTATTTTATTGTTGATGCCTGTACTTGCTGAGGCACATCCAGAACGCACAGATGCAAGTGGCGGTCATTATTGCCGCACAAATTGCGCAAAGTGGGGACTGGAAGACGGAGAATACCATTACCACAATGGTGGAAGTTCAAATTCAAAACCGGCAGCCACAGCTAAACCAGCTGTTAAACCTACCGCCAAACCAACAGCAAAGCCTACTGCCACACCAGCTCCAGCCTTGCTTTTACCAAAGAAACAGAACGTCGGCACTCTTCAGGTCTACTTTTTCGATGTTGGACAAGGTGACTCTACCCTAATACGGACTCCGAATAATCAATATGTCCTCATTGACGGAGGTAATAACGATCAGGGTAAGAATGTAGTAAAGTTCCTGGATGCCCTTGGTGTAAAGACACTTGATGCCCTGGTTGCTACTCATCCTGACGCAGATCACATCGGTGGGTTAGATGATGTTTTGAAAGCGTTGGACGTTAAATCTGTCTACGCCCCAAAGGTATCACATACCACTGAAACATACAAAGATTTTTTGACCGCTGTGAAAAATGAAGGACGTACCATCAAAGGAGTGACTAAAGGAGTTACTATTCCTTTGACAGGCGTTGAGGCGGAATTCTTGGCACCTATTAGAACGTATTGGGATAATCTTAATGAATGGAGTGCTGTTTTAAAGGTTACTTATAAAAACAAGTCTTTCCTCTTTACTGGTGATGCTGAAAAAGCTTCTGAGAACGATATGTTAGCCGACGGAATGAATTTAAAAGCTGATGTATTAAAAGTTGGCCATCACGGTTCCAGTAGTTCAACCAGTAAAGCATTCCTCGACGCCGTTAAACCACAGTACGCAGTAATAAGCGTAGGTAAAAACAATTACGGGCACCCAGATTCCGGAATACTTACACGGTTAAAAAATGCGAATACTTCAGTTTTACGAACTGATCAACAAGGAACCATTACCGCAATAAGTGATGGCAATAAAATCACTTTTACAACGACTAAGGGGGTCAAGTAAATGCAGAAAGGAATCATTGATCGCTTTGAGGGTGAGTATGCCGTCATTGAATTTGATGGTAAAACCGAAGATGTCCTTAGATCAGAACTACCGACAGAGATTAAGGCTGGAGACACCCTTATTTTCGAAGAAGGCAAGGTCATGATTGATACTGAGGCTACGGCCTCACGGAAAGAGGAAATCGATAGTTTAATGGATGAGTTATTCGAGGAATAATAGTTATGCCCCGGCGAAAGCTTCCGGGGCATTTTTTTTATGTAGTTACCTGAATCACATCGTCGATCTTAATCCAATCATAGTCATATTCCATTTGCAGTTTGATCCGTCGTAGCTGTCTGTCTATGGCCATCACAACTCCCCGGATCTTAATATCTTGAACCGGTTCAAACTGAGTGATTGTTATCTGCTCCCGATACCGTTTCGAGTAAGCGAGCACTTGATCAATTATTTCCCACTCCTGCGCGTCAAGCACCGGCTTTTTACGGTCCCTCCACTGCTGCCCCCGCTCATCACTGATAATCCGAATCTTATGCTCCGGTAGCATCATTCTACTGCAATCCCAAATACTTTCCAGTTTCTTCACCATGATGTCTGCCCTCCTAATAATCTGTCCAGTACTCGATATTGCTTCCATCTATGCCCCACTGTATCCCCTGCGGTGCTACCTCATGCCTCTTAACTCTTGGATCAGGCCTTTCCCAGCCCTCGATAATAATAGCCGTCTCAGGCGGCATACCTTGTACCCATTGTATGTAGTTTTCCTGGGCAAGCAGTGCTAGACCTTCTTTAATCGGTACCGGAAGCCGTCCGCTCAATCGCTGCAGTTCTGGCATTCTCGGTAATCTTCCAAAGTGTCTTTGGTAATGAGTCAAGATGAGCAGCAATTTACGTGGTGTATCCTCAAGCGTGATGGATTACCTGTAATGACCGAGGAGTGCGTCCTTGGCGTTGGATAAATCCCTTTGATACCAATTTATTAAGCAACTCCTGCACTGTAGAGCTAGATGTCAACTCTATTTCAATCATGATCTCCTGTACGGTCGGAGGATACCCTTGGACTTCCGAAAGTTTAATGATTGCCTGTTGTACTGCATATTGCCGTGGGGTTAATGTCTTCATGCTACCACGCCTTTCCTTGCTGGCTGCCACGCCAGTATAATTACTGATGGGGCCTTGTTATTTAAGGTGCTCTTTTAACATCATTCCCATCACGGCGGTGTATTGGGTCAGCCGCAAGCTGATCTCAGTACGCATAACATCTCGAGTTAATCCAAAGCGTTCCTGATATCCTCGGCAAAAGATTTTGTAATACGTGATAAAATCATCTTGCTCATCCGCCAGCATTTTGATATTCCGCTGCTTCAGCTCTTTCTGCAGTCGATAGGTATCCTGCACGATCCGGCGCTGTATGGCTTCGCCAGCCATCAAAAAGGTACGTTTCAGTATGTTACTGGAGTGTTCGAGCTCCTTCAGGCTNNGCGACCATCGTATCTATGTAGGGAAGCAAAATGAGGTCTCGAACCATAGTACGTTCCTCCATAGTTATCATGTTATCTCGTTTCTCACGCTGTTGTTCCTCGTACTGCTCAACATGCTCGGTCATGATCATTTTCGTTTTCCATCTTTCGTTATTGTCCAGTTTGCTCATGCATACCCCTCCATTAACTGCCTCCGAAAATAAGAACATTTGTTTGTATTATATGCGCTTAATGGATTTTCAATCAATGGTTTATTCTTCCAACAATAATAAAAGAGCCTTCCAGGATCAACACCTGTGACGGCTCTTCTAAATGATCTTTCCATTTCTCATATTTCAATTAATTTCATTTTAACAAATGAATACAATAAGCAATTAAAAACGAAATAACAGCACCGATTGCGGTCCAACTCGATATTTTTCTTTTCATTCTTCGGTCGTCTTCATGTTCTGAATAAAAATTACCTCTTTGCTGATAACCTGTTGTAAACGCCCCAACACAGAGTCCAGAAACTACTATAAGTGCTAGCCCTAGGTAAATAAAAAATCGCATTATTCTATACCCCTTCCATTAATGCGTTATAACCCCCTTCAAAACTCAATAACAATTATACATTAATTATGTAGATCAGTAAAAAATAAGAATTATACAAGAGAAAAGACCAAGCTAATAAGAAAGCTTGATCTTTTGGTTTGTTTAAAGGACTAATGGAAACAACAACTGCCACGTTGATGAACCTCGTGACAAAGTAACTTGAGATGTAACACCTACAGTTGATTGAGGTTCAGTAATATATACCCATTCGCTTGGGGCAGCATAACTAAAGGCGTTAACTGAAACAGTATATGGACCTCTCTTCTGCGTTAAATAAGCTCCACCACCCATTCCATTCCCTGATGCCCCATAGGTAACAGTTCTATTAGATAGAGAGATCGAGGAATCATGTACATTCCAACCACCTGTTACCGAAAGAAGTTTATAATTTTCAAGATTATTTGCATAAATAACATCATAACTAACAGTAGAATAAGCAACAACTCCACCAGAGGTATCTGGCTTAGTTTGATATTTATCATCGGCGCTTAGGATAGCAAAGTTCGTTGTACTAAATGTTTCTACAGTTGTTTGATCCTGCTTAATTTCGCGGATCTTCTGTGTAGTTGAGTAGTATTCAATCTCCTCTAAGCTGAATTCATCTTCTTGTAAAAGCGCCTTGTTTGAGATTTGAACTACACTCGGAGTTGGTTGGGATTCATTTTGTCTATCTGTAATTCCATTTTTCGCTCTTTCTAATAGCACATCTATATCAGTAATTGGAGTTGCCTCAAATAAAACAACCTTGTCTTTATCTGGTGTAGCAGCAGTTTCTGCATAAGACATATTCCCAAACATTAACAAAAGGATAGACAAAGATGTAACTGATTTCAATAAGATTACCAGGGAGATATTTCCAGTATCCTGAATCCAAGTGGACAATAACCTGTTCAGAAGTACCTTTGGCAGTTATTTCTTGGGAAGTTGCTACGATGAATATGGAAACATAACTTACTATACAATTCTCGTAGACAGAAAATAATATCTGTAAAAATGGTCAATTTCAAACCGTTTCCTTAATCCATCAGAAACTCATCTGAGAAACCTCTAAAAAATCATCTTAAATAATTATAATAAATGTAAGGATGGTGGAATTATGAAAAAGAAAATCTTAGCTGGCCTATTAACTGTATCTGCTTGTTTCGCTTTAGGGTCTACCTCATTTGCAGCAACTGCTCCAACCACAGCTCCTGACCCAATACCAGTTTCTAGTGTAACAAGTGGACCTACTTTTGAACAAATTACTATTTACATGGATTCAGGAGAACAGAGATACATCCCTGGCGTCCTCCGTGAACTAATTTATAATGATGGAGCCATTATATTACATGAAAATGGATGGGTTAGTGCTGTTCAATACGGAGCTGCAAATATATTTGCCTATGATGCATCAGGAAACATAAAGTCATTTACAATTCTAGTAGATAGAAATTAATAAAAATCTTATAAAAAAAAGCCCGCCAACCGTGTAAGGTTAGCGGGCTACTTTATGTATACTCTAAATTCAAACCGCCTCCAAACAAAATGAACTCCAGCAAGTTTAATAGAATCTGGTGTATACCCCTCTATAATTCCACCATAATCCATAAGATGACCTATTGGGTCCGGTTCCTGCTGAAACCATACAGATACTTTCGATTGAGACAGAGCTGCTGTCAGGAATTCAGCATCGCTCTCTAAGACTTTGTATGTACTACTCATGTCTTCTCACTTTCTCTTCTTTCGATATTTCTTGATTAAATAAAACAAAACAAATCCCAGTAGCACCAATCCAAGTATGAGTATCCATAGAATTGCTGGATTCCCCACAGAAAAGTATGTATCTCTATACTGATAGTTTTCATTATTCATAATAATAGATTAATTCATTTGGAACATTATGTATATGTACTCTATATTACTGTTAAGGGAAATTCTTTGTAACTCAAAAAAACCTACTAGCGTTGGTAGGATCGATGCATCATGATAATCCTAATATTTTTATTTCCACATATGTATGTGACGGTAAGATAATTTACCAAATAACAAAAAAAGCCCCACCATTTCTGATGGGGTACCTCACTTTATATTAACAAATCATTAAAAGTTTTTATGGCACTCTTTCTAAAACTGATGATCTTAGGTTGTACATTTTCAATTAATCTATGTACTTCTTCCTGTTGCAATTGTCTAAATCCTTTTTCATAACTAACCGTAGCCATTTGTATAGGTCCACCAACAGTTGAATTAAACGACGATGTTTCTAAGAGTTGTATAACAGCCAGTTCTTTAAGTTGCTCGACGGTCATTTGCGGATATTGCAAATAATCACATAAAACTTGAGATAATTGCCATTGAGCAGCTTTTACATCTGTATTCTCAGTAGGTACAAAAAAAGGGCTCTCATAAGAAAATATCTTAAATTGATTGGATTCATAACTATCATACCCCGCCAATATAAATCCGACCGTTGAGGAGAATGGGTTTTGGGGATATTGAGAAAAAAAGCTACCAAATTCTTCCTGTGCTACAATTCGGGTTTCTTCAACAATCTGAGAGAAGTGTGCTAATTGCTTCTGACTCACATTATCTCTTAACTTTCTAATGGAATTCCCTCCTGGAATTGCCAATCCATAAGTCATGATACCCACATCTCTATTAACTTGCAGAAACTTGATAGAATCATCTTTACTCTTAGCCCCACTTACCCTACTGTCACTAGCCAATACTAGGCCATTGCTACCTCTTAATGCTATTGCTAATGTCAATTCGGCACCCCCAAAAACAGAGTAGAATTCTCACCACGGATAGTACTGTGAAAAGTATTTCCTTTAGTTAGAAATTTTTCAACATCTGAGTTTTCATAAATATGTCCATTAAAATAATCCAATGTTGCAAACCTACAACCATAATTAAGAATAGGAATCATTGCTTTTAATTTGGTTATCCAAACACTTAAAAAAAGTATCGCCGATTCGGTATTTGATGGTGAAGGATACAATAATTCTTTATAGAAATCATATATTGTATTCCTATCTAGCGTAATTTCATTTTGATACTCAGTCACTTCAAATTCGGTACTTTTAGAATACACATATACTTTTGGAATATTGTCTTGAAAACCACAACCTAACACACCTAACAATTTCAAATTACCATCATCTTTATATTCCTCTTTATAGAATAGATCGATTTGCTGAAAAACTTTCAAAATGTTTACCAAATTCATATCTTCAATTTTATTCTTTAATAAATTCAGAAATTCATAACCAAATTCAACATCATTATAGAGAATAAGCATTGTTTTTTGATCTTCAAATAGTACTATCTCTTGATGCCCTATGGCTTCCATAGCAAGATTTGTATTCGTGACCACCGAAAATCCTTTAGAAGTTCTTACAACCGCTGTAATATCCCCCATTATCTCATCCCTAACA
>DJUJ01000197.1:7827-10752 GCA_002438345.1 Paenibacillus sp. UBA6285
TTATTAATTTTCGTTATATTTACATAATTTCCTTTAATCTAAATAAAATTATTATTGATTATTTACAATAATAAGCCCTTACAACCAAAATATTATCAGGCTTGACTCATGCTGTAGGTGATAATTCAGTGTTAAAATGGCTAATCACGAGCTGATTTTCCGCTATTTTATAACTACTTTTTAGTGGATTGTATTCCTAAATTCACTTTTTAGACATCGAAAATAAATAAAAGCCCACTAGCCGAAGCCAGTGGGTGAATTGGTTTACTCTTTTGTAGTCCCATCTCGTTTACTAAATGCCAACTCAAACAACCCAGTAGCTTACAATCCCGCAAGGCCACCAGACCATAAACGTAACACTAAAGATAAGTCCGTAAATGGATAAGCTACAACCCCGATCAACAAGCCAATGACTAAACCGATTGTTGAATGTGAAAGTCAACAAATAAAACCCTTTTTTACAATAAAAATACATTATGTTTACAATCATCTCAGAATGTATGTTGAAACAAAAAAAAGACTACGCTTAGTCCCTATAAGAAATTTCTTCTTAAGGAACATAAGCATAGTCTGTTATGTGTGTATCTGAATGTTTGAAATTCTCAGATTACTTTAGAAGCAACTTCTCCCGTAGATCAATAATTTTTCCGGACTTATTCAGGATAATCTCAAGCGAAGCATCCGCCTGAGCAAAACTCAATACACATTGTATTGAGAATTGATCCACCTTTTGATTGCTTTCTGTAGCTTTTACTCCATGGTAATTACCTGCTTGTACCGATAGTTCCTCCCAGTTTTGTTGCNNGCTCTTCACTAAAGAAACGATCTTCTAATACCTGAAATTGTCCGGTGGTAAGTAACCCCGCTATCGCATTCGCAATCACCTCAGGGGTATAGATCTCCGCTAGATTAGCGTCAGCATCATAGGCAGTCAATAGTCCTAAACTAGTAAAAAAAGAAAGTGGGACGTATAAGTGTTCCTTCTTAAAGACAACATCATCTTTAAAATCTCTTTTCTCTTTATCATTAATGGTAATATGGTCGTCTCCTACCTTATATTCAATCTTTTGTTTGACTCCACTTAATGTAATGGTATCTGAGCTTTTTTGATAAGCCACTTTGTATTTCAAGGCAATTGATGATTCTCTAAGCGGGATCATGACCGTAGAACCGTTAGGATAGGGCGAATACGGGTCTGCGTTTAGAACTTGTCCGTTTAAAATAACCCTGACATCGCTCGAAGCAGCCCAGACCGTAGAAGAGGATGTTATTCCAAATCCATTAGCTATTAACAATACACTCAACACAACAACAGCCACGATTTTCTTCATCACCTCAAAACCTCCTTTTTTATGCCTACTATTATTATATTCGTTTCCAGCTTGAGCTAATCCTCTGAGAATCAAACTCCATAAAAAAAGAAACGTTCCAACGTTATGTTGAACCGCTTCTTCTAGTTCAGTTATTCCACTTTGAAGTCAAAGTATTGTTTAGGATAAGATTCCTTGATCAAGGTAAAATGCCACCATTCCTTACTATAAGGTTTAAATCCCTGTTTTTCCATTGCCTCTTTGAGAATTGCGCGATTTGCTTTCTGAGTCTTGTTGATTAAGGACGTATCATAATAGGAGATATCTCCGAAAAAATCAAAAGGGCTACCCATATCTACATCAAGGCCCGTTTCTTTATTTACGATCGTTAAATCGACGGTGCTCCCTCTGGAATGACCTGATTTTTTAGCTATAAATCCGAGTTTGAATAAATTACGTTTATCCAGACGTGGATAATATTGCTGCTTCATCTTAGTATCTGCGGCATTCTGTGACCATTTTACAAAATGATTCACCGCCGTCTGCGGACGATAAGCATCATAGATTTTAAGAATATATCCTTTGTTCGCTAAATCCTCACTTACAGCCTTTAAAGCCGTTGCCGCTGTCCGCGAGAATATCGCTAAAGGTGCCTTGTAACCATCAATCCGCTTCCCAACAAAATTGTTGTCTCCGTAGTATCGAATCTCATATTGTGCCGTAGGAATCACTTCATCCAAATAGACAAACCCTTGCGGTAGATGGTTTTTCTTCTCCAGTTGCATTTGCTGCAGCACAACGTCTGTGGATGAGCCAACATAAGCGGCATCTGCACTGCCCATAAAAATAGTGTTTGTCCACAAAAACAGTACAACTGCGAAAACTGCGATTCTTGTTCTTCTTGATCCTATTCTCAATCAATCCAGCCTCTTCTCAGATGTTGTCTTCACATACTCTAACAATTACGAGTTTACAGTTTCAACTAGAAATTTTTCTATTACAGGAGTGAATTTATTATTCGTGGAATTAAGTAATTGTAGTAGCTTTTCTAAAATCGAAAGAATTCTAGTATCAACTTTGCTATTTTTTAGTGCATTTTCATACGCCTTTTTTACTTCTGGTTTGATAACTTGCTCATCATAGTCATATGCAGGTGTATTACTTGTTCCATATAATAAGCGAGACGTTGCAATGAGAAGTTCTTTTTGAAGAGCGGTTGAACGGTTAGAAGCAGGATATTTCGTCACAAAATCCTCTATTGCAAGCGCTCTATTCGTTAACTCGGTCCAACTGATTACAATCGCTGCATCAGATACACTCGGTTGATANNCCTTCGTAATACACGGCTTAAAGATCTTAAATCCCTCATAATGCATCACCGGATAGTACATGCCCTCACTGGTCTCCAGCTTATATCCCTTATCCCGGCCTTCAATTAACACATTGCGTACGTTGGAATCTTTAATCGTATTAAGGAGTATGGTATAGGTGAGATTTTTGCTCTTGGAAAAAGCACTATTTATCTCTTTCTGCACCTTCTCCGGAAAAACCTTTTCAGAGTATACAGATAAATGAGACTTTTGTGCATTCTCGAGCTGGAGTGTCATCTGGGTTA
>DJUJ01000197.1:10935-11238 GCA_002438345.1 Paenibacillus sp. UBA6285
TTTAATATTTAGACATACGGGAAGATCCTGAATCTAATCCAGCACAGTATTATCTTGGACGCCTTCAATATCCTTTCTACGATAAATGCCCATCAAAAGTCCAATCGCAGCATATTCAAACCACACATGACTCCCATAGCTGAGGAAAGGAAATGGAATTGAGGTCAGCATCATTCCCCCGCTCAAAACAGCAAGACCATAGGCAAATCTTATAGCAAGAAAAAATGCTAAGCCAACAACAAGTGCCTGTCCGTAAGGTTCACGAATCGCTCGTATCGTTGAAAGAAGCTTAATGAAAAGCCA
>DJUJ01000197.1:11315-17739 GCA_002438345.1 Paenibacillus sp. UBA6285
TCACACCAACCAGCGGAGCTAATCACTTCACGCATGACTTGATAAATATATCCATAACCTTCTGGATCTAAAGATGGATTTATAGCATTTATGAATCTAGCCAGTAAGTATTCACTATTAATAATAAAAAGTAGTCCAGCTATTAAAAAGAACCCTAACAACACGACGCTCTTTAACCAATCGCGAATAATCCATAAATACAGTACTAGTGAGGAGACAAGATACAACACTAACTCTGGAAGAGCGTTTAAAGAGATAAGCAACAAAGCGGGGAGTAACAAAATACCTATGTCGAACAACCCACTTTGCCAAGTTTTCTTTACAAGTACTTCCCTACGATTTACTAAAATTCCTGCTAACGCGACCATCAAAACATAAGGACGATAGGATGTCATGTCAGGGGAAATGTTAAATATAGGAGGACCATAATTAATACCATTTACTGTTACTCCCCAGAACATACTTGTTAAAATTCCTGTTATAGATAATCCATATAACACCCATGAAAGTCCCTTTAATCTTCTGAAATCAATGAAGTACAATCCAAACATCAATACAATTCCAATGAGTATATTTATGGACTGCCGTCTAAGCGCATTATCTAAAAAAGAACCTTTAACAATATCACTATAGCCAGCATCCACTGAGCCCATTCCGATTAAACTAATCGCGGACAACAAAGCAATAACTCCAAACAATCCCCAAGGAACTCGTGGTTTATGTATTTGGTGAAGTTCCTTCCCTAACGTTTGCGGGTTCCCCNNCCGATTGCCCAAGCTATTGCTTCATCCCGGGGCATGCCGGTCGCTTCTTTTTCACAGATCAAATCTTCTAGATGACTAGCTAATTCTTGGCGTATCTCTGGATGAGTTTTTTTCGCTTTAATCTCTGCACATACTTCGTCCAAAAATTGCTGCTGCCTCTCTTTCATCATACACCCCCCTCTCCCAGAACAGAATCAACTGCACCTTTGAACATAACCCATTCTGCCCTTTTCTCCTTGAGCTTCTCTTTACCGTCATCCAATAATCTATAGTACTTACGCTTTCTTCCGTCTACCTCCATCCAGTAGGCTTCCACCCAACGTTCGCTTTCCATCGCATGCAGAATCGGATACAAGGTTCCTTCTTTCAAAGAAAAAACACCCTCTGATCTCAGCTCCAGCTCTTTGATCAGCTCATAACCATATAATGGTTTCTCCAATAAAAGAGTCAGAATCAACGTACCCGTACTGCCCTTCAGCATTTCTTTACTTACTTTCAATGTTCTGCACCTCCTGATCTCTAAATTCCTGTGATTATTATCTGAATATCACGAATATTCTTTATTCTTTTATACCTAGGACAACTATACATCGTAAATCTATGCATGTAAAGTTCCCAGCCACTATTTGTCACTCTCAAATGTATAATAACGGAAATAAAATCAGCAGCATAAGGAGATTTCTTTTGCAAAAAACAACAATAGCAATCTGGAGTTTTATGTTTCTCACCTTATTTATCAGGCTTGGACACAATGTGAATAATAAAAGAAAGAATTAAGTGACGATCACTCCACGGTGTTCTGCCGAAGGGCGATCGTCGTTTTTCTAAATAACTCTTTATTACTATCCTCCTACTTGTAATCCTCATACTATAGTCACTGCATTTATATTTTAGACAAATAAATATCCTAAAAAATAAATCCGATATATTTATCCAATATATATTGACACAATATATATCGAACCGATATATTATAAGCGTGATATACAAATTTTTCTAAACTACAAGGAGGTTCTATTTTGAACAGTCAGGATGTTATTTTAGGCATGCTTATGAAAGAATCGTTGACTGGATATGAAATAAAACAGTTATTAGAGAATGTATTCTCTAATTTCTATAGTTCCAGTTATGGAACGATTTATCCCACACTTGCTCGAATGGAAAAGGAGGGTTTGATAACTAAGGAAAATGTGCAACAGGACGGTAAGCCTAACAAGAATCTTTTAAACATCACGGATAAAGGAAGAGTTAGTTTTAACGCCTATTTACTAGCCCCACTTGAGGCAGACAGTATTAAGAAATCTGATTTTATGATGCGGCTTTATTTTGGTGAATTTGTTGGGTATGACAAAGTGATTATTTGGTTGAAGCAAGCACAAGAGGAATCACAAAATAAGTTAGATCAATTACTTGAGCAGTATTCACTTTATAAAGATGAAATGCATCCAGCACAGATCATCTGTATCCAAATTGGCATAGAAGAATATAAAGCAAAACTCNNGTAACGCTCACAAAACTTTTAGGAGGAATTGTTAATGAAAACAATTTTCATTACAGGGGCTTCGTCTGGCATAGGAAGAACAACAGTAAAATATTTTGCTGAAAGAGGATGGAACGTCGTAGCCACGATGCGTTCTCCTGAACAAGAAAGTGAATTCAATACACTTGATAATGTGTTAGTGTTAAGGCTTGATGTTGAGAAAGTAGATACGATTCAATCTGCGTTAGCGGAAGCGATTAATCGGTTTGGTAAAATTGACGTTCTTCTCAATAATGCTGGTTATGGAACAATGGGTCTTATAGAAGTAGCTACAGATGAGCAGATCAGAAGACAATTTGAGGTGAACGTTTTTGGTCTTATCAGTATGACTAAAGCCATGTTGCCCCATTTTAGATCTAATCAAGATGGTTTGCTGATCAATATCTCTTCTATGGGAGGGAAAGTAACCTTTCCTACGATGTCTCTGTATCATTCAACTAAATTCGCTGTAGAGGGTTTTTCAGAATCCGTATCTTATGAATTAGCATCACAAAACATCAAAGTAAAGTTAATTGAACCTGGTGCTATTCAGACGGACTTTGGTGGAAGATCGATGGAGTTCTTTTTTAATGATGCATTAACGGATTATAAGCCCTTTACTACTGCATTTTTGGGTAAATTGGGTGAGATGGAAAAACAACCTGCGTATGCTTCGCCTCCAGAAATTGTTGCGGAAACAATCTATCAAGCCGCCACAGATGGGACAAGTCAATTCCGATACATTGTTGGAGAAGATGCAAAGATGCTCATTCAAATGAAAGAAAATACGGATGAAGAAGAGTATCTGACTAATATAGCCCAGCATTTTTCTTAAAAAGAAGTTAAGTGGCGGACGCTTCTCGGTATTCTACCGGGGAGAGGTCCCTCTTTCATGTTGTGGGCAAAAAAATCCCCTCCGTTCAACAGTGGTTTGTCCATACGTTCATGAACTTTCTCCACTATCTAGCGTAAGGGGATTGTACAAACTTAATTATTAGTGCATTGGTGTATTCATTTTATGATCCACAACTACTCTTTTTACGAAGAAAGCAAGAATTAGACCTACAATGGCCATGCTCATTCCAAAAATAAATGCGTTTTGTACACCTCGCGTGAACGCAGGTAACATATTAGCTGGATCTGCTGGATTGGCCACAGTTTTCAAATAATTCTTCGAACCTGCAGACATAATGCTGACTGCTAATGCGGTACCGATCGCACCAGCAACTTGCTGCAATGTATTCATGATCGCTGTACCATCTGGATATAGTTCTAGTGGCAACTGGTTAATACCGTTTGTTTGTGCGGGCATAAATACCATCGACACACCGATCATAAGCGTACTGTGAAGTACGATTACGAATACGACCGTAGAAGCTACAGTAATACTGGAGAAGAACCACAAAGCTGCAGCTGCAATAACCAGACCCGGAATAACGAGCCATTTTGGACCGTATTTATCGAAAAGACGACCCATAATTGGGGACATCAATCCGTTAATAATTCCACCTGGAAGCAATAGCAAGCCCGCTTTGAACGCTGTATATCCTTGACCCTGTTGAAGATACATCGGAAGAATCAACATGGACGATAGGATAACCATCATACAGATAAATACCATAGCCACACCAATAGAAAACATTGGATATTTAAAAGCACTCAGATTAATCATAGGCTGCTTCATCTTCATTTGACGCAATCCGAACAACAAGAGTGATACCACACCTACTAATATAGCTATAATCACTTTTGGACTTCCCCAACCGGCTTCTTCACCGGCACTGCTGAAACCAAACACGATACCACCAAACCCGATTGACGATAACACTATGGAGAGGATATCGATCTTCGGCTTCGTAACCTTCGTTACATTTTGCATGAAGAGGATTCCGAATATCAAAGCGAGCACTAGGAATGGTAGTGACAACCAGAAGATCCAGTGCCAGCTAAGACTTTCAATTAGAAGTCCAGCAATCGTTGGTCCGATCGCTGGTGCTACCATGATAACCAAACCGATCATCCCCATCGCGGCCCCACGTTTTTCAGGCGCAATGATAATAAGGATAGTATTGAACATTAGCGGTAGCAGTAGCGCAGTACCCATTGCTTGTACCACACGTGCTGTAAGTAAGAACTCAAAATTAGGTGAGACTGCCGCTAGAAACGTTCCAAGTATTGAAAAACATAATGCAGCAACAAACAACTGTCTGGTCGAGAACCACTGAAGTAACATACCCGAAATCGGTACTAGAATTCCCAGTGTAAGCAGATAAGCTGTCGTCAACCATTGTGCCGTTGCTGGGGTAATTTGTAGGACATTCATAAGATCGCTTAAAGCTACATTTAGTGCTGTTTCACTGAACATTCCGATAAATCCTGCGAGCAATAAAGAAACGAGAATTGGTATCGTTTTAAACTTCTTTACTTCCTTTTGTTGATTTCCTTGCATTGTTGCTTCCACTCTTAATCCCCCTGATGATCTGTCTATTTGTCTGTGTCTAACAAAGTATTGCTGGGATAATCTTTGCCGCCGCGAGAAGCGGTTGTTCATCCCGAAAAGTCAGCGTCTGAAGAAGCGCTCCTTCAAATAAAGAGACTACAACTGAAGCCTTATCGGCAGCTGTCTTGTCCTCCACTCCTTCTTCAAGAAGGCGTTTTTTGATCACATCTTGCAAGTCCATAAACACAGATTTACATGCAGTCCGCAGCTCCTCACTAATACAAGAGGTCTCCGCCGCTAACCAAAAACTGAACGGAACAATCCCCTCGAATGAGGATTCAATTGCATCCATAGCCATTCCTAAAATGAAATCCTCCATCGCTTCAGCAGCATTATTGCAACTCTCCAAATGATACTTAAGCTTCTGAATAACTGTTTCACTAGTCCGGTTAATGCATGTTAAAGCCAGCTCTTCTTTGCCGTGGGGGAAGTAATAATAAAGAGATCCCTTCGGTGAATCGCTGTCTTTAATAATCTGATTTAGCCCTGTTGCATGATATCCCTGAGAAAAAAATAATTTCGAAGCGGTGTCCAGAATCGCCTCACGCGTATTCGGCTTGTTCGACAAGCTGACACTTCCTTTGCATTATAACAATTGGTCTACATAATAAAACCATATATTTTAGAGATATGTCAACATATAAATTACTTAAATTAAAAGTAATTTGGTGGATGATAGTAGGGTTCGAGGTCAATCAGAAAGGTGTGAATAGGATGCAAGACGTACCCAAAGGATTTCCTCGGCCATTAGTAAAGACTAATCAGGCGTTTATCGTCATTTCTGTAATATTAACATGGCTAACAGGACAGCACTGGATACTTGCGCTGCCCTTGTTCGCCGGATTGCTCGGACTCTTGTTTGGTTATAATCCCATTATTAAGCTAGCTGCTAAGTTTCTGACAAAAGAGCGTTCGCACTATGTACTCGAAGATTGGTCTCAACAGAAGTTTAATCAAACCATTGCTGTCTTCTGCCTCACAGGTGGTCTGATCAGCTTCATCGCGGGCTGGACGATTGCTGCCTACATTTTCACAGCGCTCGTTGCAGTGGCAGCGACTGTAGCCATTCTTGGTTTTTGCATCGGATGCTTTATCCATTATCAGTGGAGAATGTACACCTACAAACGTAAACAGAGCAGCACACATTAAATCTTCTTATTCTTTCTCTTCTCCAACAACATCCCAACGATGGCGAAATTTTAGTAACCGTGGATGCAGTGATGAAGGTGCAGATGGCAACAATAACCGAATCTTTACAATCCACTCTTCAACNNTCGGTGAAGGATAGATTTCAGCAAGATGGCGAAGCGCTGAATCAAGCGGAGTATACTTCTTTCGCTTTCCTTCCAAACTCTCTACTGTGATAAAGCTACGTCCTTGCTCCCGTTTCCATTCGTGCAGCCGGTCTTCACGTTTATAATAAGCGCTCACCGGCTCTTTGGTCATCCGTCTCACCGTTTCTTCATGAAGTGGATAAAGTACCAGCTTAGTGAAACGCCGATCTGCTGCTGTTTTTGCCGCGACTTCAAGTTCCTGATCTGTTATGTGTTCAAAAGAATCGTAAAACACTAACGTCCCTTTACGTTGTTCAACTGGTGGCTCATAGCCGTAGGGTACATGCTGAATGTCTCTTTTCAATGA
>DJUJ01000197.1:17779-20836 GCA_002438345.1 Paenibacillus sp. UBA6285
CAATGAAATCCCTCCTGCTTGTTCTATTTATAAATTATAGCATGCGACAACAGCAGGGCTATCATTCTTATCTAACAGGAGAACTGTCCATGAACTCAAGTACTTTTGAAATTAAAGCAGGATAAATCAATGGATAAGTCAGATCCGATGGTATCTCAATAAATCCTTTGATTTCTGCCATCTCATAGGGTGGGAGCTCAGCGAATTGTTCCACATTAGCAAAATACAGCTTTCCATAACTCCCAGGTGCATCATCCAAAATAACCGTATATACAGCTATTGGAACGATAGAGAATTGCTCCGCACCTGTCTCCTCAAATAACTCTCTAGCAGCAGCCTGCTCCGGTGATTCGCCAACCTCTATATGTCCTCCGGCAAACTCCCAAGTCGAACGGTCCTGATGTCTGGCTAATATCCATTCCTTACCATGCTTAACTATAATAACAACGTATTCCAGTTCAACTTCCTTTTCCTTGTCCAAATTGAATAAGTTTACCTGCAATTAACATCCCCCGCTTTTCACTCGCTTCAAACAAGCCCTACCTTATCCCAAGCTAATATAAATTCCGCTACATTCCGATACCGCTGTTCTCGCTCTGGGCAGACAGCCCGCAAAGCAACATCGTAGAGCGCTTGGCTCGCTTCCCATTTTGCAAACGATCGATCGGTGGCTCCTCCTAATAGAACAAAAGCAGTGGCACCCATATTGAATACATTTGTAACTTCATCAATCGGTGCACCCAGAATAAACTCTTCCGGAGACTTGAATCTTGTTGAGCCCCAGAAGTTCTCTCCTACATCATTTACTGTTGGTTTAAGTCTATAAATATCAATATCACAAATTCTTGTTTCATCGCTTGTAAAATTATAAAGAATACTTCCATCGTAAAAATCCACGGCTACATAATCTTGCAACTCAACATGTTCATGAAACGAAAAAATCACATCTAGTGAAGCTAAACGCTTTTTAACGGATAACTGCTTATAGCGATAAAAAGGCGACTCAGGATGACTCAGCTTAGCTTCACCCGTAAAAAGCCAATGCGAATGTAAACATTCACCTTCAAACCAATCAAACACCGCTACATACCCCGACCCAACCTCAAAATGTGATACCAGTGTGATCAGCGCTTCATATCTAAGGTCCTTATACAACGGAATGGCTTCAATTAAACGGGTAATAGCATCTTGAGGATTTCCATCGTAAGTCAAAGGCTTCGCTCCAGCAAATTTAACAAAGTACTTCTGTCCTTCCTTCTCCACGCCAAAAGAAAGATTTCCAGAGTCCTGCTGATCGAACACTTTGAACACCTTACCAAGCTTCCTTAACCAAGTAAAGTCACATGCCTCCTGCAATTGAAAAGTTACCGCATCGATTTCATATGTATAATATTTTTCGCTCAAATTAACCTCCTGCAATCACTATTCTAAGTCAGATCTATCTTCATAAAAATCCCGGCGATGGTTGTATCTTGTGGACCTGTTCATGTTCATTTAGGATCACCGTTTGCTTTTCCTTGTCTATTGCAGCCTGCTCTAATTGATCAGAGGTAAGTGGATATTCCAGCTTGGGCGACATAAAGAACACTTCCGTAGAATCTTTAGGAAAAGCACATATTGTGGCATAGTCCGCGGATGCGGCTTTTCGAATAACTGTACGTCATTCCGTTACCATCCTTTTTAGCCTCATTCATTATCTTGTTCGATATTTAATCACTAGAATAATAACCAGCAACACAACACATAAGGACATCGTATTTGTAATCAAAAAAGCTAAACCTACCCCCGTAACCGCCAAACTGATCGCGTAAGCTTCCATTAGACTAATCCCGAGCAGCATAAGCAAATACGACTTCAAATTTAAATCGGCTACGGATTTTGATTTCAAGATCTGAACAATCTGAGGAATCCATCCCAAAGACAGGATCACTCCACCTATTAATTGCATGACTGCAAACATAACAGCACCTCCACGGATTTTATTACTGTTGTATTCCGGGCGGCTCCGTCTGGTTCCAGTCCAAACTAAATTAACAAGTAATTCTAAGCAACGATCAGTTACTCTACATCTTGAAGCTTACTATATGCATATGAAGCAGCACCTATAGTTCCGGCCCGACTTCCAAGCTCCGCTTGAACAATTCTACACTTACTGCCAGATAGCTTCAGCGCATGTTGATTTACAGTTTCTCTTACGGGTTGAAGCAGTTTGTCTCCCGCAGCTGCCATTCCCCCACCTACAATAATAAGATCAGGGTTGAGGATATTCACAACATTCGCTAAGCCAAATCCAAGTATAGATCCTGTCTCTTGCATTACCTCTATAGAGAGGGCGTCTCCAAGCTCGTAGGCTTCAGATATCATTAACGCGGTAATTTGCTCTTCTTGATTATTAGTCCAGGTCTGAATAATACTTGTTCGGCCTTCTTTCAGCTTCTCTTTAAAAGTATTCACCATGCCAATCGCGGACACATAGCGACCCAAGCAACCCGAGCTTCCACATTTGCAGGGACGTCCGTTCCTGTACATATTCATATGCCCGATTTCACCAGCGCTATAAGACGTACCGTAGATCACTTTTCCATCGTTCACGATTCCAGATCCCAATCCAGTTCCCAGTGTGATCAGAACTAGATTGTTATAGCCTTTTCCGGCACCTTGTAGCCATTCACCGTAAAGATTAACTCTCACATCATTATCAATAAAAATAGGAAAATCGTAAAACTGTTTCATCTCGTCAACAACATGTACGTGCTCCCAATCCGGGAAATTCGGCGAGAAAAAAGAAATCCCAGCAACCGGATCAAGTAATCCGGGCACTCCGATTCCCATACCTACTATTAAGTTCAAAGGGATATTCACTTCATCTGTAATCAAACGTACAGCTTCTCTAATCCGTCCCAGCACATGTGAGGGACCTTTAGCAGCTTCTGTTGGCGTAGATACTTCTTTTACAGCTATAAAATCAGTATCGTAAATTCCTGCTTTGATATTAGTCCCACCGAGATCAATCCCTATAATAAATCGTTTCATAATAACCTCCAGAAATAGAAATAT
>DJUJ01000197.1:20917-21583 GCA_002438345.1 Paenibacillus sp. UBA6285
CATTATGAATGCCTGAAGGCTGGAACTATAGAGGGAACATGCAAGTTATATGATGAAGTTCCAACTTTTTTATTACAAATGACTTCAACTAACAGCAGCTTCAGCTTCAATTTCGGCTATCATCAGTCTGTTCACGCCCATCTTAATTTGGTTCTCAGAGAGATTAGAATATCCAAGTAGAAATACTGGCCCTTTGGGTTTGCTCCTTACAAAATAAGACGATGCAGGATATACACGAACTCCGTAACGGAGCGCTACTTCAGCAATGCGATTCTCTTCGGCATCCGACTCCAGCTCAATCAGTAAATGCAGTCCGGCTTCCTCGCCATAATATCGAACACGACTTCCAAATTCAGTATTCAAACTGTTTACGAGACAGGCTCTACGAGAAGCATACAGCTTTCCCATCTGTGTAACATGTCTTGCATAGTGTCCATTCTGAATAAATTCCGCTAAAGCTTCTTGATCCAAAGCAGAAGACATACGATCCGTAATCCATTTGACGGCCAAAAAAGACTGAATCAAAGCCGGAGGCAACACAACATAACCTATCCGCAGAGAAGGAAATAATACTTTACTAAAGCTGCCAACATATATCACTCTACCTTCTACATCTAGCCCAGCAAGCGCGGACAGCTTCGGACCCTCATACCTATATTCACTGTC
>DJUJ01000197.1:21645-38808 GCA_002438345.1 Paenibacillus sp. UBA6285
ATTAGCTTTGGCCCAATCCAACAGCTGAACTCTTCGTTTCAAGGACAGTGTCATCCCAAAAGGAAACTGGTGAGAAGGAGTGACATACACTAACTTTGGTGATTTTTGAAGATTGACTTCTTTACCATTATCACTGTTTGTTTGGATTTCTTCCACACAGATGCCATCTTGATCTACCTTAACAGAGATGACCTCTGCCCCAGCAAAAGAAAAAATTTCACGCATAACACTATGTGATGGATCTTCAACAATGACACGATCACCTTTAAATAAGAAGATCCTCGATAAAATATCCAAAGCTTGCGTAGCCCCAGAGGTAATCACAATTTGTTCCGGAACAACGGGCATGGATCGTGTTGAACGTAATAAACGTGCAATCTCTCGGCGTAGTCCCAGTGAACCCTCCGCAGGACCATAACCTAAAGTATCCGGTGAGGCGCGGCGGCAAGCATTCATTAGCGCTTTTTGCCACTGATCCATAGGAAACGCATCCCAAGCAGGCACACCATGCCGAAAATCACAGAATACCGGGTTCAAATGATCAACTTCACTAGTAGAAGGAGGATTAAGCGTAAGGAAATCAGGTCCCTTAGTAATAAAATTGTAAGGGCTCTCATAGTCTTTGGTAACTTTCTCCTGCAAGGTCAGCTCTGCTATAAACGTTCCCGCTCCTTTTCTCATCTCCAGATAACCTTCTGCCTGAAGTAGCTCATAGGATTGAAGGATCACACTTCTGGATACGCCAAGCTGATTGGCCAAAGTTCTAGACGGAGGCAGGGGGTCACCCCCACTTAAAGCTCCAGAATGAATAGCATTTCGAACTTGCTCGTAAATTTGACGGCTAAACGGAATCTGTCGTTCTTTATCGAGTGTGATCAGCAAATCATGCTTCATAAGAGGTCCTCCCCTTCTGTTCCGACTTTAGTTTAAAAATACATGGTAAGCATTTTTACGAGTAGTGCTGCGGAAACAGAGCCTAGAATCACGAAGAGCAGCGGAATTTTTCTAATTAATACCAGTATAACAGCGACAGTTCCTGATGCGATACCCACAAGATTAACATCTGGGTCCACCTGAATAATCCCAGGAACCGTTAACGCACTAAGAACCGCTATGGGCAAATACTCCAGCAGCGCTTGGACTTTGCTAGAACCATTCGTATGATTCGTAAATAGCAAAGGCACAAAACGAAATGAAAAAGTAATTATAGCCATACCCATAATGATTAATATAGTCATACGGATACCCCCTTCTCCGCTTCGACCTGCACTCTAAATAAGGAGCCCCCTGCCATGCCGATTAACATAGCTATAAGGATCGAAGAATTCCCCAGTAAGGGATGCAGCAAACATGATGATCCTGCAGCTGATATGCAAATAATCTTATTTCGTAAGCTGCCTTTTAATTGAGGGACAACAAGTGCAATCAACAAGACATATAATGAGGTGTTTAACGCCGATAAATATAAAGCTGGGATATTGGAAGCAAGGGTTATCCCCGAAGGCGTTGCTATCAGGTTAGCCACATAAGGAGGAATTTGTAACCCAAGCAGATAAGGAAGACCTAATGATTGTTTATTTTCTTCATTATCCGATTCACGATTTGGTAACTCTCGTGGGATCATGCTAACTGCATATACCTCTTCTGTTAAACTGAAGCCAATTCAGGTTCTCGCTAGGTAACTGATATTACGATTTAGCTGCCTTCCAAAGGATAAGCTGATAAACAAATATCTAAGGTTAATGATTAGGGTAAGCAGTAAGATCACTGGAGCGGCGGCTCATGCGGCAAGCATTTTTACACCGATAAATTGACTAGCCCCCGCAAATACGAGCGCTGACAATAAGAATACTTCCAGACTTCCCAGACCAAGACCTTTACCGACCAATCCAAACGTAAAACAAGCAGGGATAAATCCTGCAACAATTGCGATAGAATCCTTTAGACCTAATCTAAACATCATTCTCTGATCATTCATTGGTTTGACTCTCCCTTTACTTTATTCATAGAGAGAGCATACTTGGATTCAGTTGCAGTGGAAATAACCGCATTGGTGTGTATGAACCATACCAATTACTTTTCTCTTAAAAAAAAACCGCCCTCTAAGAGAGCGATCTTTAATGAAGGTTTAAACCTCCAGTGGACTTTCAACAATCTCGTTGATTTCCTGTACAATCTGCGATTTAATCTGATCTACTCGAACAAAATCCACGGTTGAAGCATAGATTTGCTTTAACGCATCCAGGAATACTTTTGCGTCTGTCAGATGTTGTGTGGATTGTTTCATGGTGCTCGAATATCGTTCTTTAATGCCGGCTATAGCTTCGGAATGTTCTTCATCTGTGCCAGGCTGTATACACCGGGAATACATATCGACGATCTCGTCGGTGGCGCGATCTGGGTAGTACTCATGTGGAGCCGTGCTATCAAAAATAGCAAATCCGAGCTCACGAACAATAATCATATCAAGGCTATTTGGATCGAAGCCACAGTGGTAAATTTCAACATCGAAGCCACGCTTGATGCCTTCAGCCGCTATTTTCTTCAACAGTGTAGATTTGCCTGAGCCCGCACGTCCTTTAACCAGATATCTTTTTAATCCTGCAGTTAGATTAGGAACAAAATCCACTGCACCTTTAGGCGTAGCTGCACCTAAAAAACGGTGATCTACCCGGCTGGCTTTTTCAAATTTCCGATCACTATACAGAAGCTGAATATACTCCTGTGTCAGCTCATCGGCTGCTTGATAATTCATTTTAGCGATATAAATCGCTTCCCATTCGTCATGAATGCGAAGTGCTTCAGCAAAGCCAGCATAAGCGAGTTCGTGCTCTTGCTTGATTGCTCCCACTAAATTATCGATTTCCAACTTGTGCTATCTTAACTGGAACTGATCTGCAGCCTGCTCCAAATCTAAGTATACAATTGACTCCTCAGGAAGTTCAGGGTTAATTACACGCGGAGCTGTTCCATCCACGATTCCTACATTTAATTTTGGAATAACGACTCCGTCAAGTGAATCGTTATCTGAGGCAGTGTGGATGAACCAGATCTCATAGCCCTGCTTCGCCATATGATCACCGATTTCACGAATTAGCTTGGTCTGCCCGGTACCTGGGCCTCCTTTTAAAACAAACAGACGTGTTAAACCTTGCAATGACGACTCATAGAGGTTGTAGAAGCCGCGTGCCGTATTGCCGCCAGCAAAGAAATTTAGGATTGTTCCGTTCATAATCGCACACCTTTCCGGGCTAATGTCATGGTTCATAATTCATCGTATTATGGTTCGCTGGGAAAGGTGACACTTTAAGTAAGATGTGGTCTTACTTCATAAAACGATCCATAAATCTCTTAATGACTGGAACATCAGGAGGTGACAACTCGCTAGGCAATTCTCCATAATTAAAAAAACGGACTTCTTGCACTTCAATTCCATCTTCCTTAAGCGCCCCATCAAATTCTGTACATAGGTAAGCGGCTACAACATTATATACTTCATCACCGTTTGGATATTTGTAATAAAGTTCTTGTCCAGAGAACATGTCAAACAATTCAAGTCCTCTGGCTTGTAAACCTGTCTCCTCAAAAAGCTCCCTTCTAGCAACCTCTTCCAAAGTCTCCCCAAGCTCCATCGNNGTAATCCCCAGCAACCGTTGTCCGTTCTGCGTTGTAATAGTAATTGCTGTTCGTTACACAATAAAACGCAAGCTCCTGCCATAATAAGCGGCCTCGAACCTACTAGTTTTCTTAGCTCCATAATATAATTGCTCATTTAACAGCACCCTTTTTCTTAATGACTTATTTTTTTTGATCCTCCCCTAGCATAATCACAGGAATCATACCACAATATTACAATTATACCATTCGAAAGCAAATAAAAAAGCTACCTCATGGTAGCTCTATAAATCCTGATTACTAGATGTTTATTTCGTTTTGGGTTCATGAAAACCATTGTTTTGCGCGTAATTTTCAATACTCCAGATGCCGATTCCTTGCTCTCTTGCTTTATCCTGAATAGCTCTAAATTGATCTACGTATTTCGTATTAGGTGCAAATACATATGCCACACGTGCATAACCCTGCTCTAGCAGTAGCTCATTAAACATTTTGCCATCGATATAGAGATAACAGAGTAGACGACCATATTTATCCCGCTCTGATACATCTAGTTCAATTTGCACATCTTTATCTGTAAGCATCTTTTTGGCATAATCAGAGGCTTCTATCGAAAATGGCTGTGGCTCAGGAATGTTCGGATTAACGGATTCAGGAGTATCAACTAGTAACAAACGAATAGTTTCTTTTTTACCGTCGATAGTCAGTTTCATGGTGTCACCATCAACTACTCGTGTTACTTTTGCATCTAATAATCGTTTATTGTCCTCTTCTATATTCTTTTCGATAGCATCAGATTTAGGGCTTGGACTTGTTGTTATTGATGGAGCTTGATCTGGAGTAGACGGCTCGGTGATTGTGCAACCGGTAGCTATTCCGAGTAGGAGGGTAATGGCTAAGCAGATTTTTACTAGATACATTTTACTCATGGATAAACCTCTTTCTTAAACATATGTAATAGCTTCATGGGGTCTAATTAAAATAAATCAAAACAGTGAAAAATACAAGACAAGAGACTTAATATAGAAAAACAGCGACAGCCTTGTACCAGAAAAATAAGATACTTGGCTATCGCTGTTTTATGAATATCTTTTCACGTTAATGTACATTTACTTCGACTACGCTAGATTTAGAAATTTTAATTTTGACTATGATCGTTAAGAAAGCAAGCAGTGAAAACATAAGTCCAATCCAGATGAGTTCATGTATACCCGAGTGAGAAATAAACCACCCACCGATAGAAGTCCCTATAGTAATTCCAAGATTGGAGAATGAGATAAACAAGCTGTTACCGAATTCGGGAGCTTCCTTCGCCTCAGTCGTTAACCATGCTTGACTGACAATGAGTCCGCCGGAATGCACTGCCCCCCAAATGAGGATGATAACAACCATCGGAATAAAATAAGAACCTAGATAATAAACGAATAAGTAAGTTACCCCATATAGCAGAGGAAACATGATCACGGTCTTTGTAATACCTTTATGCAAAAGGCCCCCAAATAAAAAATTCCCAAAAATCATGATTATACCAAAGACCATCAACATGATGCTAATCCATGATCCATTCATATGTGTTACTTGACTAAGATACTCAGCAAAGTAACTATACACAGAAAACATAGCTGCAAAGATAAAAATAACTGTCACAATATTTAACCATAATAGGGGTTTGCGTAATATACCAAGCTGCTTGCCATAAGACATTTTTTCTTTAACAGGCATGGAAGGAAGCCAAACGAGTATCCCTAAAAAGGCAATTATACTTACAACAGCTCCAAACAGAAATGCGACTTCTAACGAAATTTTGTCCGCGAGATAAGAAGTCAAAGGCACACCAAAAGCAAACCCGACTGTGATTCCGGCGAAAACCTTTGTAACTGCTTTGGTGCTCTTTTCCGGAGGGACAAGTTGGGCTGCGGTCACAAGAGCAACCGAAAAAAAGATGGGATGAAAAATAGCAGGAATGATCCGGAAAATCAGCATAACTTCAAACAGGGTCGTATAAGCATAAACAATGTTTGAAATTGCAAAAATAAGCACAGCAGTTAATAGAATTACTTTACGATTAATTCCAGAAGCCAGTAAGGTCAGAAATGGACCTGAAATCGCAACGACTAAAGCAAATATACTTACAAGCCATCCAGTCTGTGAAGTCGATATATTAAATTTTTGAGTTATCTGCGGTAGAACACCTATAATCCCCATTTCCGTAGTGATAATACCAAATACACCTAAAGCCAGAATAATGATAAGCAACGGGTTAATCTTTTTCATTTTTAAAATAATCCTCCATTTATATTCACATATACAGATTTGTAGATATGTATTATCAAAAAAAAGTCTTCCCTCCTCTCATTTATAGTTTCTGTTTAATATACTCGGAAAATTCCTGAATTGTCTTCTCGTTCCGACGATAGTACGTCCACTTCCCAATTCGCTCAGATTCCAACAAACCAGCTTTTTGCATAGTCAATAAATAGCTCGAGATAACAGACTGTGCAAGTCCCGCTTTAGCTTGAATATCTCCCACGCATATACCAATTCGAAAACTTAGGCCTTGTTGTAAATAAGGCTTTTCATCAAAGAATTCCTCCGGAGTTTTTAACCACATCATAATTTGACTACGTGTCTCGTTAGACAAAGCTTTAAATATCACTAAAGGTTCCATGCGTTTTATTATATCTACTTTTATAGATTTGTAAATATAAAAGTTATTTAGTGCATGAGATATTTCCAAATCAACCAGCAAAACAATACGGATACCCACGAAATGAAACCGAAAATCATTACAATTTTATTTTCGCTCCATCCGTATTTTAAGCTGAAATGGTAATGAATCGGAGCCATTCGGAACAGCCGCAGCTTAGTTCGTTTATAGTACCAAACTTGTAATATGACCGACAACTGCTCTGCAAAATAGACGAAAAACAAAATCGGAATCAAAAGCTCGACCTTCTCAATGACAGCTAAAATGGAAAGGGAGCCACCGATCGCCAGTGATCCTGTATCGCCCATAAAAGCTCTTGCCGGATAAATATTATAAAGGAAAAGCCCAAGCAGACAGCCGATCATGACAAGGGAAAATGTTTGCACTTCAGGTTTGTCCGAAATCATAAAAAAGAAAAAATACGTTGGAATGGCCACATTGATCAGTAGCCCATCAAGACCGTCCGTAAAATTGATGGCATTTGCGGAGCCCACCACAAACAGCAAAATGATTCCGACATAAAGGTACAAAGGCAATTGCAGATTGTGCCCTTGAAACAACTCAATATCGCTCGTCAGGCCGAACGAATGAAACAACACATACAAAATGGTCCCAGTAAAAATAAATTGCAACACTAGCTTTGAGCGACCGGTGATGCCGGACGGATTTTGCCAAAAAGCTTTTTTGAAATCATCCAGAAATCCGACTGAGCTGAACAACAAAAACGTGACGCATAAGAGTAACATTTGAGGTCCGGGATGAAACTGTAACGAGATCGCTATCCCGATTAGCAGGACCAACCCTGCCATAAGCGGTGTACCACGTTTGGCCTGATGATCCGCTGGTAACTCGGAGCGAATTGGCTGCGTTATCCTCAGCCTGTGCAGTGTCCAGATCAACAACGGCGTAAATATCGCCACTAGAAGAAAAGACAGGCCGGAAATAGCCATAATTCCAAACATTTAACAAACTCCCCCCTCTTTGAAAAGCATTATTTTAACACTTCCACTCCAAGATCTACTCTGGAACCTAACTCACACTCACAAAATTGTTTTGAGAGTTATTAAGATCGCTTGAATTATGTAAAGTTTTATCCCTCTCACTTGTATCTTTAGTAAAATGATATATGTAAATAAAACTTTGATAAAGAGAAAGTATTCTGTTTTTATTTCCTNNATGAAATACTTCCGATCAATAAATAAAGGACTGCCTATCGGCAGCCCTTTATTTATTGAACTATCGTCACACATTAGCTTACTCACCAGTAATCGGGAATTGTTATCCCATTTAAAATAGAATGGTGGTCCGATATCAAACTTCAACTTCAACTTTAACCATAACAATAAACACAGTACTCCCTTTAACGAATTCAGCTTCCCGGCTAAATCCCAATTTTTCATACAAGCGTATCGCTCTGTCATTAAACTTTGCCACTGTCAGACGTTTTGATCTTTTCTCGAACATAGTATCAATTTGGCTTAGAACAGCTGTGAAAAATAGAGTCCCATTTCCCTGCCCTGTAAACTCTGGTCTCATCCCTATGCCAATATCTATAAAGCCCTGAGAATACGTATATGACTCATTTGGAACCTGCGCTGAGCTTCCTGCACAGAAGAACCCTACCAACTCTTTATTTTCATCAAATACGGAAAAATATGATTCTGCAAGCATTTCACTAATCACTTCCGAAGTTTGTTCATTATTGTAAAAATCATAGGGTGGATCATATCGCCAGTTTAATATATCAGTTGCAGCATCAGTACTCATCTTATCTATGTAAAGCTCCATTATGCTCCTCCTTTTGTTCAATAATTACCTATCAGTCTATCCCCTCTAACTCCTGAAAAACTTTCTCTACGTCGCTATCAGGATTTATTGCTTTGATCATCTCTCTCGTAATGGCTTCGCCCTCATAAATCTTAGCAACAATCTCTATGGGTAGGGTGAGTTCAAAATAACCTTCTGCAAATTCCACAAAATCCTCAGCTGTACGGAAAATAGTCCCTATCAAAAAGTCCGAACCATCTTCTGCTCCATCAGGAATTTCTACCTTCCCTTGCTGCCACATCGAGTCATTATTTTCATACCAAAAGCAAAAAGTAACATCTTCCTTAGCTATCGCCTCATCTTCCAGTAAAGACAATAATGAGGTTGGGACTTCTTCATAGATCCCTGGCCAAACTTCATGTTCGTCCTGCGCATATGGACTTACTTCAGACTCATGATCAAAACCTTTGATTATAGTTCCTTGAGGCGCAAATATAATAAACAAATGATCGCCTGACCCATTATCGATGGACGCTATGGAAACATTATCATCTGACTCTGGAATAAAACTATGGTACCGAAGCCATTCTTCTGGACAACATACAATATTTAATGATGCAAGAATTTTCATAAGTTCTTTTAAGATTTTTGGTTCCGGTAAAGTCTCTAACACACTCATTATGTACCTCTCCTTGTTATCTTGATGAAAACCTAGTAGATATTAACAATTTTAGCATAACTAAAGATCTTCTAGCGAAAAAAGAACGCATTGAGACAGACGATTTTAGTTATCCATTGTATAGAACACCACTAATAAGCATAAAAAAAACCGCTAAGAATTGCCTCTGAGCGGTTGTACTAGCAATCAATTGTCCTATCTTAGCCTAAGACCCCGCACCCTTATATCTTCTAACTCCATAACTCCAAGCTAACAAGCCAATCCCAAGGAATATCGCACCTACTACTGGTGTCATCAGAGCAAGACTTGTCATCTCATCACGCTGCAGGAAGAGCGCTGCCGGATAGACTCCGACGAATGCAAACGGAATGATCCACGTAAGTAATACCTGAATAGCCCGATTGTAGATCGTTACCGGATAACGGCCATAGGTCTGAATATTGTACATTAGCGGAAGAATGCCAGTTGGTGCATCTGAATAGAAAGACAATGAAGTTAATGTCGTATAAATCCCCGTATAGATAGCAACCGCACTTAATGTAAGAATGATCAGAGCTGGTATCGTCCACCATTCAAAGGGAAGACCCAGATTGCTACCACTGATGGCCATAATAATAATACCTATGAATGAGCCCATAAGTGCTGGTGGATCAACATTTTCCAAGAAGATCTGGAACAAATTATGCGCCGGACGTGTCAAAATGCGGTCCATCTCACCTTTAACGATGTAACGTTCACTAAATCCCCATAGATTCACAAAACAACTAAACACCCCAAAAGGCACCATAAAGAATCCATAGACGAACACTACTTCGTTCTGATTCCAGCCACCCAGGCTGTCCGTATGCATAAAGATCACCATAATAAAGATAAAGTTGGTCGCCTGAAAGAGCAGGTCCGACACCACCTCTACCCAAAAATCTGCGCGATAGGTGAGCCGGGTCTTCATATAGTTCTTGATGTATTCAATTAATAATCCAAGGTAATACACGTTTCCTCAACCTCCCTGCACGAAGAGACGCTGCCGCGCCGCANNCGCATGATATAGCCAGACAATTGGAATCAGTAATGCCAGGAACCAAACGATCTGAATCCCTAGTACATTCCAAATCCCAACCCCTTGCACTCGTCCCGTAAATACTGAACCTGGCAAGTAAGTAATCGCCTGAAACGGCAGCACCTTAAGTACGGAAGATAGCCAGTCAGGAAACAGACTGATCGGTACGATCAGACCGGAGAACAAATCAACAATCACCCGCTTCATACGCATCATGCCCTCATTATTCTCAACAAAGAAGGCCGAGAGCCCAGTAATAATATTAATCTGTGAATTAATCAAAAAGCTGAAAAAGAGCATCACAAGAAAACCTGCCCAAGCAGATGGTGCTGTCGGTAATTGAACCGGGAATAACAACATCGCTATGGCCATACCGGGAATCATGAACAAGAGGAAGCGGAACATTCCCTCTCCAAGTCCTTGCATCATTTTAACTAAAACATAGTTATAGGGCCTTATAAACTGGATAGCGATACTTCCGTCTCGTATATCCGTAGAGATCTCACGGTCTAGATTATTAAAATAAAAGGCACGCGCCATCCAAGAAACAGCAACATAAGACGTCATTTGAGTTGCGGTAAAGCCACCCAGCGAATCCCCATTTCCATAGATAGCCATCCACGTAAAATAGTTAACCCCAATATTTAGTGAATAGATGAGAATGCCTGAGTAATAGTTGATTCGGTAAGCGAGCATAGTAAGAAAACGAATACGAATAAAATCGAGGTAAGCCCCAAATAGTAATCTACGGCTATTCTCCTGCGGACCACCTGAAGACGAACCTCCTGTGGATGAAGACGTAGCAGTTGTAGCATTAAGCTTATCAGACATGCAAAGCCTCTCTTTCATCCTTCAGAGCGGCTGCCATTTCATCGGGTTTATCCGCAGACCCAGATTGATAAATACTGCGAACAATATCGTCCGTATTCGTCTCAATGATTTTGATATCAGTAATATCTGCTTTTCCTACTACTCTTCCTAACACATCAGATACATTTAAATCTAACGGAATCCATACGGATGCTCCAAGATCATTCTCGGCAGACCAAGTAACTGGCATCCCCTCTGTCCAAAGCTCAAGCTGCTGACGTTTCGTTGCATTTCCAAATTGAAATTGAACTTCACGACCAGTTCCCCAGCGCTGCTTCAGATCTTCTAGTCCTCCGTCATAAATAATTCGGCCATCGTCAAGCATAATCACACGCGAGCAAAGCGCCTCAATATCTTGCAGATCATGTGTAGTCAGCAGTATGGTTGTCCCATGCTCACGATTCATATCTTTAAGAAATTCACGAATCTCTGATTTCACCACAATATCTAAGCCAATAGTCGGTTCATCTAAAAATACAATCGATGGATTATGAAGCAATGCTGCGACTAATTCACAACGCATCCGCTGACCTAGACTGAGCTTACGAACAGGACGATTCAGCAGTTCTTGCAGCTGCAATCGTTCAACCAATTCATCCAGCCGTTTCTTGAAGTCTTGTTCAGATACACGGTATACCTTGCGCAGCAGCTGGAAGGATTCAATGACCCCGATGTCCCACCATAGCTGGCTGCGTTGCCCGAATACCACGCCGATATTTTTCACAAATTTCTCGCGCTCCAAATAAGGAACATAACCACCCACCGTAAGATTTCCTGAAGTTGGTACGAGAATACCTGTGAGCATTTTGATGGTGGTTGATTTCCCAGCACCGTTCTCGCCGATATAACCACAGATCTCCCCTTCAGGAATGGAGAAAGAAATATCCTTCACGGCAGTCACTTCCGTATATTCCCTTTTAAACAAATCAGCGAAGGCCCCTTTGAGACCTTCGCGGTTTTTTTGTACTTTGAATGTTTTGCGTAAGTCTTGTACTTGAATAGCAGTCATATTGTACCTCACTAAGCTTAATGTTGGGTTCCAGTAACCCATTATATTGTAAGAAGTGCAAAAGCACTACCTCTATCTTTATTTAGCCAGTCTTCCTACAATTGGATTCGCGTCCTTCACTGCCTCTAAATGTCCTGAACGAGCCACTTTGGTGCGCAAGTACTTCTCGTTAAAAGAAGATACATCTCCCCATAGTGCTACTCTTTTAACAGCATTCATACCTGCAGCCTTGAGTGCTTCCAATTTCTTCGGATTGTTCGTAATTAACGTGACTGGTTTATGACGTAGATGTTGTAGAACGCTAATCGCTTCTTCATAATTTCTTGAATCATCAGCAAAACCCAGCTCTAAATTAGCTTCAACTGTATCGTATCCTTCTTCTTGTAAAAGATACGCTAAAGATTTGCTAAACAATCCAATGCCTCTACCCTCATGGTTAGCAAGATAGAATAATGCACCCGAACCGTGTTCGATGATCATTTTCATGGACTGATGCAGTTGGAAGCCACAATCACAACGTTTGCTACCAAAAATATCGCCGGTATGACAAATGCTGTGCATCCGAATCAAGGTTTCATCTGACCCTTCGAAATCACCATATACTAAAACACTGGATTGCTGTCCATCTGCGAGGCTCATGGATGGTAACTTTGAAATCAAAGCGGCTGTTGCTTCACTATTATCACCAAGAAGCTCTGCATCCGGAGTGTTCAGCCAGTTGTACCATTTAAAAGTAACGGTCTCTCCGTCTAAATTCACGGGTAAAGTAATCGGTCCAACCAATATATTGGTACTGTTTTTTAAAGGAATTCGAGTAATTTTATTTTGTAGGATAGAAATAATATCTGGTTTAATCATGGGTACACCTTCCTCAATGTCCATCGATGCTTAGCAGTAGCTAAACTTAAGGATCGAATATTAGTTAAAATATAAGTAACTATTTGTAAGTAAGTTTATCATTGTAATATAACTTCGTCAAGTTATATTATATCTTTAAATATTTATAATTACTTTATGTAAGTTTATGATATAATGAATGTCGAGGTGATATTATGAATGATTTCAACATGTGTCCTCGCTTTGAAAAAGCGGTAGACTTGCTAAGTAAACGTTGGGTCGCGCTGATCGTTTTCGTGCTTATGCCAGGTCCACGTCGTTTTGGCGAAATTGAAAGCTGTCTGTCCAATCTAAGTGGTAAAGTGTTATCTGACCGATTAAAAGAAATGGAAATCGAAGGTATTATTGAGCGAACCGTATATCCAGAAATGCCAGTACGCATTGAGTACTCTCTTACTCCAAAAGGAACAGCGTTGGCTCCTATACTTGGTGAAATTGGAAATTGGTCTACGGACTGGATTGAGCTTGGTGTTACAAATTAATCCGACTTATACTAACTTGAAGAGCCCTTTTTGTTCCGAAAATTTGGCAACAAAAAGGGCATTTTAAGTTCTTCGATGTATTGTTAAACTGCTATAGATCCTTCCGTTGAAAACGATACAATCCGATTAAGAACGCCAATAGTGTATAGAAGATCGCATAGACGATAAATGTATTAGATGGGACTGAGGTGAAGTTATCTAATCCAAATAGACTATTGGAAGCATTAAACATCCCGTTCATTTCGTTAATACTAAACAGTTCAGCAGTCATTCTGCGCTGTAACCCATCTACAGGCATANNATATTATTTAGAGTGCTAAGAGCTTCGGGCTCAGATAATAAAGAACTGCTTACCTTGTCAATCATTCCTCCTAGCCATCCTGCTCCATAAAGCATCGTCATAAAGACTCCATTCCCAAGGGCCGAGAAGAATCCTGAACCCAGCATAGAAACACGGTTTAGCAACGGTACGATGGAAGAAAAGAGCAAAAATGATTTGAATAACGCTCATCCATCTCTTGGAACTGCGGCATGGGCTTGCGTAATTAGCAATATAGAAATAAATAAAATAAGCGCATAACCTATTCCCAGTGTTACATAACCAAGCCAGCGACCTGCATACCATTTCCAGCGTGGAATGGGTCTTGGAAGCAAGGCTTGCATCACTCCCTGCTCTGCCTCACCTGAAATGGCGGAAAATGAACTAAAAATAGCTAAAAAAGCAATTACAAAGGCTCCGAAGAAAAATCCAAACGATAAAATAAATAAACCATTTGTAAAACGAATAAGGAGTTCTTCTCCGCTAGGAATACTCGATCCGTGAGACATAGAACTTTGCCCGATCGTACTTGCAATAAACCAAAATCCTATAAGAAAAACCACGGTCATAAGTAATGTCAGCACCATTACTCTTTTTCGCAGCAATTCCTTCCAGGTCATACCCATTATAATTCTCATTCCTGTTCACCCCTGTGGTTTAGTCCTGATACAGCATTCATAAACCACTCTTCTAGACGTTCTTGCTGACGTGAAACTTCATACAAGGTCATTCCTTGTTCTACAATTAGCGTGGTCAGCCACCCCACCTGCTCTTCACTTTCCAGCTCCGCTTCCAACCAAACTGTGCTACTGTCTAATGATTGTAGATTTACCAATTTATTTATCAATTTTTCTTCGGTATGGGAAGACACCCGAATCTGCAAGCCTGTGTTCTCATTCAGCCATGACAATAAAATAGGCGCATAGCCGCCTACTTTAAAACGCCAGCTCATACGCTTGTTTAACACCTCGGACACTTTGCCATGCCGGAGAATAACACCGTTATTCAGTAGCGCCATTCGGTCACAGAGTACTTCAACATCCTCTAACAGATGAGAGTTTAGAAATATCGTAACCCCTTTTTCTTTTAGATTCTGTAATATACGCCGGACTTCCTGACGTCCGATTGGATCTAGTGCCGATGAGGGCTCATCCAAAAATACGATAGCCGGCTCATTAACAAGTGCACAAGCTAATCCCAGTCTTTGCTGCATTCCCTTAGAGTAATGCTTCACTCGGTCTCGTCCACGCTTACCAATTCCAACCTCATCAAGAAGTTGTGGAATTCTCTTATCTGCTACAGATCGCTGCATTCCGCATAGTCTTGCATGCAGCCTCACAACCTCATCACCCGTCAGCCATTCCTGATAACGATACAATTCCGGCAAATATCCGATAACTGATTTAGCTTCCGTTGAACCAATTTTATGACCGAACAGACTCGCACTGCCACTTGATGGATGAATAAGACCTACTAGCATTTTTACAAAGGTGCTTTTACCTGCACCGTTAGGGCCGAGGAAGCCAAAGGCTTCCCCTTTCCCTACAGTAATACTTACATCTCGGCAACCGCGCCCATTATCATATTCCTTGGTTAGGGACTTAGCTTCAATTGCGGCAGTACTCATGATTCAATCAGCTCCTGCACCTTGGTCATAAGCTTCTCTTTACTTGAATAGAGCTCACCTGACAAATTGAATAGCTGGCCATCCTGAATCCATGTAGCTTGATATACAGAACCGCGGCTGTATTCATAATTGTCAACAATAACTAAAGTGTCGCCCACCGTTATTTGTTCCGTATTTTCCCCAGCGATTAACGGCATTGGGATTTCTCCTGACAGGATCCGGCTTTGCATTAAGCTAGTCTTCAAATAATCTGGCAGCAGAGGAAAATTAATGACAGCTTCTAATGCTTCTTCCACTTTAATAGAAGGATCAACATTTAGTACAGGCGTGTTCATCTGCGACAGATTTGCCCAGTGATTGTCGTCAGATGAAAGATTGTAGTTCACAATTTCCGGAATATGAAGTGTAATCGGTTTACCGTCAATCGATTCGGGCAGCAGATGCTCTGCTCCTATTCGCTTTAGGGCTTTGTTCACTTCATCCACTTTCAGATTAAGAGTGATATCTTGTGAAGCGTAAACCATAACAGTATTTTCCCCTACCCCTAATGCCGCTTTTTTAGCTGAATACCCAAGGGTAGCCTTAAGTTGATCCGCAGCTAACTCACCGATATGAGTTCCGCTAGCGCTAGAAAACTCACCGAATTGATTGATTGATTGATTAAAACCACCGTCTTCAGTAACCTGAGTGAAAATATTACGAAGATCGCTCTCGTTTACAACAGTAACCTCTTCCATCCGGAACTGATTCAGAATGGATGCCATTGCTGTGTTTCCTATTGGAGTCGCGAGTATGACTGCAAAAACAGCTACACTTGCAGCTACAACTCCTAGCTTCCGACGACGGTTCATACGCAGTCGACGCGGACGTTGTACTTTCTTATCATGGGTAGTTACAAGTATGTCCTGCACTACCGTTGGTGTTGACTCTGATTCAAGGTTCTCTAGATTTTCTGGCTGACTTAAGTTAACAGAATCCTCAGTTTGGGCTTCCGTATTTTGACTCCATTTTGCCCATTGAGGATGATAAGGCTCATTCTCTAACTTACTCTGCAGCTTGGCCCAGGCTTCGTCTGTACTTTGCTTATCTTTATCTTGCTTTCCTGAATAGTTATTCATTATTGTACCTCCTGATTTTAAAGATTACTTCGTAACTTCTCCTCGAAAGAAGTCTACTTAGTCTGGGGTATCGCCTTCGTTGCATTTTGTCTTAGTTTCTCTGTCGCTCGGTGGAGCAGGGTCCCTACTACTGGAGGTCTTACTCCAAGCTCTCCCGCGATTTCCACATAACTGTATCCTGAGTAGCGAAGAAGAAGCGCTTGTCTGTCTCTTTCAGGCAATTCATTCAGCCAGACGTGTACATCTTCCTGATCTAGCTTACTGATTATGATTTCTTCACCTGAAGGGGGAGATTCACTAGCATCATAAAGCTGCTCTTGTTTATTCTGCAGTCGCCGTTCCCTCGCTTTTTTGTCCAAATAATCATATCCAATACGAGTGAGGACTCTATGAAGCCAAGCACCCAGCGCTGCTGGATCATCTGGTGGATTACGGTACAATCTCAGAAAAACTTCTTGAGCTAAATCATCCGCTGCCGATTCATCGCGTACTAAAGCGGTCAGCTTACGTCTGACAACAGGATAATGTTCATAAAATATTGTTTTAAAAATTTCAGATTCCGGAATTTCCATCGTGTAAATCCTCCTTATCAGCTGCAGCTATAAGTAAGACGACTGTCAGTACATTTTTGTATCAGAATTCTTCATAATTATCATAACCCATCTTAAAACATACAAAAAGACAGCCCCTAATTAATAAGGTAACTGTCTTCATTATTTGTCTTACCTATCTATTTTGATCCCAATTATCGAATTCGAATATAACGGTTAAGAATCTTCTTGGACAAAATACTGCGCTCCAGCTTAAGCTCTAGCAGCTGTTCTTTCCAATGTAACACTTCATCTGATTCTTCATTCTTACGTAGCTTCTCGAACAACTTCATGATCAATATGTTAACGGAATCAAACTGTGACCATAATTCTATGACACTTTCTTCCTGAACCTGAGGGGCTTCTGATACCGCGCTAAGATTCTTTAAACTCTCTATGATGTCAGCCTGCCACTGTCCATCGTTA
>DJUJ01000197.1:38818-39132 GCA_002438345.1 Paenibacillus sp. UBA6285
GGCGACTCCTTTGTCTGTTTATACCAAGTATTATACTAGGCATTATATATATTGCAATACTTTATCCTTAAGAACACACAAAAAAACAAGGGCCAGTATGCGGACTAGCCCTTGTTTTAGGAATTCAAAGAATTCAATTTAATTAGAGTAACTTCTCAATATCCTCTTTGTATTGTTCTGATTTCGGACCAAATACGATTTGTACAGCACCTTGACCAAGTCTCATCACACCGGAAGCACCAAGCTGTTTCAGTGCTGAATCTTTAACGGCTTTCTCGTCTTTAACGATTAGACGAAGTCGTGTAATACAAGCA
>DJUJ01000178.1:0-365 GCA_002438345.1 Paenibacillus sp. UBA6285
AAAGCTGGTTACAAACCAGGTGTTGACGTATTCTTGGGTATGGACGTTGCTTCCACTGAGTTCTACAAAGACGGTAAATACACACTTGCTGGCGAAGGTAAATCTTACACTTCCGCTGAGTATGTTGACCTTCTTGCTTCATGGGTTGAAAAATATCCTATCATCACAATCGAAGACGGTATGTCCGAAGACGACTGGGATGGCTGGAAATTGCTTACTGAAAAATTGGGCGACAAAGTCCAATTGGTTGGTGACGACTTGTTCGTTACTAACACTGAGCGTCTTGCAACAGGTATCGAAAAAGGTATCGGTAACTCCATCTTGGTTAAGGTTAACCAAATTGGTACATTGACTGAAACTTTCGC
>DJUJ01000178.1:589-3706 GCA_002438345.1 Paenibacillus sp. UBA6285
TTTTTTTTAGGTGAAGACTCGGTGTGTTTATCCTAATCTTGCAAGAAAAGCTACGACTTAACAGTCAAGGCGGTTGTATTACCGGCACTGCTATGATAAAATAAGAATACTGTTTATGTATCGTGATAACCTCAATTACCATAGATAGTGATGCTTAGGCGTAGGAGGTGGAAGTGAATGGATATCTTTTTGAAAGTTGTGCTCCTGATTTTTTCCGTCGGTCTTATTGCGGTCGTTCTTCTGCAAAAGGGGAAAAGCGCGGGTCTTTCCGGTGCCATCTCCGGGGGTGCTGAGCATCTCTTTGGTAAAACAAAAGCTCGTGGTATGGAACTCGTACTACAACGTGTAACTGTTGGACTTGCTGCAGGATTCTTCATTATGGCGATTCTAGCTGCTGTTTTCATTGACTAAGTACCTACAGTAAGCCCTCGCTCTGTTCTGAATGGAATGGAGCGAAGGCTTTTTTGTTATAATAAAAAGGAGATGAAAGCACCTGTGGGTGCTTTTCTTTTCATAGTAGAAAGTATAAAATCCGGTGCGGCAGAGCATCAATAAATAGACTTTCTTCTTCGTTTGAATGAAATTTCGTACTGCGTTTATCTTTGGATAACAGTAACAGGGATGCGCAGGATTGATTTCGTGTATACTAGGGTATGAAGTAGGTAAAGGTAAATTTTACTTGGCATTACTACAGAGCAGGACAAGACATACATATTTGCCAGCGGCTTGGAGCCGCGGAGGGCTGGGGTGACGAACATGATAACACAAGAAATATTACTCGATTTCATGCGGGAAACTGCTTATAAACCAATGACTTATGAAGAGCTGGTGAGCCATTTTGCTCTAGAAGATAGTACAGGGTTTAAAAAGTTCGAGGAATTACTAATTGAATTAGAGCAGGACGGAAGAATTGTACTAACTCGTAATGCACGTTATGGCGTGCCGGAACGGATGGATTTACTGCGCGGCCGGTTACAGGCTCATGCGAAAGGCTTCGCTTTTCTTATCCCGGATGATCGTGATCATCCCGACGTGTATATCCATGCAAATGATCTTAAGGGAGCTATGAATGGCGATATCGTTCTGATACGTATCACCTCTAAAAGTCCGTCTGGCGGACGTATGGAAGGTGAAGTTGAACGTATTGTAAAACGAGGCGTATTGCAGACGGTAGGCGTATTTCAAAACCTGGAGACCTATGGCTTTGTTCTATCTGATGATAAACGAATCAATCGTGATATTTTTATTCCGAAGCAATCCTTCATGGGGGCGGTAGACGGCCAAAAGGTCGTTGTACGCATCGTAAATTATCCAGAAGGCCGATCAGCGGCAGAAGGTGAAATTATTGAGATCCTCGGACATAAAGATGATCCGGGAGTTGATATTTTATCTATCATCCGTAAGCATCAGCTACCAGAGGCATTTCCGGCTGAAGTGATGGACGAAGCGGACAACGCTCCTGATTCAATCACGGAAGAGGAAATTGCTGAGCAGGGACGACGCGACTTGCGCGGACTGAACATTGTTACGATTGATGGCGAAGATGCTAAAGACTTGGATGATGCGGTTAATGTTCAGCGACTGGAGAACGGACATTATAAGCTAGGCGTACACATTGCGGATGTAGGTTATTATGTGCGTGAGAGCTCTGAGCTTGATAAAGAAGCTTATGACCGGGGTTGTAGTGTGTATTTGGTGGATCGGGTTATTCCGATGCTTCCGCACCGTTTGTCTAACGGGATTTGTAGTTTGAATCCACAAGTAGACCGCTTAACGATGTCCTGTGAGATGGAATTTAACGAGCAAATGAAGGTAGTGAAGCATGATGTCTTTACGAGCGTGATTCGCACCAAAGAAAGAATGACTTATTCAAATGTTCGCAAAATTCTGGAGGATGAAGACCCAGAATTGCTTGAGCGCTATAGTCCACTGATTGAGGATTTCCGCCTCATGAAAGAACTAGCGATGAAGCTCCGCGATGCGCGGATGCGTCGGGGTGCGGTTGATTTTGATTTTGAAGAGAGCAAAATCATCGTGGATGAGAACGGCAAGGCTGTAGATATTGTGAAGCGAGAGCGTTCTGTAGCTGAGCAGATTATCGAGGAATTCATGCTCGCTGCGAATGAAACGGTGGCTGAGCATTTCCACTGGATGAAGGTACCTTTCCTCTACCGGATTCACGAAGATCCGGATCCAGAGAAGCTGCAGAATTTTATGGCTTTTGCGGCCAATTTCGGATATCACGTGAAGGGCCGCGGCAATTCGGTTCATCCACGTGCTTTGCAGGATCTTTTGGAACAAATTCAAGGAACGAAGGAACAGACGGTTATCAGCACGATGATGCTGCGTTCCATGAAGCAGGCGAAGTATGATGCGGAGAGCACAGGCCATTTCGGACTCGCTGCGGAATACTATTCCCACTTCACTTCTCCGATTCGTCGTTACCCCGATCTGGTCATTCACCGCGTAATGCGTGAAGTGATTGAGAGTGGTGGTGCCCTGAGCGAGAAGCGGCATGATTATTTGGTTAGTCGGATGCCTGACATTGCTCAGCAGTCCTCGGAACGTGAGCGTGTTGCGGTAGAGGCTGAACGTGATACAGAGCAGCTGAAGAAAGCTGAATACATGCAGGATAAAGTGGGCGAGGAATTCGAGGCTATGGTTAGCAGTGTGACCAGCTTCGGGATGTTCATCGAGCTGGATAATACCGTTGAAGGACTTATTCGTCTCAGTGCGATGAGCGACGATTATTATCACTTCGACGAAGCTCATATGGCGCTCATTGGCGAGCGCACATCGCGGGTGTTCCGCATTGGTGACGAGGTGAAGATTCGAGTCGCCAAGGTAAATATGGATGACCACACGATCGATTTCGAGTTGGTCGACATGAAACCACGCGCGCCAGGCGAGCATCGCGGCGGTGGTTTTGGAGGTGGCCGCGGTGGCAAAGGCGGCCGTCCAGGAGGCGGCGGATTCAAGCCGCCAGCCGGGGGTAAAGGCGGCGCGGGCAGCAAGGGCCGCGGCGGTAAAGGCAAGCCCGGCGCTGCGGTAGGCGCGGGCAAGGGCAAGCCGGGCGCTGGTGTGCGCGCCGGTGAAGGGCCGCGCGAAGCGGCCGGT
>DJUJ01000136.1:0-3455 GCA_002438345.1 Paenibacillus sp. UBA6285
ACACCGCTTTCATTCCGAATCTAAAAAAAAGCTCCTCCTTCTGCATGCACTGACTTTCCCCTTTTTTGAACTTGATAACAATGTAAAGCATGTTTATTTAGTAAAATAAACAATAAACATGGCTTTATTTTACCGATATTTCAGTAAATGTCAATACATCTACTGAAATATTTTACTTATTACATAGTATCACTTGAACATCGATACTCTTCTGGGTGAAATAAACTGCAACAATAAGGTATTTAGGTGCTGGATAGGGGCAAGGACGACTTCACTGCTTACCATCTGAGGGAGGAGAAACAAGTTGCTTCAGGTTTGGAAGAGTGAGTGCTTCCTCATGCAAGATCGAGCGAACGACAGTCAATACATCCAGTCCCGAGTTAGGCTATCGTTTTTATCGAATTTAAATTCAAATGCCAGAAGCTCAGGAACCGCATAACGGTTCTTCAATACTCGGCATTTAGCTCATAGCATCACTANNACTATTTAGTAAATCAACACTAGTACTTCCGCTGTCCGATCCGCAGCTATTCCTGATGACAAGATTCGTAGGTATTGTGACATGAAGAGGAATTTCACGCCCATTGAAGCGATCGACCATTAATTTTACGGCTGTCCTTCCCATCTCTTCGGAAAATACTTTTATGGTTGTCAACGGAGGAGTAACGAAAGAAGCGAACGGAATATCGTCAAAGCTCACGATAGAAATGTCTTCAGGTACTTTGAACTTGAACTCGCTCACAGCCTTCAACGCCGCAATGGCCATTGGATCGCTCCCAATCAAGAAAGCTGTAGGTCGATCATCCTGTTCCAATGCTTGTCTCATGAGCGCATACCCTTCCTCTGTTCGCCATTCCCCCACAAAGATGTGCTTCGGATTATAATATCCTGCTTCTTTCATAATCGCTTCGTATTCAAGTTGACGAATATCCATAGCATAACATCTACCGTTTATCTTACGAATGTAACTGATTCCGCCGATATAACCGATTTTTCGATGACCAAGCGCGATGAGATGATGAATGGCTTGGCTAGTCGCCTTTTGCAAATCGATCATGACGGAGTCGAATTTATCATCGATCATGTAGTCAACGGAAATAACTTGTTTCATCCGTGTCAAGTGGTTTAGAAGCTCGTTGTGTACTTTGCCGATGACAAACAAACCATCCAACTCGTTCGAGTCGATAGCATGTTCGGATTCATCCATGAGCCGAAATATCTTGGATACGTTGATGTTTTGTTTAACGCATTCTTGTTCGATTCCTTGTCGAATAGACAAAAAGTAGGGGTCTGAAAACTCTAATTGCTCCGAACACGTAATAAGCAGCCCTACGTTTTTCTTCACTATTTCTGTATCAACCGGTCTTTTCGAACGGATTCCTCCCTTTCGGTAACCCAATGCTTTAGCCGCCACGATGATTCTCTGTCTCGTATCTTCTGAAACCTGCAATGTATAGTCTTTGTTCAACACGCGCGAAACCGTAGCACTAGAAACTTCCGCTTTTTTTGCAACATCCTTTATTGTGACCATTTCACCATCACACCTTCGGTTTAATTTACTAAATATTTTACCAACAAGAAATGTAAATAGCAATGGAATTTATTTGCTTGTTAAACCTAAGGATAAGTCTTATGCCTGCGTGACGAATCCATCGACGCCCAAGTTGACGCCATTAAAGACTATTGTCAGAAGAAAGGATTCGAGCTCGGAAACATCTACGCCGACCGCGCCAAGACTGCAACCTCGGACAAGCGTTCTGACTAACAGAACATGATTAATGATAGTAGTAAAGGACTGTTTCAAGCCGTCATCGTAGAAAGGACTCAGAGGATGTGATTCGAGTCGAAGGCGGCATGTCGATGATTATCTCCAAGGAACTGTTCCAGAAAGTACAAGATAAGATGGATGCCAACAAGCACGCGCCTGGTAGACAAAGAGCTAAAGAACTTTTACCTTCTAAGTGGGCTTACGATTTACGGAGAATGCTTGAGGAACCTTGGCTACGATTACGCAATGATGGGCAATACAAAGCATTACGGACGTAACAAGCTGAAATACCTCATCTACCGTTATCGGTTACCGTGATCGTACCAAAGCCTGTAAGAATACGGAACTTCGCAGCGAGTACATTAAAAACTACGGTCTGGCTGAACTGCAAGATAAAATTTTTAACGACGATGCAATTCCAGTTTTAGCAAAATCAACTGACGGAGTTCCAAGCGAAAAAGGACGTAACCTAAAAAAACGAAGGAGCAAGGCTGGAGAAGAATTTACGGGAGACGGAAAAGCAGATCGACAAACTTGTAAATGCCATCGCTGGCGGCATGGCACAAGTTGCACTACTACAGAAGTTGGAGAGGTTGGAGAAGCAGAAAATTTACATATACGACTACTTTCATTGCATTCATTCTCCTTTATATGGATTATTTTTGGCACAAAAAAAGCAGGTACACTATCAATGCGGCATACCTGCTTGGGGAAAGCTGTTCGATTGGGTATTTCTCATTTGAAATTTGTTGGCCTACGTAACTCCAAAACTGACTGAGCAGCATTCCAGAGCTTATCATCTATGATTGCGGGATGAGCGTCTTTTACGATGATCCATTCTGCCTCAGCATTTCTGCTGCCTTCTACAATGCATTTTTTATTCCATATGCGATGCCGCGATAAGCCTGGTTGCTAAGAATAGAATGCACAGTTGAGAGTGTCCACCGTTTCCAACCAGCACCTATACGATTCAGTTCACGCATAATACGCTTTCCGCCCCAACCTTCAGCAGCCCCAGCTCAAAAATAATTCTGACAATCCCACCTCTTCATTCGGTCCCAGGCAATACGTGACTTTGGCACCATCACGTTTCCGGTGATACCCAAAAGGAGCACGTTCTCCGCAAGCATTTTAACCATCACACATAGTCCAAGACAGTCGTTAAAACGAAAAAAGACACCGATTAAGGTGTCTTTTCTGTGTGCTCAATATGGAGGCGAACCGTGGCTGTACAGAACCACATTTCGCCGCCGCGTGATGTTGAGATTGTTTCGGGAGGTAACTTTGGCCCATATGATTCACTGTACTATTCATTTTACACTTTAAACTTCATCACGAGAGCCTCCAAGCTTCGAGAATCTTTGCTAAGCATGTTAGTAAGTGAAGCAACCTCCTGAACTAAAGAGTTTTGCTTGGCTGNNCTGTAAGCGATGCTTCAGCTACAGTTGCCATTTCGGTAACAGATGCTGCAATTTCTTCTGAGCCTGCCGCCATTTGTTCGCTGATCGCAGAAACCTCGTGAACTTGAAAAGCTACTCTCTGAGTGGATTTCAAAATGTTTTCAAAGGATTCGATTGCTTCTTCCATCTTCTTTTGGCCCGTCAATACTTCTCCCGTCACTTGCTGCATCGCACGTTCAGTTTCTTGAGAGTCTTTCACAATATCTTGCAGCAATCCGAATATTTGC
>DJUJ01000136.1:3481-26672 GCA_002438345.1 Paenibacillus sp. UBA6285
CTACCGAGAAGCCTCTTCCATGTTCGCCTGCTCTTGCCGCTTCGATTGAAGCATTTAACGCAAGCAAATTCGTCTGACTCGATATTTCCGTGATGGCACTAACAATTTTCTCAATATGAGAAGAGCGTTCTTTCAAATTAGATACGATTTCTACTGTAGAACTTACAGAATCGCTAATTTGGGCCATCTGCTCGCTAACTTGCTGTATAAAGTTCACACCGCTTGCTGCTTCTTTCTCCGTCTCAATTGCGGCATTAGCAAGATCCTCCGCGGATTCAGCGACACGCTGCACACCTGTAGACATTTCATTGATTGCATGAGAAGCATCAAGTGTGCTTTGCACGGATGTTGTCGCCCCTCGCTCAATACTGGCTCCCTGTCTCGTAATTTCCTCCGTCGAACTTGCAGTTTCTTTCGTATTTTCAACCAGTTTACTCGACGAACTCAATACACTACGGGAGGTATCACTGACATCTTTAATAATGGATTGCAGGGTTTCCAACATAGCATTTAAAGATTTTGAGATTTCTCCGATTTCATCCTTACCGGAGTAATCCAGTCTTCCGGTTAGATCACCTCCGCTCTGCGCAATTTCGGCGATTTTTTCATTAACTAACTTAAGCGGTCTCAACTTAACAAAAATAATAATAAATATTGCAAGTAATGCTAGGAATGTAATTATAAGCAAAAGCACAGTTATCGTAAGCATCAAGCTTGCTTTTTGCTTTGCAGCGTTTGCTTCATTTTCCGCTCTAATATTCATCTTTTGTTGAAACTGCTGCTGCGGCTCCATTATGGTCTTTTTGTTTGCATCGTAATTGCTGTCAAACATGAGCTCCCGGGCTTTGGTAAAATCTTTGCCTTCCACAGCTTTCATTGCCGCATTTTCCGTTTTGACAAGAGCATCCGAATTTTGTTTTGACTGTGATATAAGATCCAGCTCTTCTTTGGGCGCACCCAATTCAGTTAATCTCTCCACTACATGATCTCTCGTTTTGGTCTCATTTACTTCCTTCAAATAGTTGTCGTAGTGGACTTTATCTCCGAACTGCACGAAAGCTCTTGCTTCGTTCGTCAAATAGTCCGAGGAGTTGGCTAAATCGATACCTAACTGCTTAAATTCTGCTTGCCTTTTTACAGTGACGCGTTCCTGAGCTACGCTCTTTTGAAGGTTATAAATACTAATTCCGTTCAAGACTGTCAGAAAAATAAAAACTCCACTCATCGTCTTAAGCCAGGTAGAAATCTTCATGATTAGCCCCACTCCTTTATTATGAAAAAAGACCTTTTTCATATTATCGGTCGACTTTATTCGACAATAAATAGGTCTTTATACCCATTTCAAAAGATGTGGTTTTTTAATCTAACTACATTTCGTAATAAACCCACGTATGTGTATCATGTACTATTGAAGCTAACTGGAATAACACATCATAGAGTACAGAGCAAGAAACAAAAAAGCAGCTGTCACAGAAGAAACTCTGCGTCAACTGCTTTCTAAGTTCAAAGTTCTGATGCTAATCCAGCTTCACTTGGTATTGAATAATCTTGTTTCTACCTGTCTTTTTAGCTTCATAAAGCGCCTCGTCGGCATGTTTGATCAATTCCGTAATGGAATCATCATAAGACAACTCAGCAAAGCCAATGCTCGCAGTAACTTTTCCTGCCGTTTTGCTGGTGTGAGCTTCCATTTGCTCTCTTATTTTGGATGCCACATTATATGTTGATGTGGTTGATGCACCTAACAGGATAACTATGAATTCTTCTCCGCCCCATCTGCATAATATATCCCCGCTTCGTAAACAGCTTTTTGCAATTTCAGCAGTCTCAATCAGAACCTCATCACCAACATTATGCCCATAGGTATCATTTACTTGTTTGAAATTGTCCAAATCAAAAATAATCAAGTAGACCGAATTATCGGCCTCCCTGCACTCTTTAACCTTTTCAATAGCAATTTCATAAAAATAAACACGGTTATAAACATTGGTTAATCGGTCGGTATACATCTTTTCGATCATACTCTTTTTTTGCGCCTCAGCTTCATCGACATTGATCAATATTCCCTCATAGCAGAATTTCCCGTTATCCAATTCTTTTTTTGTCAGCTTCATCTCAGCCCAGAACGGAGTACCTTCCTTGTCAATGAACCGGATTTTGTCAGCAAATTCAAACTTACCTTCCACAACAATATCTTTAATCTTAAAGTAATCTTCGATATTAACGTGGAAAGAATCAGGGTTATTGATCAGGGCAGTCTTAAATTCTTCCAAGGAATCGAACTTAAACTGCTGCAAGAAATAAGCGTTGGCATATTCGAAGCTTGTATCCGGAGTCGTTATGAATATCCCTACTGGTATACTTTTCACCAAATTGTCAGCCATGTTTTTAATGTTCTGAGCCAATATCCCGATTTCATCCTTACGCTTTGCTATCGTCATATCCATTTCTTTATACAGCGTTGTTTCATTAACAACTCGTTGGAGTTCATTGAGCGGTACCATAACACTTTTTCTAAGGATATAAATAAGCAGAGCCAGATATAGGAACATAGGCATAAAAATGAGAGATAAACTTGCGCCAACATTTCGTATATAATAACCCGAGGTCTCATAGAAAGTAACCGCATAGCAATCCGTCCCATGAATGGGGGCAAACGCAATATAATGATTCCTATTTTTATCAAGCTGAATGGAAGTTGGCTCCGAGTCTTCATTCAATCGTTGTGTGAGCCAATTGACCGCAGAGTCGTTCAAATCGTCACTATACATCGTCATATCATCACTCAGCAGATTTTTGTTGATATTCTTTGTGTCATAATCAATAACCACTTGACCTTCTTTGTTGATGATAACGGATTTCATGCCTTGTTTCTGATTTGCATCAAAAATACTTTTGATTTTGTCGTTTAAGCCCACGCCGATGTCAATTGTCCCGACTGAATTTTCTCCATCCATCACATTTGTCACTATATATATTTTATTCAATAGGTTATACCTGCTTGAGTCAATTAAGTATGTAAATGTATCGGGATTTACAATTATTTCTTTAAACCGATTGCTTTTGGCAAGTTTTTTATAAGGTTTAAAATCGTAAAAAACTGTATTTTCATCAACCTTGTATACATTTCCCGACTGAAGCAGTACGATATTGAACATGTTGCCATTAATAAATTTCGAAGCATCAGATAATTCTTCAAAAGCCAATTTCTTAGCTATTAAATCATCATCATCTTTCATCCAATTCATAATAGAATCATTTAACGACGTTTTTACAGCCAAAGCAGCTCCAATTTGGAAATAGGCACTCAAATCTGCCGCAAGCAACGCATTATATTGTTGTGCATCGTCCAAGGACTCCTCACGGACAGTTGTTCTTTCCTGATTAAGAACGGCAACACCCCCTACAAGCAAAACAATTACCGCAAAAAATCCGATGGACAACCAAAGTTTCGTTTTAATGGAGTTTTTTAATTTTACAATATTTGTAGCTTCGCCTCGGGAAGCTTTATGTCCCTTAAGGATAAGCAACATAGAAGCAGGTACTGCTATACTAAATAAATCCAATCCTTGAAANNGAAACTTGTCTGAAAATATCAATGCCAACATGGGCAGCGCCATATAAGACAGCAAAAGGAAACTCTCTCGATAACCCAAAGCTTTCCGGTAATAGAAGACAACTGCTATCTGTATAAAAGCAAAAATAACCATCCATAAAGAAGCCAGCCACGACAGGCTATTAAAATGAAACCGATTGTATTCATCAATGTAGTAGTACATATTGTTAAATTGCGAAATGATGAGGCACGCAATTGCAGCATTGCATACTCCGTAAAACATATATAGTAGGCTTTTCGGAGTCTTGATTTTGTTTGAGATGATGTTGATCGAATNNACGCAAAAGTTGGACATGCTTACTGCATAATGACTGGAAGGCTGTGTAGTGCTTTCAAATGTCCACGACAAAGCGTTGCTTATCAGCATTGCCATATTACTGCAAAGCATAAGAATAAAATACCGCGTCTGTCTTCTATTTCGAAAATCATTGAGTGAAAGAATGACAACAATGGCCAACATAATGATTCCGCCAAAAATCTCAAGAGCAATATTTATGTCATACGGAATAGGAGACATTGTCATCCTCCATTTAGAATACATGTTAATGACATTATAAGTACCTGTATAAACAAGGCGCAAGCTTCTTTTTTGGGGAATGCGGATAATGAATGCCGGTACGCAAACCTAATGCGGAAGAAAGCGGTGCTATACACCTAACAGAATCGATCTAACATGAGCTAAACTGCGCACATATAACGCCATTCCCCAATCGAAATGGACCATGGCTACAAAAACAATCGCAATAATCCTCAACCTCATGCAGTTGTGGATTTCCATGGTGGAGGCGGCTGTGCAAATTGACAATTGGCCGCCGCGTTTTGATGTATATGTTTAACGAGGTGGCTCTCTTAGCACTATAGTAATAAAATTCAGTAATAGTCTTTCGGATTTTGTCGCGTACGAAACTTAAATGACATGACGCACGGCAGGAAAAACTCCTCTCAATGCAGATATCAGCAAAATAGATGAAGCTCATCATTCGACTGCCGTTCATTTCATGTACCGAATTTGTAAGTTAGAACCTCGTTTGTTTTAGATACTGAATCCGTAAAGTTGTTTCAACGAAGAGGCAGAAAGAGTTGGAGAAAATCGAAGTTCAGAATATATAATGTTTTTAATTATGTTATAGAGAGAGGATCACACGATTTAATTCATTCAAATGATCAGACTCTTTTATAAAAATGGCAGTACTATCAGTCCTATCTAGACGACAACAACTCAATTTGATCAATCTTTTTTCAAGAATGGATTGCCGATATATTGCAGCATCAGAGTTACGAAATCCTGCAGCTATTCACCTTCACGAAGCCGGTTATGTTCTCCTCAATTCTTTGCAGGTCCAGCGAGGCAGTAACGCTTTTTCGGGCGGGAAGATCGAATCGGGTCTTATAAGAATTCATTCATAGCTCCATAACCTAAGGGCAATCGCTGAGAATAGCGATTGCCCTTAGGTTATTTTGATTATCATAGATGATGCTTATCATTCGACTGCTGCGTCAGAATCCACCAATTGCAAATCATGATCTTCCGGAGATCAAAAGTTCATTGGAAGCCCTTTTTAGCATTTTCACTGTGAGAACTTGAGATCAATAAATTTCTCTTTACTTTATTTTCATTTATTATATCGTAAACACAAGGCCCAGCCCTACAGTCAAGCAACNNCGAAAAAAAGGGGCCCGCCCCCTTCATCCTCGGAAACAGAGAGGGACGGCATGGGACGGGCCCGAAAGGTGGAAAGTGCGATGTTATTTGGCCAAGTACACCGTCAGGCGCATGAAGAGCGCCGCGGCTTCAGCCCGTGAAACGCTGCCGTTCGGGTCCAAGACGCCACCGCCCTTGCCGTTCATGAGGCTGGCGCCCACGGCCCAGCGTAGACCGTCGGAAGCTCCCGCGCTGTCGGCNNTGGCGGTGGTGTTCGCCCCCATCTGACCGGCGAAGCGGTAGAATATATCGGCTATTTCCGACCGGGTGAGACTGCCCTTTGCGTCGGACAGCAGGTTGTTGGAAGCCATCCAATCTGCCGCGCTGTCCGCTGCAGGACGCCCAGCCAAGGTATACAGAGATTCGGCGAGGTCTGCTCGGGTCATAGAAGCGGAGGGAGAAAATCCGTTCCCAGAAGAAACTGCCATGAGCCCTCTTTCTGCGGTTCCGTTCACAGCCGTGGCATACCACGCGTTATCAACAACGTCGTTGTATGGGCTCTTCAGGACATTAAGCGAGCCGTCGGTGTTGCGGCTGAACTTGGAGAAGAAAGACCAAATGCGCTCAGCGGTAACGGGATAGATACTGTGGCCCATATCCGAGACGGAGGAGAGAATGGTGTAGACGTTACCGTCTTCGCTCTTCAACTCGTTAAGCGTCCAGACTCCCTTTCCTGATGCGAGAGAAGAAGGACGTTGCAAATACGTGTAACTCCGGTCAAAATCCATCCCCCAATAATGGTTGATATCTGCCTCGTACTTGCCGTTATAGGAGAAGCCGTTGGCTGTCCCCAAATGAGATATCGTGGTGATTGCTTTATCGGTGTTGTACGGGAACATATCGAATATTTCCTTTTCGCCGGCGACATAGAAGGTCGGAATCGTCTTCGCTGGAGGAGCGTCGAACGACCATATCATTTCGGTAGGCGCGATGGCGGCGAAACGTTCGGGATGGTTAAAGCCCAGGCTCCAGGTTTTAATTCCACCCATGGAATAACCGGTGGAATAGACTCTCGAAGCATCAATAGGATAAGCGGCTTCAATCCAGTCCAAGAATTCCAGAATGTCCTCATCCGCCTGGTTGCCGTTGATGGCGATAGACATAAAGCCCTGCTCACTACCGATGATGGGCCATTTGGAGAGCTGCATGAAGACGTCTGGATGCAAGTTATGTCCATGGAAGCCGAAGAGCAGCGGATAAGATTTCGTCTTGCTGCTTAAATCAACATTTGCGGGGACGTATTGATAATATTCGAAAGTTTTGTTAGCTTTGGTCGTGAAGGTATGAATACTCACATCAATATTATAGTCCTTGTAGACATCGTACTTGTCTAAATAGGTAACCCCGTCCATCATAATGATGCGGTTCTTGCGCTTGAGTTCTTCCCAAGCCTTCAAATTATCATTCTTGTNNGAAACCCGCGCCAAAGCCGTCTACCATGCTGCTCCACTCGGTAATCGGGTAGTTGGCGTCTTTGGTGTCAAGGTGCTTCTTGGCAAAGTCCATTGCCGAGCCTTCAGCGTAGACGTAGAAGCGAGCGCGGCTGGAGTAAAAGAAGCCATCCTCCCGAACGCCCTTTTTGTAGGCTCCTGCCTGTTCCTTCTCATAGGAGTATTCGTCGTTGATGTTGGAGGCCAGGGCCTGGAGGACGGGATAATCGGCTTCCGTCCACGTATTACCCTTGGAAGGACTCACGAAGACGACGTGCCCGCTCTCATCGTTCATCATCCGGTCAAAGCCATAATCGGTGAGAGCTTGGGATGCAGACGCTACGGTATAGGGCTTATCGCCCAAAACGAATACGATGGGCGTGTTGTTTCCATGGAACTTGAAGTTGGCTGGCGTGTAGCGATACACGGTTGCAGACTGCTGGTTGGCCGGCTTCCCCTTCACGGAGACAGGGTAAGCGACAGACTGTTCCACGACTTGGGCGGCGGGCTCCGCCGCCAAGGCGTTCGCTCCCACCGGAAGCAGCATTGCCACCAAAAGAAAAGAGAGTAGTAATCCGCCTATCGGCCATCGTTTATTATTCTTCATACAAAATTCCCCCTCTGGGTTTATGTTAATCTCTAACGCTGAAGACCTTTTTTCATATACAAATCAACTTTCCTTAAATCGGGCATTGAAAATTTCATATCCTACTTAATTCCTCCGGGCTTGTCGTGACCATTTCTGCGATAGCACCCTCTAGAAAAAACCCTCGCTTTTCGAGCAGGGCAACGCGTAACATTAGGTATTCCTTGAATCTCATTGCCATAGAACACAGACAACTGCCTTGGATAGATGGCCCCCAACACCTTAGTCAGCTCACTCATACGCGTCTTGCCGACTACAATTACGTCGTTCAAACCAGTCAGCGGTAAACCTACCTACTTCTCTTATTTCGATCGGTAACTCTTATAGACCCCGCCTCCCGATCCATGTTTTGGAACTATTGTATGTAATTAAGAATCTAGCAACATGGTTATGTAACCGATTGTATAAACTATATAATTATCCGAATTATAAAGCTAGTGCAAATTTACACTTTGTAAACATATTTATTTCCGCAACAAAGAAAGGTACAAATTTATTTTTATTAGATTTTAAAAACAAAAGAAGGTTTGCATGTGATTCTTTATCTAAAAAAATTCAGTGCTTGGAGTTGAAAGAATTGTTAGGATACATTATCAAAAACTACTAGCTATTGAGGCTGTAATAAAAAAAGCAGCCATCATAGAGGATACTCTGCGACAGCTTCTTTCTCAGTTCGAAATTCATGTAGCAAACCGTGGCTATACAAATCCACAATCCGTCGGAGTGTTCTGCTACAAGTGCTTGGTGAGGTAGCTTAAGACTACCTGTTTCGAATATATAACGATAGCCAGTATTCAACTCAAGGAGCTAGAACCGTAGGCCCGAATCTGGACCAATGCAGCAAGATATTTTAGAGAAGATAAGGAGAGGCTGAAAAACCTCCACTTGAGGGGAGAGTCGCAGATAAATGACAGAAAAACAGGTGAACTGTCGTTCCTATGGGGCTTTATTCGCTATGCAGTGGCGGACTATTAAAAGTCAAGTGAATGATATAGAGCATTTAATTTATGAAGCTGCAGCTAGCTGATGATCCATTTCATCAATCCCTCCTCGCTAACACTTTTCAACTTCTCATTATAATCGTTGTGAGGCCCACGTAACACTCTTTAGGAATACTAAAGGTCTTTCAAAAGAAAAACACCCGATTGAAAATCAGGTGCATTCTCGATTTAATCAACTGATTTCGTTAACAATCAACACTATCATTTCTATATATAAGGAATAAAGGTAAAAACCCGCTCACTGAGCGGATTCTTTACAGCCAATTCAAGTCCACCCTTTGCGACTCGACGAGCAAAAATAAGCTATCCTATAGAAGATCTGCTTATTCTTGCTCTGCGGATTTGTCCGCTACAAAGCTTATATTTTTTCAAAACGAACCAATAAACTGTCAAAGTCGCCAACCAATTGAACGTCGATGCCCCTATTCATTAAAAAGGTGCCAGATTTCGTCCACTCCTTACCATCTATTTCATATCGATAGATAGAGGAAGGATCCAATCCTTTCAGGTTGACGCAATGATATTTTTTCCCATATCTCCCATGATCCAGAAAGACAAATAAAGCGCTACTATCCTCGTTCACGTATTGAACGGCTTGAATGTCGGCATTTTTCAACGATTTTAACCGATATACATGACCGAACTGCACAATCTCCCTAATTCCTTTATATTCATCGATATACTCTTTGATCTGCTTCAGCTTGTTTTCTTCAACTTCATTCAAATTCGTACCGATGCCAAGAGAGCCGCACATCGCGGAATACATGCTGAACTTTAAGGGAGTGGTACGATGGTTCATGCTATCATCGGTCAACCACGCACGCATATATTTGATCGGGTAAATTAAACTATAATGCTCCTGTATAAAAAGACGGTCCAAAGGATCTGTGTTATCGCTTGTCCAAAACTCGTCAAAGTAGGCCATCGCACCAAAATCAACTCTGCCGCCGCCTGCAGCACAAGCCTCGAATTCAACGGTAGGGTGCAATTTTCTTAAGGTTTGAATAATCGTATAAATACCTTGTGTATTTTTATGCCAGATCGATTTATATTCCCCGGTATCTTGAGAAGAAGATGCGATTTCCGCAGCATATCGATTCATATCCCATTTGACGTAGGCAATATTGTTCTCGGACAATAAAGCGTCAAAGCAATTGATCAAGTAATCGATTACCTCGTTGTTCGTCAAATCCAGTATATATTGGTTTCTTCCCATAAGAACTTCTCGGGTAGCATACCGGTAAATCCAATCCGGATGGTTTCGATATAAATTGCTATTCGGATTAACCATCTCCGGTTCAATCCAAATCCCAAATTGCATGCCCAATTCATTCACTCGTTTAATGAGGGGTTCCAATCCGTCAGGAAATTTTTCACGATCGACGTACCAATCGCCTAATCCCGCTTCATCGTTTGCTCTCCCCTCAAACCAACCGTCGTCAATGACAAAAAGCTCGACACCTATCTTTGCCGCTTTTTCGGCCAATTTGATTTGATCCTCATACCGTACATCAAAGAAGGTGGCGTACCATGAATTGTAAAGGATCGGCAACGCTTTATCCGCTAATGACTTGGGCATTACATGTTTTCTTGCGAAGGTGGAAAGAGTATTCGACATATTGGTGAATCCGTTTGAAGAATATCCTGAAAAGACAGATGGGGCCTTGAATGAATCTCCCGGCTTCAATACCCATTCAAAATCCGTATCGCTAATTCCAGTGAGTATATTGACATACTCAGTAGAAACGGCTTCTACTACTGTCTTAAAGTTGCCAGAATATTGCAAAGCACCGTAATATACATCGCCCTGATCTTCATTCGCATTCTGATGAACAACAAAAAACGGATTCACATTATGGCCTGTCAGTCCATAGAGACTTTCATACATTTTTTTTCCACAGTCTATCGATTCACTGTATTGCTGGAATTCGCTGCTCCAATGTCCGTTAAAATTAATGGTCTGAAATCCGGTTCCGGCTACCCCATATTCAGCGGAATAAAACCGTTCCAGAATGATATTGTCCTGTCCGATATTTTCAGCTTGCCGCCATTTTTCAATGATGTTCTCATCTTCATACACATGATAATGCAAGGTAACCCGCAAAGCATAATATATATCTTCCAAAACGATGGCAAGATGGTTATCTTCCACCCGATATTCCTTAATCTTATACCGAAAATCACGGACTCCGTCGGCAAAGGTGACTTTCATCGAGGTTTCTTTAAATCGCATGCCTCCAAAGGAGGAGCATTCTTCCATCCTTTCTTGAAACCTTAAAGACTCGTGATACTTCTGCAATTCCATACCTGCGAAATCTTCGATGCGTTCTATTCGCTTGCCCCAATACACGTTACAAAGCAATTGATCCTGATCGGCGTATAATACATAAGATGTGTGCTTCGTGTTAAGCAGGAAATACTTGTCTTGATAAACCGTTATCGACATCTGGAACTCCTCCACCAAAATATATTTTCTCTTTTTTTCCGACTTCTTTCTTTATTGCACGGAATGACGGATTCGTGATTATCCTTTGATCCCTGACGTGACGATGCCCTCTATAAATTGCTTTTGGAGGAACAAGAATAAAACGATCATGGGAACAATGGCNNATCAGGGAACCGGCCATTAATTCCGGATAATTGATGGAATATTGTCCGATCAACGTGGCCAGACCTGCGGATAATGTCAATTTGTCAACGGACATGTTGACAATTAGCGGCCACATCAGATCCTTCCAGGCAAAGAGTGCCGTAAAAATGCCGACCGAAACCAACCCGGACTTGGTCAGCGGAAGCATAATCTTCGAAAAGATTTGCCAAATGGAGCATCCGTCCAATATAGCCGCTTCTTCCAAGTCATTGGGAATGCCTAAAAAGAACTGCCTAAGTAAAAAGGTACCGAATGTACTTACGATGCCGGGAATAACCAAAGCGGTGACGGTATTCAGTAAGCCCAATTTACTGACAATTAAATACTGAGAAAGGATAAAGACCTGACCGGGTACCATCATTGGAATCAGCACCATCATAAAGAAGAAATTCCTTAATGGAAACTTGAGCCTGGCAAAAGCATATCCCGCCAATGCAGCTAGGAAGACCGAAAATATGCATCTGAAAATGACCATTAGAGTGGTATTCAAGAATAGGTTTACAAACGGCAAGGTTTCATTGATTTTCTTATAATTAAAAAAGTCCCAGGACTNNCCATTTAAGAGGCACTGCTAACGATTCTGCTTGTGTTTTGAAAGATGTCAAAACTGACCATAAAAAGGGGAAAACCATAATGATTGATCCCACTAATAAAATGAGATAGACGATCGTCAGCCCTTGTTTTCTATTTGTCATACGCCAACAATACCTCCCTAATCATTATAATGAACCCATTTCTTTTGCAACTTCATTTGAACGAATGTCAGGGCTAAGATAATCAGCAACAAGAAAATAACGATGGTAGACCCATAACCTTTGTTATAGTTTTGAAACGTATAGCGAAAGAACAAATAGACGATGGATTCTGTAGATTTGAATGACGGGCTTTCTGGAGTCAACATCATATAAATGTGGTCAAAGACCTGAAGCGAACCCATAACCGTCGTCACGGATACAAAAAATAACGTCGGGGATACCATCGGTAACGTAATATTAAAAAATTTCCTTACAGGTCCTGCCCCATCGATATCGGCAGATTCATATAGAGAGCGTGGGATATCCTGCAAGCCTGCGATTAAAATAATCATGTTATAGCCGACCATGCTCCAGATCCCCACAATGGCAATGGATATCAAAGCCAGCTTGGGATTTCCTAGCCAATCCTGACCCGGTATTCCGAAAAAGCCCAAAATCTGATTGAGCAGGCCGTATTGATTGTTATAAATCCACTTCCATACTAAAGCGACAGCGGCCGGAGCCGAAACAACCGGCAAAAAGTAAAGAGTTCGGACAATCCCTTTGCCCTTAATGTTTGTATTTAACAATACAGCAGTTATAAGCGAGATAAATATGCCTAGCGGAACTGTCAGCAAGGCATATAAAAAGGTATTGCCTAGCGCCCCAAATACTTCCGTATCCTGAATCAACCGTTCATAGTTGTCCAAGCCTACAAATACGGGTGACTGAAAGCCCTTCACTTCGTTAAAGCTATAATACAGCGATTGCACCATCGGCCAGAGATACAATACGATAATCGCCAATATTGTCGGGGCAATAAAAAGATAACCATAGAACCAAGTAGTGAACTTACGCNNGTTGGTTAACCATTTTCATTAATTGTATCCCTCCTGCCATATCCCAAACTGATCACACCATAAGAAGATATCATTGATCGATATTGGTACCTATTAGGTTCGCTAATAGGTACCAAATTGATCATCGACTATTTATTTAGGGCGTTGATCTCTTTCGCTATTTGTTTTAAACCGTCATCAACAGGCCGTTTCATGGAGAAGACTTCAGGCATATATTTGTGAACAACCGCCGATCCCTCATTGCTTGTATTAAGTCCAGGACTGCGATGTCCATATTCGATAACTTTTACGAATGGGGACGCATCAATGGTTTTAAAGCCGGCAACCCAAGGATCTGCTATATTTTCATATGCCGGGATGGAAATACCCAATTTCGCTCCAATCTCCTGCGCCTCTTTAGACCCCAGGTACTCCACAAATTTCAATGAGGCATCCTTATTCTTTGTTTTTGCTGAAACCGAGAACGCCATACCGCTGGCAATCGCAGCACGCTCTTTACCTTTCGGCAGCTCCGCCACATCGAAATTAAGATCTTTCACGGCAAGATATTCAGTCAACATCCAGGAACCGTCAAACACCATCCCGACTTTTCCAGATGAAAAATATTTATTGGGTGACAAGTTGGCAAAATCTGCGATAGTCGGCGAGTAACCTTTCTCAATAAAGGATACTCCATATTTCACAGCATCGATTGCTTCCTGCGAATCAAAGGTGCTGGTTTTGCCGTCCTTTGAAAACATGTCGCCGCCGTTTTGCCAAATTAGATTCCAATAAAAGTTTTGACCATCGTTTTGTGCGGCAATACCGTAGATGCCCTTTGATTTATCCGTTATTTTCTGCGCCGCATTCATCATGTCGTCCCATGTCCAATTGTCATTCGGGTAAGGTACCTTTGCTTGATCAAACAAATCTTTGTTATAAACTAAAGCCAAGGTTCCAACGTCTTTCGGCACTCCGTAATATTTACCGTCTACTTCAAAGTCATCTACCACATATTGCGGGAATTTGTCCTTGTTGGCAGTTTGGCTATTCGTTAGCAGATCCGTCAAATCCATGAGCATGCCGCCCTGTGCATAATTCTCCACTTGGTCGGGATGCATGACTACGATATCCGGCATATCGCCGCCAGTAGCGGCTGCTTGAAGCTTCGTCCAATATTCGTTCCACGGAATGGTTTCTACCGTAATCTTGTAAGTTGGATTTTTGGCCATAAAATCGTCGGCCATGGCTTTAAGTCCGGGTTCCTGGTTTTTATCCCAGAAAAGCATTTTTAATTCAACGTTTTGATTGTCGCCTTTAGCAGCGTCTTCCTTCTTGCTTTCGGTACCCGAGTTACATCCTACAATTGCAAAAACCATCAAAGCACTTAGCAAAACACCCGTTATTTTTTTATACATGTTCAATTGCCTCCCCTTCATTTTCGTTTATGGATATATTGCTTTCATCGATAAGTATAAAAGCGCTTTCAAATTAGTACAATGTAATATATAATTATAAGATGAATTATATTATGATATTTAACAAAATTATTTTATCTTTCTGAAATCTCTAAAGGAAGCAGACAATCCTTCACAACAAGGTATTTTAGGGCGTTTGTCGAATAATTCCAGATGAGTAAAATCCATTCAAGTCGATACCCTTTTCTTCATCATGAATTATATTATGATTTATTCTTACTTACGAAATCGACAAATGTGTTAGGGGAAGTTTACATGGATCATATAAAAAAACAAGACGGCTACTTTTCAGAAAAATTGATCATCCTTCCAGATAATATTATTTCTGAATGCGCAATGCATCCGCTCATCCGACCTCTTTATATTTCAGACATTGGATTTTTCCCGCGTTTGATATCTCACTATCATGAGCGCCCCACAGGCAGCGAAGCTCATATCGTGATCTACTGTATCACTGGAGAAGGGTGGGTTCGCCTTAATGGTCAAAAGAAGCAAATCATGCATAAAGGATCAATCATGGTTATTCCCGCTCATATGCCCCACGAATATGCCTCTTCAAAAACCAATCCATGGACTATTTATTGGTTTCATATGAAGGGGGAGAATGCCTCTACATTTTTTGAAGGCATCGATCAATATGCTACACCTACCCATATAACCGTCGAGAAATCCACCACATTTATTGAGCTCTTTAATGAATGCTATGATCTTCTGGAGAAAGGATATTCGTTAAACCGAATTATTTACGTCTCTCAATTGGCCTGTCATCTCGCAGCTTTAATTCGATTCTCGCAGCAACAGCCACACATAAAATTGAATCATAAGAAGAAACACGATATTGAACACTCGCTCCAGTTCATGACAGAGCACTTGGAGACGAATATCTCCTTGCAAGAGTTAGCTGATCGTGCTGATCTCTCTGTCCCTCATTTTTCTTTACTATTCAGAAAAACGACTGGCTACTCGCCAATCGATTACTATTTGCGACTCAAAATACAGCTAGCCTGCCAACATCTTGACTTAACCGAGCAAAGCGTCAAAGAAATTAGCATTCGACTTGGGTTCAATGATCCTTACTATTTTTCGCGAACTTTCAAAAAAATAATGGGGAAGTCTCCTACCGATTATCGTAATACACGAAAGGGGTAACTTCAGCAATGTGTGGCACCCTACAAATTTCAATAAGCACGTTCTATTATGAAGCGAAAGCGTTTCAGATTTGTCTTTTTAAAAAAGTCGCTTTGACAGGCTTTTCAGCCTATCAAAACGACTTGATATTTCTGTGAGCGTGTCGATTTTCTTTAATAAACGATAGGAAATTTAAGCTTCAACGAAAAATGTTTATCACCCTCATGTATGATCAATTTTCCTTGTTGCTGTTCCATTAATTTCCTTATATTTCCCAACCCTATTTTTGTACTTGCATTTTTTTCATTTTGCTCATAAATATGATTATCAAACTGAATCATGCAGTAGTGTTCATCGGCTTCGATGGATATTCGTATATTCTCTGTTTTATCGGCATACTTCATCAAGTTAGAAAATATATTATCGAAAATCCGTAATAAGGAACTTATATATACCTTAATCTTAAAGTCCGTCTCAGATACTGAAATCGTAAAGGTAAACCCTTGCTCTTCCAAAAGGAATGTTTTTTCAGAAATTAACTGCATAAACAGTTCGAGTGAATTAAATTCCTTCAACTCCATTTCCGGTTCATCCATATCACTTTTAAATGCCAAAAAGTATTCAAATAACCGGTCTGTCATTTGCTTCATCTGCTCACAGGTGGCCAGACATTTTTCTACATACCGATCATGTTCCTCTTGCGTTGACCAATGTTTTTCCTTCAGGATTTCTAAATAACCCGTCTGTGTTGTCAGTGGTGTACGAAGATCATGAGACAGAGCGGTGATCAACTCCTTGTTGGCAAGCCGCGCCTTTTCCTCTGTTTCTATTTGATTGATAAACGATACCCGCATATCATTCAGACTGCTTGCCAAGGACGTCAGTTCATCATTTCCTTGGACTGTGATGGCATACTTTAGATTCCCGCCCTCTAGTATTTTGATTTCTTTCTCTAGTAGGGTAATATAATTTAGCTTATTTCGTATCAACAGCGTAAGTATGACAATAAACAGCAGAACAGACATAACAACCTCTGCATAATATAAATTCACATATGTCCGGTAATCAAAAAAACCCATCAAATATGCAGTCGCTTCTGTATCGGAAAAAGTAATCGTGTACTTTTTAAACCACGGCATATCTCCATCAAAGCCATATCTTTCATACTCCGGCGTGTTGTACTGAGAAGAATTAAATACAATTCTATTATCAACGGATATTCCTACAAAAACGACCTTTTGTTCCTTAACCCATTTAAGAATTTTATCGGTATCTGTAACTGATAGCTTATTTTCTGTAATAAAATTTTGCAGCTCGGAGGCTGTTTGGTTGTTCTTTTTATCCATGTATTCTGATGTTTCAAAATAATGATCAAGAACAGATGTAGTGGCAAATTGTAGGATAACAAAGAATATAGCTGAAATAGCCAATGAAAGCGTTGCGGCCAAGATAAGTTCCAAATGCAGTTTTCCTATCCAGGTTCTTTTTTTATCCAATATGATACCCCTTTCCCCATACGGTAACAATACGCTTAGGGTTCTGCGGGTCGTCTTCCAGCTTAAGGCGCAGCTTTCGGATATGCACCATCACCGTTCCGTTCGAAGTGTAGAAATAAGGCTCGTTCCATACGGATTCGTATAACATTTGTGTCGAGAAAATCTTCCTAGGGTAACTTACCATCAGCCTTAGGATCTGATACTCGATTTCGGTCAGATTTATTTCCTCACCGTTAAGGAAAACCTCGTTAAAGTCCTTATTGATTTGCATGTCAGCAATTCTTAAATAATGATCGCGTTCGACAGTATCTTTTCCCTTATACTCATGGTNNTTACCCTTGCTGTCAGTTCAGAATGAGAAAAGGGTTTCGCAAGATAATCATCCCCACCCATCAGAAGGCCCATCGATTTATCAGAGTCCTGTGTTTTGGCGGTCAGAAAAAGAATAGGAACATTATAGTCTTCTCTGATCTTTTCACAGGTTTTTAATCCCGATATCCCCGGCATCATAATGTCCAAAATAACGAGGTCAATCGATTGATTCAGCAGTTCCAAAGCTTCTGTTCCATTCACTGCCTCGATGACATGGTATCCTCCACTTCTTAATAAAACTCTGAGTATTTCACGGATTTCCGGGTGATCGTCAACGATTAAAATATTTTTTTGATCCATGATAATTACCTTTCTCTCTTGCAGATAATTTTTTTCCTTATCGAGCTATTATCAATGTAACTATATCTATGATACCTGACTATGATCTTCAAGCAAATCTTTAATACCCTCCAACTCCTATCATAAGGAGAACAAGTTCAATAGATCCGGCAATTCCGATGATCATGTTCCCCTTCCTGTTCGGCTTTTTAACTTTTATCGGAAGCAAGAAACATATGGCCATACAAGCTAATCCGACAGAATATACGAAGGATTGATTCATCATCGAACTTATTACATAAGTTACAGGGATGATGATTGCTGCTGTCGTTACTGGAAGTCCTTGATAGGTTGATCTTGCAGCCGTAGTATCTCTCTGTCTTTCTTCTTCATTCACATTGAAGTAGGCAAGGCGGATCAAGGCGCACAATACATAAATACATGCGATATAAAAGTAGCCCTTGCTTACCTGGTTAAGGCAATATCCAATGACCGCGGGCAATACACCAAAACTAAGGAAGTCGCTTAACGAATCAATCTGGATACCAAAGCGCTTTTCCGAGCTCGTCCTGGCTCTGGTGCTGGCAATTTTCCCATCAAACATATCACAAACTCCCGAAAGGATAAGGCAGATCACCGCGCCTTTTACATCTCCATTCAATGCATTCATGATCCCTGCGAAAGAAATCAGCATTCCTAAATAAGTAAGCACTACTGTGTAGTTATAATAACCAATCATATGTTCCTCCTCAATTCAATGCGAAAACGCCGAAAAATATGCTGTACAGTAAAATACACCATGGCTTCGCGGTAATGATAATCCATGTAAATTTTTTTGCGCTCATCTTAGTCAAACCTGAAAAAAAGCAGAAAAAGTCATCCGGTGCAAACGGTAATAAGATCATGAGCCAAAGCGTCAGCGAATAACTTTTTTTATTGCTGATCCAGCATGCGTACTTCTCATATTTTTCTTCTTTAATGATACTCTTTACAAGTTTAACGCCGTATTTTCTGGTAAGCCAAAAAGCGGCAATAGACCCTGCACTAATTCCAATAAAATTACAAATGAATCCCACGACAGGTCCAAACACTACCGCTCCCACAGCGCATCCTAACCAGCCCGGAAGGACTGGTACTACTACTTGAAGTGCCTGGAAGAGTGTCAGCGTAATGGGTCCCCACCAACCAAGCTGCCCGATATATATTTGAGATGCTGACATAGAGCTAAAAGCCCCGTCAAAGTATCCTTTTAAAATAAACAGAGCGGGAACTAAAAGTAAAACAACGGTCGCAATCAGGAATCCTTTTTTTATTTTGTTACTTGCATCCAAGTTACCACTTCCTCCTTTTGTTACTGTAGATTACTAAAATCAATACTACAGGAAGAAGCTTAATAGATTGACTATATAATTCTTAAAGTTTCTTAAACTTGAAGCATACATCACATTCAATAGTCTGATGTCTAGGTATGGAGGCTAGGGTAGTGTTCATATCTCCATCCTACTTGCTTACGAATGCTTATCCTCCGCCGACGGATATTAGAAGTTCCCTCAGAAACGAAGCCCTCTTCCCGATAGTGTTGAATTATAGATCTGGAGTATGTGTAATATAACTACTTTTGGCGAACGCACAAAAAAGGCTCCATGCAACATGCATAAGAGCCTTGCTATCGTATTTCATACCAGGTTTACCAATGATGATGACAACAGTTACGGTTCTCTACTTTGTTTGAGCAATACTGTCACATCTCATCTAGACATTGCGAACCAACAAGCACTCCACACGTATCGAGTACTGACAGTAAAATAAACAAAGATGTGGCTGAATTCAGCTAATACTAACTTACAAATTTAAGTTTTCCCCAGAGAGTAACCTTAAGTTATCCCCGTTTCAGCTTTAATAAATACACTGGCAAATATGCTGCAATTAACATAGGTATAAACAGCTTCACTTGGAAGATCATGATTAAAAGCAACAAAACTGCCAGCGGCTTCCGGAGTACTGCACTGGTTAGAGATGTAGTGACTATGGCAATGGATGTTACCGGATCTATCGAGAATAACGACGCAATTCCATAGCCTATGCTTACCCCTGCAAAAATAATAGGAAAGATATGTCCTCAACGCCAACCAGAGGCTAAACAAAATTCAGTTAAAAATAGCTTTAAAATACCTATTACCAATAATAAACAAGCTGACATACCGGTCCACTTAGCAGCTAATTCGGTTAACTCATGCTCCCCCGAAAATAAAGTAATAGGGAGAATCGTACCGACTAATCCTAGTACTATCCCGCCAATAACAGCTCTAATGACTTTATAATTTTCAAGTGGTTTAAGTACTTTTTGGGCACTATGACTAAATAATTCATATAATTTTGCAAGCAATACTCCTAAAAGGATCAGCGGAATTATAGCTAATATTTCATATCCGCCTAATGTTGGTGTACCAAAGTCCGCTATGGAAAATTGTCTGTTATCTANNGTGCGGCAGTAGTTAATGAATATACAATTGTCTTTATTAGCTTAATATACCTTGATTCTTTATTATCTTCAAACAATGTACTAACTCCAAATAGCGGCGCCCTAAAAACCATACCCATTGTTGTCTCAATACTATATTCGATGATGATATCTCCATGTTCATTTAATACAGATTTTTTCTTTACTAATGATTTCAAAACATCTCCTGCCCACGTAGAAAGGCCTCCTACAATCCCGACCAAAGCCGCCTCGGGACCAAGACTGGCTCCAAAAGAAAGTACACAAATTGCAATTATGGCGCCCTTAAACACTGATCTGTAATCAATTCTTTTTGTTTGCTTGAATTCTTGNNGCATCTGTTAATCGCGGATAATTACCAAGGTACTTTTGAGATAAACCTATCAAAATACCGCCAACTACACTCACGATTAGTGTCCAATATCCAATATCAATTACATTCGGCAAATCAACCCATAAAAAGCGAGTCGTTACAGAAAGAATAGCGAGAAAGCTCCATACGAAAAGCCCAACAATCCCTCCTGTAACGATGCTATATAGAATAAAAGTACCTGCTCCTAAAAACTTCATTCTCTTATTGCCCCACTTTCCTAATAAGCACAGATCCTGATGCATAAATAATTTCTGACGTTGCCACAGGTAGGGCTCGTTAAAGTTTAATTATTTCTTATCAATACTGATGTTATACGTCTCAGCAGAGCGATAGTTTCCACATGTGTCGAGTGTCCAGTGAGAAAACCAGTAACCGCCGATCCCATGAAATGTCTACAGTAAGATTTCGAATTATATATTAACACTAAAACCCACTTTTAGGGAGATAAGAATTGCAGATAATTCCTCATCATTAACCTAAGAAGGCAATCGAACGTTTTACTTTTCTTGCAAATGCAACGGGATTATCGATCGACTCCCAGTGAATATACATAAGCCGTGGATTCTCAAACAGCCAGTGATTATGGACTGCTGTTACTTTGATCCCGTTCCTGCGAAGGTTTGACAGCAATCGATTGACTTGATTCTGGAAAAGGGCCGTTTCCCCTAAACACAGTGCGCGACCTGAACTGTCCAGTGATTCAAACGAGAACAATTGATAACGGACCAATGGAGATGTGGTACTTCTTCCTAAAATTGAGGCGTTTATTTTCCTGTTTCTAGTGACAAAACAAACCGGCCCCTTTGTAATTTCATGCTCGGTTCCACCTAAAATGGTTGAAAATTGGTTACATAGTCTTCTAAAATGGGGACTTGCTTTCACTTGTTCGACCATTCGTGACCAAAGAAGGAAAGTGTATGGACGAAACACTGAGTATAAACGAATAAAATAGGTTGTAGCGTTGATCATTCTCGCACTTACCCCGAAAATCCAAAATTCTTGTCAAAAGAAAAAGCCGAGCGAAAAACAGGATAGATACCTGAATCTCGTCGGCTTAGGGGGGGGACATGTATCATGGCAACTTGAGAAATTGAAACGAGATAACTCTTTGGATTGTTGATTATCAAGACTTTATCACATGATACATAGGTGTCAGCATCTAACTCAATTCGGATTCATGCGAAACTAAATAACCAGTCACCGATGGATTTCCGGTGACTGGCTACTTAAACTTGTAAGGTGTTTTAATCCCGTATCACAAACGGGGGCCGTCCCGTTAAGGGAACTTTTTTTCTACATGTTGTTTTATGATATACGGATGTATTCCCTATTTGCTGTTTCCAACATAGATTTCCAATCAGCAAACTCCGTCTCCCTAACAACATGACGATCAAAAAGTTCATCAGGTATGTTATCGACATCTTCTTCTGTCTTTACTTGAAAGTTCCCTTTGATTAAAAACTCGTTGAAACTCTTGCAACTGGAATACTTACTCATGAAATCTTCATTGAACAACTTCTCTAAAGATACTTGATTGGGATCTTCTTGATTCGTTTTCTGACCTTGTAACTCATTCATCAATTCTTCCATTGTCATTGGTTTTTGTCTTCTCAAATTACCGCTCCTAATTTTCTATTATGGTTTTAGACTATCATGTTAATCCAAAATCACGCGTATCCTATAATCTTAACATAATTTCCACTTTTTCACCTTTCACTTTTCACATAAAAACAATTTATTCTCGTTTATCGCATTGACTCATCAATCCAAATCCCGCCATTCTGCACTAAAAAGGGCTCCTGCTGAATACAGGAGCCACTTGCCCATAGTGTTTGGCGTTTCTTCTTCCATCCTAAAATGATGCCTTAATTTCAACGTTGATCAGTAATACTCCTTGTAGCTCGGGTTACAATCCGCTTCGTTTCCTTGGTATCCGAAATTATCAACCAGTTGTCACAGATTTGCCGTACCCATGCTGGATTGCTTTTACTAGCATCATTTAACCAATTGCTTACAGAATCCTGAACGTATTTTGCCTGGTCAGACTTAAGTGGTTCTAATAGCGGAAGTGCAATCGCTGGATTTTCTTTGAGCGCTATAATATGCTTCGCCCATACCCCATGTGGTCGTGTCAATTCGATCGCAAATCTCCTAATATTCGTATCTTGATCATGAACCCAGTCCTCTAACAATGCAATGGATTCGCTCAACTCTGCAATCACCGATTCCCTTAAAGCCATCCAAGAAATCTCACGCACCCCAAAATGATCATCAGCTGCAAAAGGACGTATTGCTGTTAGTTTTTGATCTAGACTCCATTGTGGATTCTGACCAACCATATAAGCAGCCCAGCAGCGAACACTATCGGAACGATGCTGCGCTAAAGCTGTGAATACCCGGGATTGTTCCACTTCCGATTTGCAGTCCAATACCTGTTGCCACTCCCGCGCGATAGCCGGTATGAGCTTCATTATTTTCTTTTCCGATGAATCGCGCAGCCTATGTAAAATAGGTTTGGATTCCTGCCCAAAACCTAGCTCGTCCAGCACATTTTCCAACAGCACAAGATGATCCACAGCAAGCCATTCCGTTAGATTTACAGTCTGTAATTGTCCTTTATGCAATAGCTCTAGAACCTCAGCGGGAATATCGCTAACCTTTCGAGCTCCCTTCCTATGCTCCATAGAAATCGTCCCTTCACCTATGATTTTAAAGGCTTGGATAACCTTCTTGTTATATCTAGGATCGGGTATTTCTAAAAATAAAGATGTAATCTCATTTACAACTCATAATCTTTATGAATTTCTTTCCAAAACCTTATCACGATGGATAAGTATAGTTCTGAACCCTGTCTGAATCACTTCAGCTTTCACCAATTCTTGCAATGCCACAGTAACCGCTTCTCTGCTCGCACCAATCAAATTAGCGATTTCTTGATGTGAAAGAG
>DJUJ01000088.1 GCA_002438345.1 Paenibacillus sp. UBA6285
GGAGTTTAAGACCTAAACTCTAAATTTATTATTGAATAATGTTAATGGGAACTCTTTTTCAGAGATAAGATTTTCGACTATTTGTTTAATAACTTCTTTATCACGTAACTCAATTAATTCTGGAATCAGCAAATCCCGAAGTGATGACCACTTAGAATCAATTATCTCTCTTGTATCCAGAAGAAGGGAGCCCCCAATAATTTCACCAATAAAATGAAATAAAATAACCTGATGATTTGAACTGCTTATGAAATTATAAATGCCTGTTGTGCCTGTAAGTCTCACATCATAACCGGTTTCTTCTTTTGCTTCTCTACGTGCTGCATCTAGAATATCTTCACCACACTCGATTCTGCCGGACGGGAAGTTCCACTTATTCTTAACAGATGCTTTGTTTTCTTTGATCATCAGTACCGTTTCTTCACGTATAATCGAAACACTTACAACCATTACAATTCCGTTTTGAGTCATGTCAGGAACCCCCCCTTCTTTCATCAATAACAATTCCGGTAGAAGTTAATCCCGCAGCAATTCGTCCCTCGCTTCGGTCAGCACGAATCCAAGTAGGTTCCTACCCCGCCATTTTACGGGATTCTCCGCATCCGGATTGGACTGGCTCATGCCTATTCCCCATATGCGATCCTGTGGGCTAGCTTCGACGAGAATACGGTTTTTCGTTGACTTGAGATATTCGCCAAGCTTCGGATTCTGCGAAAATTTGGCTATATTTCCTCTTTTGACAATGTCATAGCATTCTTTATCCCAAGTGTCATTTTCGAAGTTTCTTACTGCACGCCCGTAGGCTTTCATCTCCTTGGGATGCTTAGCTTTAAGGATCGCGTCCAACATTTCGTCATCTCCAAACAGTCTTGCTTTCTCGGACATCATAAACTGCTCGACACAGGAATACTCGATCCCCTCTACCACGAAAGGACTCATCCACCATTGGCTGAAGCAGCTTTTGTCGACGCCGTCGTGCTTTGGCGGTGTATGGCCCCAGAAGAACACAAACTTGAACGTTTTGCCCGCGATATAAGCTTTTCTTAACTGCTCGATATTGTATATCATTGATATTCCTCCATATTTCTCCGATACAAGCGGGAAGGACGGTGTCCCGCATTTTCAGTATAATGATCGGTCTCCGCTACGAGATCCGCTACTTTACGCCGGAATGCGGCTTTCAGCAGCTCTTTGTCCAAGATCACCTCGTAAACCTGCTGCAGATCCGTCAAAGTGAAGAGATGCGGCATCAAGTGTAGCACAATATCGGTGTAATTCACTTTTCCCCGCAGTCTCTCAATAGCGCAAGCGATTATCTTCGCATGATCAAAAGCCAATCCGTCATTTGATACGATGGAGTATGCTGTTGACGTAGAGGCCAACTTTGACGTCATCGTCCGACCCACAACTGCCGTAAACTCTTCTTCATTGCTGCTTAGCTTGAGCTCATATTCCTTCGTTTTCACATACCCATCCTCAATAAGCTCTTTCCGCTCGCGCAGAAGCCGATAGGTTACCTTGAACCAGGCAGCTAGGGCAGCGTCATCTCCTGCTTTCAGCTGTACCTGATCGCTGTTGATTAAGGCCATGTAGCTGCAGCTCATCACCCAGGTACGAGGGTCCCTTCCAACATCGCTGAAGGTGTACAACTGCTCCAAATATACGTCATCCACGCCGGTTTCCTCATGCAGCTCCCTCACCGCCGCCTGCTCCGTCGTCTCGTCCGGCCGGACGAAGCCGCCCGGAAGCGCCCAATTGCCCAGGAACGGGTGACCTCCCCGCCGAATGAGCAGAATTCGCAGCTCTTTTTCCGGAAGCTTGCGGTAGCTGTCCGCCTCCGTGTTCGTGACGGTGAAAATGACCATGTCCGCCGCCACCGAAGGCCGCTCGAAATCCCCGGCACGGTACTGCTCAAAAAATTGACGTTCCGTAAGTCCATCGCGATCCAACAAATTCATGTGTCCTTGCCTCCTTTGTTCTTTATTCTAGCCATACAACTCTCCGAAATAGTTCCGATAGGGCTCGAACTTTGCCAAGACCTCGCTTACTTTGTGCATTCGTTCCTCTAGGTTTCCTCGTAACGTGATATAGGGAATCCGCCGCTCTTTCAAATCCGCAATGATTTGCTTATGAAAAATATGCCGCTTCTGACCCCCGCTACGGTCCCATGTATCCTCGTAAGAAATATCATCGTCACACAGGAAAAATAGATCGTAGCGCTGCGCGTTTTCTAATGCGATCCGGGCTAAGCACTCAGGAGCCCGGCCGTGGTAATCCAATGCAAACATATATGTGGTAATTGCATTGGTATCGACAAAGAGATATCGGTTAGCTTCCAGCAGCGCTTGCTCCTCACGTTCGATATGGCCCAAAGCGATCTCATCGAACGCTTCTAGGCTGATTCTGCGATCTACTTGATGCTCGGTCCAGTAATCACGCCCATATTCGCTTGCAAAGGTTGTGCGATACCGCCGCGCCAGCGCTTCGGTGATTGTAGATTTGCCAGTCGACATCGCTCCCACAAAAACCACTTTCGTGATTAAACCCCTATACACGACATCACTTACAAATCCGCGGTATTTATAAGGGTCGACACGTACCATCGTGGCCGAAATCGGCCCCCGCTCACGGGCTTCATCCACCCGCCGGTCCGCCGCACCTAAAGCGACACTCATATGCTCGCCGTAAAACTCACTGGAGTAAAAATGCGTCACTTGCTCGCCCTTCAGCAGCCCCAGAATATACTGCTCCTCTCGAATCTCATGCTCCCGATCGTTCGAATACCCGTCTGGACCGTCCCAAGCTTCGATTACCCGGACCGTCGGATAGAGCTTGCGGATCCAGTTCGCTCGGATATGAAGCGGAATCGGGGTCACCGTCGTTTCGTAGATTACCACAATCAATTCGTCGACCTCTTGCAACGCCGTCTCGATCATGAATTGATGTCCTTTATGCAACGGGGCAAACTTCCCCAGCGTTAATCCAAGCGTCTTCATGCCGACACCTCCTTAGCCCCTTTATTCCAATTGTAATAGCCGTATGCCGCGTTAACCAGATACGCACTCCACATGACGATCATCAGCAACCCCTCGCCACTGCCTTCCAGCATCCGAATCACCCACAACAGCACCGTAAACATATTCAAAACAATATAGACCAGCCATTGTTCCTTGAATCTTCTGACCATTAAAAAGGTAGCCACGATGGATAATACCGTCGTAATAGCATCGATATAAGGCGAGTTCTGTCCTGGGATGAACGATAGCCCGAATCCCAGTAGCAGGCAGCCTATTACGCAGACCGCTCCGACAAGGAACAGCCACTTAAGATCCATCTGTCGCATGGATAGTTTGCCGTCTTGGCGGTTGTTTTTCCACATATAGAAACCAACGACATTCATAGGAACAAAGAATAACAAATTCAGCATGACCTCTCCAAACAAACCGTTTATGTAAGCCAAGTATGCGTAACCGATGGTATTGTACATTCCGAAAACATAACTCATCAGGTTTCCTTTCGCCGCGAGCACCACACACAGCACCCCGGTGATAAAGACCGTAAAACCGAATAAGGAATCTTTAGAAATAACCGTAAACGCAACAGCAATAGAGGTAAACAAAACTAGCCATACGATTTCAAACAGATTCCAGCCACCCCATGTTTTATCCACTTTCATCCTCTCCCTTTCATTAAATTTCCGAACCTTCACCATTCAGTTTACTGTTAGTAACTTTTTGATATTAACATTTTGTTAATATCAAATATAACAAAAAGGCAAGGAAGATGCAATCATAAAAGTGAAAATAATTTCCACTTATAATCTGGCCCTAGCCCATTGGCTCATGTTGGTGTTTAACATAGCAAGCCTAAGAAGCAGGGTTGTCCATTGTCGGTATCCCCTTCCTTAGCATAATCCTTTTTCGAGAATCGGCAATCGGTACATATTCTTGACAATGATTTCTGACAAGAATATAAGCTGACAAAGGAAAAAACCCGCGATTTACGCGGGTAGGCGTTCGAACATGTACTTGTCATCCGGCTACTCTTTTTCTCTGCTGCTGCGCTCGTATTATTGCCCACAGGCCCCATCGTATAATGATACATGATTTTGAACAATTAGAAATTCCCTAGCCCCAACGCTGAAGCAACTGGCCTATTTTTAGCTTAAAGCTAAGAATCTTATCATTCACTTTGCCTCCTCGCCCTTCTGCATGCGGAAAACATGGGCGATCGGAGCCTGCCCGTTCAATTCGCAATCCGGAAGCGTGATCGAGATTCCTTCCGGCGTACGCTCAACCTTCAGCAAAGCGTCGCTTCCGACAAGCTCGATGCCTGAAACGGGCTCCTGATAAGGAATATGAACGATCTTGGCTACGGCTTCATCTGCGCTTTCATACAAGTACGTACAGTATACGGTATTCCCTTTCGAGGTGAACGCGCAGGAACCGGCAAAATACGGCCCGCACACGCGTGTGCCGTATACCGCTTCACCATAAACCTTCATCCATGCGCCCAACTCATTGATACTCTTAACCGCCCCAGCCGGCAATCGTCCGTCGGGCTGAGGACCTACGTTAAGCGCCAAATTGCCGCCTTTTGATACGACTTCCATCAGAATGCGAACGAGCTCTCTCCCTGATTTATACTGGTCATCGTATTTGAAAGCCCACTGTGTGCCGATCGTAATGCAGCTTTCCCACGGCACGTTCAGCGGACGCTCCGGAATCGTTTGCTCCGGCGTCACGTAATTTTCGTAAGGCCCTCCGACTGTACGATCCGCGGATAGTAGCCACGGCTGCGTTTGACGGGCGCGCTCGACGACCTCACCCAACCGAATGTCCTGCTTTACCTGGTCACTATCTTTTACCCAGCCCGCATCCAGCCACAAAATATCGATCCGGCCGTAACGGCTCATCAGCTCCATGATTTGCTCATGGGTGAAATCGACGAATTGCTCCCACAGCCACGGATATTCCTCGGGGGAGTACGAAGGCCCTCTCCACGTATTGCTGCCCCGCTCCATTCCTGGCGCCCAGTAATACGGCGATTGCCAATCCGCCTTCGAGAAATATGCGGCGATCGCAAGCCCCTTGCTGCGGAAAGCGTCAAACACATGCTTGCAAACGTCGGCATAGCGATGTGCATGAAACGGCGTTTCGGAGCCAGTAATTCGGTAATTCGTCGTATGTGTGTCCCACATGCAATATCCGTCGTGATGCTTTGTCGTAAAAATCAAATATTTGAACCCGCCTTCGGCAGCGATTTCCGCCCATAGCTCCGGCTGGAAGCGGAACGGATTAAATGTGCGGTTGAGTCCGAAATATTCGCGCTTCATCTCTTCGTAGTCGCTCGTCCAGTCGACATCTTTACGCGCCCAATCACCGTCTTCGTCGCTGAGAATCCATGACTCGACCTCGATCTGCGAATAAGGTCCCCAATGCATCATTAGGGCCAATTTCTGATCCTTGAACCATTCCAAACTTTCCAGCGTAATTGGATTTTCCGGCTTCACCCAATTCGTCTCGCTGCTGTAACCGTGGACGCCTTCTTTCAGTTCCGGCGCATCTGCTTGCTGAAGTTCCTTGATTTCCATATCGTTCATCGGGTTGCCTCCTTCGGTTCTCCGCGTCACATCAAAGTAAAATTATTACTTGTAAACCCCCAATATAGAAATTGGGGGTTTACCCGGCTACTGTATAACTCTATTGAGCAAAGCTGCTGCTTCTGCACGGGAAGTGATCCCGCTCGGAACGAATTTGTTTGCTTCTCGACCGTTAATTAAATGAAGTGCTGCCGCCGCTCTTACTGACTCAAGCGCCCAGGCTGCCACAGCGGATTCGTCGGTAAAGGAAGAAGCCGTTTTTCCGTTCAACTTGACATCTTTCAAGATAACATACGCCCGCATCATCATAGTGACCATTTCTTCGCGTTTGATTCTAGCATCGGGATTGAAAGACGTTGTGCTAATTCCTTTAATAATGCCTGCTTTGACCGCCATGGAAACAGCTCCCTCGTACCAGGCACCCTTCGATATATCCGTAAATTTCGATTCGCCCACTAATGTCAGGTTCAACGCTTTGACAAGCATCGCCGTAAATTCGGCCCGTGTTATAGAACGCTCTGGCTCGAACATTGCCGCACTAGTGCCTTCAATAAATTGCTTCGCCGCTAGCTGTTCGATCGCATCGGCCGCCCAGTGAGTGGACTTAACATCGGTAAATAATTTCTTGAATTCGAGCACCGCATATTTACTGAAATGGTGAATATCGGCCACCCATTCTCCGTTAATAAACGTGCCTCGCACATATTCCAGCGTACCGTTGTCTGCCAAATAGTAAATGCCAGTCAGTTTCGGATTTAAGGAAGGATCCGCTTTGAAACGAATCGTCATCGGTTTATCGAAGCTGTTCAAGCTTGTCACTCTACCATCTTTTCCGACAATCGATAAGCTAAAATTGATCACATTACCGGAAATTTTAATTTTTGCATGCGTGGAAGACTGCCTTATCGCTAGAAGGTTGTTAGCATCGGATTCGGATAAGAGAGTCATGATTAACTCTATCGTACTGTTTCGTTTATCTTCTGCGGACAATTTATCCGTCAACTGTTTAAGTAATTCAGCGGGTACGTCCAACGTGAATGGACCCGTTTGAATGACTAATTGATGATGTCCGAGCAGTTCGGCTGCATTGGCAGGAAGTACAATTTTCTCTTTATCCTTGGCTGCGATCGTCACGACTCCGTTGGAGGCTGGAGAAGTAAGATCTTCCGTTTTCACTACAAGTATATGAGCATCGGTATTTCCATTGACTGTACCACCAGTAGATGGGATACTACTGTTCCCACCACTCGTCGGAGGGTTACTGTTCCCGCCACCCGTGTCTTTTCGCTTAAACGTAACATTGATCGTATGGTCGGCAGTTATGTTAGCAACCGTATACACGTCTCCGGTCACCGACACAGCGGTACCGTCTAACAACACCTTGTCGATTTCGTATCCATTGTTCGGATTG